>CAZJKK010000041.1:0-16078 GCA_964546605.1 uncultured Clostridia bacterium
GCAACCTGATAATAGGCCAGTTCATTTGCTAATTCTCTTTCAAAGGAATCTTTTGACCATGGCAATGAAAAACACACTCTTTCAATTTCCTCAATTTGCTGTAAATCTTCATGACGCATGCCTCTTATAATCATATATACCTCACTTTTTATTGCGTTCAGCTTGGGACAATCTTAAATACTGTGGCTTAAAACTGTATGCACTAATAAGCTCATCATTTAATGCCATGTTACTTCCAATGGCTGCAAGGGTTGCTGCATTTAAGTAATTAAACTTTTGGGGTGCAAAATATGCCTTTTTTTGTAGTTTTTCTTCAATTATATTTTTATAGCTTACTGAACCATCACCATTAAATATCGCTGTTTCATTATATTCATTTAATATATCAATTAATTCTTCAATGTGGCATGGAAACTGCTCCTTCACAGTTTCAAGGGTTTCACCCTGCCACCTGTAAATGCCTGTATATATTCTTCCTGCCTTTGCATCCATTACAGGAACAATCAACTTTTCTAAATCAAATATATTTCCTGCCAGAGATTTTGTTGTAGGAATATTGGCTATGGGAATATTGCATGCAAAAGCCATACTTTTAGCAATGGCAGCACCTATTCTTAAGCCTGTGTAAGAACCCGGTCCTTCAGATATGGCAATAACATCAATATCTTGTATTTTAAGCTCTAATTCCTTCATTAAATCTTCTATTAAAGGCATTAGTTTTTCTGAATGAGTTTTTTTATGACTTAAGGAATACTCTCCAAGTAAAATTCCATCATCTGTAACTGCACAGGAAGCTGTGATTGTTGCAGATTCAATTGCCAGTACTTTCATAATTCTTTAGCCTCCTTGTTATTTTTTCATAAATTTTTCCCTTGCCCTCTATGTTAATAAGGCGGCTTGTATCTCCAAGCCTAGTTATTTCTATGTTTATTCTTTCCTCTGGAAGTATACCTTCAATTTTATGTGACCATTCAATAATTGATACTCCTTCAGAATAAATATATTCATCATAGCCTAAATCATACATGTCATCTTCTGATTCAATTCTGTATACATCCATATGATAGAAGGGAAGCTTCCCTTCATATTCCTTTATAATTGTAAAAGTGGGGCTTGTTATATACTCCTCTACTCCAAATTCTCTTGCTATAAATTGAGTTAAGGAGGTCTTGCCCACTCCTAAATCTCCGTCCAAACAAATAACTGTTCCTTTATCTAAACAGCTGCTTATAATTTTTCCTATTTCTTCTGTATCTTTTAAATTATTTACTGTAATCTTCATGTTTATATTTTTCCTTTTATATAATTGGGGACATTCCTTATACCTGCAAAGACTATCCCTTACTAAGGGTGTGTCACCTTTTCTTGTATGGCATATCATTCAGCTAACCTAACGTTGTAATTATACATTTGTTAGTTATAAAAATCAAGAAGTAGTTGGATTATTCCCTTCTTGAGTTCCCAAAGGCACATCAGTGTAGCACACATACCAAGAAGGGCAATTGATTCCTAAAACTTCAGATGTATTAACCCTAGCAATAATTTCATCCAACGTGTTTGGTGCAGGCAATAAAGTCGGATCCCCGGGATGCCAATCAGCAGGTGTATAAAGATTATATTGGTCAGTGAGCTGAATTGCATCAATTATTCGCAACAATTCTTCGCCGCTTCTTCCATTTGATGCGGGAAGTGATAAAATAGATCGAATTTTTCCAAATGGATTTATAATAAATGCATCTCTTACCGTTTCTCCATACAATCGATCTGGATTTAGCATTCCATACAATTCTGAAATTGATAAGTCTGCATCTGCTATTATTGGAAAAGGAATGACTATTCCTGTACTTTTATATATTTCATATATCCAAGCCAGGTTAGCAGGCAAGTTATCTGTGGTTATTGAAAGAACTTCAACATTTCTTTTTTTCAGCTCTTCATAATTTTGTGCAAGACTGATAATTTCAGTAGTTGAAACTGCACCAAAGGCATATGGACTACTGGCTAATAACAGCCATTTGCCTTTGTAATCACTTAACCTGACATAACCTTGAGTGGAAAGAGCTATAAAATCCGGCGCTAATCTTCCAATTGTTATACATTCTGACCTTTTTGCAGGTGTATTCACATTATTAACACTACTATATGAAATCATGGCAAACTCCTTTATATTCATAATTATTATGATTTATTTTATGTTGCTAAATTGATATTGTTAAATACGATTTACTTAAGCTCCAGATTAATGGTAAATATTAGAACAATGTTAAGATTAATGGTTTTAGAAAATCATTGAAGAATTTAGTGGGACATGTTATAATGACATGTTAATTTTACAAACCCGGAAGAAATTTTCATAATGTGCATTTTAAAGTGTTAATTGCATGTTTTAAGAATAATATTATTATATAAAGAATACAGAATAAAAATATTCAAGGAGAATATTATGCAAAAATATAAATCTATACATTTTATAGGAATCGGCGGAATAAGCATGAGCGCATTGGCAGAATTAATGATGGATGAAGGAGTTAAGGTATCAGGTTCTGACAGAAGCTCTTCAAATATGACTAAAAAACTTGAATCATTAGGCGCAACCATATACATAAATCATGACAGTAAAAATATTACTCAAGATGTTGATTTAGTAGTCTATACATCTGCTATTTCAAAGGACAATCCTGAACTATCAAGGGCTGAGGAGCTTAATTTAAACATAATGGATAGAGCAGAATTTCTTGGTTTAATTATGAAAAACTATGAACATGCTATCTGTGTTTCAGGAACTCACGGCAAAACCACAACCACAGGTATGCTTTCTTCCGTATTAATTGAAACTGATTTAAAGCCCACCATATTTTTAGGAGGCGAAATGGATTCATTAGGAGGCAACCTTCTTAGAGGCTCATATGATTTAATGCTTACTGAAGCATGCGAATATAAAAGAAATTTCTTAAAATTTAACCCTACCATGGAAATAATACTAAATATAGATGAAGACCATTTAGATTATTACAAGGACTTAAATGATATTGAAAGCGCATTTGTAGAATATGCTGAAAGAATACCTGAAGATGGTTATTTAATTGTTAATGTTAACCACAAGGAGCTTTTTAATAATTTGAAATGCAATGTAATAACATTTGGATGGGACTCAAAAGCTGATTATTATCCTGAAAATATTAAATTAACACCAACACCATCCTATTCTTTAATGAATGGGGGCAAAAAAATAGCTGAAATTAATTTAAATGTGTTCGGAGAACACAATATTTTAAATTCGGTGGCGGCAGCAGCTGCTTGCATATCTCTTGAAATTGATTTAGACACAATAAAAAATGGCTTGTTTGATTTTAAGGGAACCCACAGGAGATATGAATACAAGGGACAATGTAATGGTGCCAGCGTAATAGATGATTATGCTCATCATCCTTCTGAAATGATAGCAACATTAAAAACTGCTAACTCCTATACTGTCGGAAAAGTTATAACAGTGTTTCAGCCTCACACATTCACAAGAACCAAAAAGCTATTAAATGGCTTTGCTGAAGCCTTAACACACACACATGAAGCAATATTATTAGACATATATGCAGCAAGAGAAGTAAATACAGGTGAAATTCATTCCAAGGATATTTTAGCTAAACTGAAAGATGATTACGGCAAGGATGGCTATTATGCCGAATCCTTCCAGGCAGCAGCAGATATTATTAAATCAATTGCCAAAGAAGGGGACATCATAATTACCATGGGTGCCGGAAATGTAAATGATGTGGCAGATTTGTTGATTAAGAAATAGATGATAAGAATTATAAAATAAAAAGAGGAGATTCCTCGCTACGCTCGGAATGACAATTTCCGTCATACGTGATGACAGTATGTCATCCCGAGGGCACAGCAAGAGGGAGCTCCTCTTTAATTACTTTTCATTGTTCATTGTTCACTTTTATTTGTCTCTATTAGTCAAATAATTTGCCAGTTCAATGAGATTTTGGGCTTTGTCACCAAAAAGGTTTAAATCTTTTATGGCTTCTTTTGTAAGATTTGCCACTTCTTCTTGTGCTTGTTCTACGGATACAAAGGATAAATATGTTACCTTGTCATTAGCTGCATCGCTTCCTGTTTTTTTCCCAAGCTTTTCTAATGTACTTGTTACGTCTAATATGTCGTCTTCAATTTGGAATGCAAGACCAATTTTTGTTGCATAGCTTTCAAGAGCACTTAACTCCTGCTCATTAGCTCCTCCAAGTATTGCCCCGGCAACTATACTGCTTTTAATTATTGCTCCTGTTTTTAGGGCATACATATATTTTAATTCTTCCAGCGTCTTAAGCTTGTGATGACCAAACATATCCACAACCTGACCACCTATCATACCATCTGAGCCTGATGATTTAGCTATTTCAAGAAGTGCTTTTACCGCACATTTTGTATCGATCCCTGAATTTAATGCAGCTTCCAAGCCGCATTCAAACGCTTTGTTTAACAAGCCATCTCCTGCTAATATGGCTTGAGCTTCTCCAAATTTCTTATGATTTGATAACTTCCCTCTTCTGTAATCATCGTTGTCCATGGCAGGTAAATCATCATGTATGAGAGAATATGTATGAATCATTTCCATGGCACACGCAAAGGGCAATACATCTTCTTCATTTTCCTTAAATAATTCATAGGAAGCCAATAAAAGTACAGGTCTTAATCTTTTTCCGCCTGAGAGCAAGCTGTAATTCATGGCTGTATAAATCAACTTTTGGGGATTTTCTTTTTCTTCTATTGATTTGTTTAAATGAGATTCTACCTTGTTTATTTTATTCTTCATCCAATTATTAAAATCCATTTGTTCTCCTATCCAAAAACCTTTTTTGCAATTTCAACGGCATCTTTTGCATCCTTAGCATAGTAGTCTGCACCCATGTTCTTGGCATATTGAGGGGTTAGCACGGCTCCGCCTACCACTGTTGTGCATTTAATGTTTCTTGTTTTAAGCTCTTTTATGGTTTCTTCCATGCTTTTCATGGTTGTAGTCATAAGTGCGCTTAATCCCACTATTATTGATTCATCTTGATACTTTTCCGCCTCTTCTGCTACTCTTTCTATAGGTACATCCTTGCCAAGGTCTATTATATCATAATTATAATTTTCCAGTATAACTTTAACAATATTTTTCCCAATATCATGTATGTCGCCTTTTACAGTGGCAAGAATTATTTTTCCTTTGGATAAGCCTTGAGTATCTTTCCCCTTCAAGCTTTCCTTAAGCACCTCGAAGGAGGCTTTCACTGTTTCTGCTGACTGAATAAGCTGAGGCAGAAATATGGTGCCCTTTTCAAAATCATCCCCCACCTTGTCTAATGCAGGAATTAAATATTCATTTACAACCTGTAGTTCTGTAATATTTTGTAAAAGCTCCTTTGTTGCAGAAGCAGCATTGTCCTTTAATCCCTTAATAACCAAGTCCTTAAGGTTACTCTCTGTTGTTTGTTTGGTTGATTTTACTTCTTTAACTGTTTCTTTATTGTCACCATATCTTTTAATATATTCTGTTGAACCCTTGTCGTAATTATAAAGAACATTAAAGGCATATATTTTATCCATCATTGCTTCATCATTAGGATTAATAATGGGCAAATCAAGACCGTGAGACAAAGCTATGGCAAGAAATGTTTCGTTAATAAGCTTTCTGTTTGGCATACCAAAGGATATGTTTGAAACTCCAAGAACAGTTTTAACACCAAGCTTTTCCTTTACCATTGTTAATGTCTTAATAGTTTCTGCAACCTCTTCCTGCTGAGCTGAACAGGTCAAGGTAAGGGCATCAATATATACATCTTCTCTTGGAATACCATAAAATTCTGCCTTTTTCACTATTTTTTCTGCAATTAAATATCTGTCATGGGCATTGTTTGGTATTCCTTTTTCATCTAATGTGAGGCCAACAACTGCTGCTCCATATTTTTTAACTACGGGAAGTATTTTATTAAGCACCTCTTCTTCTCCGTTTACGGAATTTACAATTGCCTTTCCATTTATATATCTTAAACCTTGTTCAATAACCTCAACATCCGCCGAATCAATTTGAACAGGAACATTTGTAACCTTTTGCAGCGCCTTTATAACCTTTGGCATCATTTCTTGTTGGTTTATTTCACGAAGTCCAACATTTACATCTAATATTTCAGCACCTGCTTCAACCTGTGAAACCCCCTGCTGAAGTATATAATCTATATCATTGTTTTTTAAAGCTTCCTTTAAAAGTTTTTTACCTGTGGGGTTAATTCTTTCTCCTATTACCCTAACTTTGTCAATTACTACTGTATTTGTTGGAGTACATAGTGCCGCTGTTTTTTTGTTTTGTCTCTTAACACTCTTAAAGCCATTTATTCTATTTTTAATTTCTTTAATGTAAGAAGGATTTGTGCCGCAGCATCCTCCCACCATGCTAACACCAAGCTTCACAAATTCAAGAACTTCCAGTGCAAATTCTTCAGGTCCTACCTCATAGTGCATTTCACCGTTTTTCATTTTTGGAAGACCTGCATTTGCTTGCACTAAAATAGGAACATTAGTCCAAATTAAAAGCTCCTTCACAATTGGATTTATTTCCTTTGGACCTAAAGAGCAGTTGATCCCTAATGCATCAACCCCAAGGCCTTCAAGAGTTAAAGCCATACTGCTTGGAAGGCACCCTGTAAATGTTCTGTGATCCTCTTCAAAGCTCATGGTTGCAACAACAGGTAGATTGGAATTTTCCTTAGCTGCCAACACTGCTGATTTCATTTCATATAAATCAGTCATGGTTTCAATTAAAATTAAATCCACTCCGCTTTTAACACCTTGAATTACTTGTCTTTTAAATATTTCATATGCTTTGTCAAATGATAAAGTACCCATGGGTTCTAAAAGCTCACCAATAGGTCCAATATCAAGCGCAACATAGACGGGATTTGACCCTATGGCTTCTTTTGCTGCACTAACAGCACCTTCAATTATTTCTTCCACAGAGTATCCGGTTCTTTCAAGCTTTAATTCATTAGCACCAAATGTATTTACAGTAATTACATTTGAACCTGCTTCTATATATTCCTTGTGAATTTCTATTAAGTTATTTTTATTTGTGATGTTCCAGCTTTCAGGTACTTCTCCAAGCTTAAGTCCTCTTTTTTGAAGCTGTGTACCCATGGCACCATCAAACACCACTATATTTTCTTTCATAAATTCTTTAAAATTCATATGTACCTCTTACTCAGCATCTCTGTTTATTGAATGAATCATTGATATTAAATTACTGTGGGTTTTCCTTGCAACATAGGGGTTATTCATTGTGTATAAATGAACACCTGCTGCTCCATTTGACATTAAGTCTATTATTTGTTCAGTTGCATATGCAATACCTGCATCTGCCATTGCGTCCTTGTCGTATTCGAATTTATTTAATATCTTTATGTACTTTTCAGGTATTTTTGTTCCGCTTAAGCCTATTATTCTTTCTATTTGGCTTTTATTTGTGATAGGCATGATGCCTGCTTGTATGGGAACATTTATATTGTGCTTTAACGCGAAATTCATAAATTCGTAAAATACATTATTATCGTAGAAAAGCTGTGTAGTTAAATGAGTAACACCTGCTTCTATCTTTGGCTTAAGATTTATAACATCCTTTTCAACATCCTTGTTGTCAAAGTGCCCTTCAGGATAGCAAGCTCCTCCCAGGTCAAACGCACCTTCACTTTCGGATATAAATTTAGCCAAGTCAGATGAGTGTTTAAAGTCTCCCTTCACATCTTGATCTAAGGGTATATCTCCTCTTAATGCCAATATGTTTTCAATATTTTCTTCTTTAAGCTCCTTCAATACTTCATTTATTTCCTCTTGAGTTGAGCTTATGCATGTTAGGTGAGCCAATGCTTCAATATTATACTTATTTTTAATCATTGATGATATTTCTTTTGTTTTGTTTTGATTGCTTCCCCCACCTGCTCCATAGGTAACACTTATGTAATCAGGTCTTAAATCACTTAATGCTTCCAATGTTTTATAAACAGTATCTATAGGTGATGTTGCCTTTGGAGGAAACACTTCAAAGGAAAACACAAATCTTTTTTTATTGAATAAATCTATAATTTTCATAATATACAACCTTCCATAATTTTCTTGACATTATATCATAAATACAAGCCGCTAATGCGGCTTGCTTCACACTGATACAATAAATACATTATCAAACAAAGACGCCAGTCTTTGTTACATTTTTGTATTTATTATAACACATTTATAAAAGGTTTGTAAACATAGATATTAATTAACTTCATTAAAAATAAATATATATTCATTATTAATATTAATATAACGAGGCGAAGACTAAAAAGATTTTAAGACGTATTGAAAAATTTTCATAATCTTGTTTAGAAAAAATAAAATTGTTAAAAAAGTTTTACAAATAGATTATTCATTTTATATCCACAAAAATTATGTACATAAAACTCGTATTTCAATCATAATGATTAATATACAGATTCAATGAAATTAATAAAAAATTACAATTTGTCGAATTTTGTCGAACGTAAAAAATTGAAATGGTAACGAAATTGCACTATAATTGTATAAAGGTCTGTAAACGTATTCACTTTTAGAATATAAATACATTTTAACAATGTATTTTATTAAATATAATTAGGAGGGTTTAGATGAAAACAAAAAAATTATTATCATTGCTATTAGCTGTTGTTATGGTTACAAGCATGCTTGCTGGATGTACAAGCCAAACAGCACAACCAACAACACCAGAACAGCCTAAGACTGAAGAGCCAAAGGCAGAAGAACCAAAGGCTGAGCCTAAAATATTAAAATTTGGCGGTTCAGGATGGGGTGGATTATTTAATCCTATAATGTCAGATAATGTTTATGATGCATATGTATCTGACTTATTATTTGAAGCATTGGTTAGCAATACAAAGGATGGCGAATATGTTGGCGACCTAGCAGAATTTGAAATTTCTGAAGACAAACTAACTTATACCTTCACATTAAAAGATGGTATTAAATTCTCTGACGGTTCTCCTTTAACAACAGAGGACGTAGAATTTACATACAAGACTATTGCTCATCCAGATTATAACGGACCTAGAGCATATGCAGTATCTCCTTTAGTGGGATATGATGCATACCATAGCGGTTCAACTGATGTATTTGAAGGAATTAAAGTTATAGATGAAAAAACTATATCATTTACATTCCCTGAAGGTTCAGCTGCTCCAGCAAATATTGAATGCTTCAGCTATGGTATCATGCCATCAGACTACTATGCATTTGATACTTGGGAAGATTTCCTAGCATTAAATGAAAAACCGATAGGTTCAAACGTATGTGTATTTGACAGCTGGGAACCAAAACAATTTATTAAATTAATGAAGAACGAAAATTACTGGGATCCTTCAAGAGCACTTCAAATTGATGGTATCTTAATGAGCGAGGTTCCAGATGAATCTATATTATCAGCATTACAAACAGAACAAATCGATTTAGCACAAATATCTTCAAGTGCTGAAAACTTAGAAGCTGCACAAGCTCTTAATAATATACACCTATTCAACTATTTAGGAAACGGATACACATTTATGTGCTTTAACACTATAAGACCACAGCTTGAAGATGTTAGAGTAAGACAGGCATTAATGTATGCTCTTGACAGAAAATCATTTATAGATGTTCAATACGGAGCAGGTCTTGCTAAAGTAGGTATGGCACCTATATCTCCTTCATCATGGGCATTCCCTGATGCTTCTGAATTAAATGCTTATGATTTTGATATGGCAAAAGCAGGACAATTAATGGACGAAGCTGGCTGGAAGATGGAATCTGACGGATACAGATACAAAAATGGTGAAAAATTCCACGTTAAATGGTTAGTTTACACAGATTCAGCTTGGCCAGGAACATTGTCAGGTATGGCAGCAGACACTTGGAAACAATTAGGTGTTGAACTTGAAATAGAATTAATGGACTTTGATACTGTTGCATCACGTACAATGGACGCTGAACCAGGAGAAAAAGACTTTGATATTTATACAATGGGATTCTCATTGTCAATAGACCCAGACCCAACTGGAGCATTGTTTGATGATAATGCTTATGTAGCAGGCGGCTTCAACGCATCAGGATACAAAAATGCTGCAGCTATGGAATTAGTAGCTAAAGGCAAGGCTGAGTTTGATACTGAAAAACGTGCTGTAATCTACAAGGAATGGGCAAAAATAATGAACACTGAAATTCCTCATGCTATTATTGCTTACAGAAGTGAAATATTCGGATGCAATAACAGAGTAAAAGGAATGGATATAGACACTTATAAGAACTTTGTACAAAGCATAAGAGAAATTACTATTGAATAAAGAATAATACTTGCGGGAGGGCAAAACCCTCCCCTTATATTCATGAAGGGGTTCCCGCTATTCTAATAGAAAGAGGTGGTTATATGAAAAACTACATCATAAGACGTATAATTCAAATGATTCCTGTATTTTTGGGAATTTTATTTATATTATTCTTTATTCTTGAACAAGCTCCCGGTACTCCTGTATCTAATATGATGCATCCAAAGATGACACCGGAGCAAAAAGCAGAACTTGCTGCAAAATTAGGTTTAGATACACCTTGGTATGAAAGATTTGTGAATTGGATTGGTGAAGCTTTAAAGGGTAATTTAGGTTATTCCATAAATCATAAAAAACCTGTTACTGATGTTATGGGAGATTATGTTGGTCCAACACTTTTACTTGCTCTGATTTCATTAACAATATCGGTACTCTTGGGTATTCCGGCAGGAATAGTTTCTGCCACAAGACAATATTCATTTTTTGACAACGCACTTACAGTTTTATCCTTAGTGGGAATAAGTATTCCTTCATTTTTCTTTGGACTTTTGTTATTAAAGAATTTTGCTGTAGATATACAGCTGTTTCCTCTTTTCGGTCTTAAGGATCCACTCCTCATGTCCACAAATCCAATTGATAAAATATTGGATATTGCTTGGCATCTTGTACTACCCAGCATTGTTCTTGGTCTTGGCTCCACTGCCACATTTATGCGTTATACACGTTCAAGCATGCTTGAGGTTATTAAGCAGGACTATATTAGAACAGCAAGGGCAAAGGGTCTTAAAGAAAAAACTGTTATTTACAGGCATGCATTAAGAAATGGGATCATTCCTATAATTACATTATTCGGATTCTGGATTCCTTCTCTTTTATCAGGCGCCGTAGTTACAGAAACAATTTTTGCACTTCCTGGTCTTGGAAAAATTTCCGTAGAAGCATCAATGACCAGAAACTATCCTTTGATTCTTGGAATTAATGCCATGTTGTCTATTCTTACCTTAATAGGAGCATTAGCAGCTGACATATTGTATGCAATAGCAGATCCAAGAATCAGATATGACTAGGAGGATTGTATGGTAAAACAAGAAGTTCAAACTAAAACAAAAAAAGTCCGCAAGAATCAATCTTACTGGGGCGAAGTGCTCTATAGACTTAAAAAAAATAAAATGGCTATGGTTAGCTTATATATACTAATTGTGTTAATTGCAATGTGTGTTTTGGTTCCTATATTTTCATCTTACTCAATTGAAACAACTGACATGCAATACAGGGATAAAGCACCTGGAGGCGAACATATACTTGGAACTGATAAAATAGGCAGAGACATGTTTGTAAGACTTTTCTATGGTGGAAGAATTTCTCTTGGACTTGCTCTTGCGGTGGTCACCATTGAATGCTTCATTGGTGTGGTTTTAGGAAGCATTGCAGGTTTTTATGGCGGATTGGCTGACGTAATAATAATGCGTATTGCTGAAATTTTCATGTCATTTCCATATGTAATGTTTTGTATAACCGTTGTTGCTGTATTTGGAAACTCTGTACAAGTTTTAATATTTACCCTGGCAATAATAAGTTGGCCAAGCATTGCTAGAATTGTAAGAGGTCAAATAC
Organism: uncultured Clostridia bacterium; assembly: GCA_964546605.1. Taxonomy (GTDB): domain Bacteria; phylum Bacillota; class Clostridia; order Tissierellales; family Sedimentibacteraceae; genus Sedimentibacter. The sequence goes on from CAZJKK010000041.1 coordinate 11,982, forward strand.
TTACATTAAGGGAAATGGAATATATGGAGGCATGTGAAGCATTGGGAATTTCTGATGCCAGAAGAATTTTCAAACACTTGCTACCAAATATTTTGGCATATGTTATAGTTTATGCAACATTGGGTATGGCTGGTGTAATTTTAGCTGAAACATCATTAAGCTTTTTAGGTCTTGGTGTATCTCCTCCAACACCAACATGGGGTAACATGATACAGGAAGCAAGAAACACGCTTATAATTCAACAAAAATGGTGGTATTGGATTCCACCTGGAATATGCATATTTGTTGCAGTTATGTGCTTTAATATATTAGGCGATGGCATGCGTGATGCCATAGACCCTAAAATGAAGAGGTAGTTTATGGGAAAGAAATTATTAGAAGTTAAAAACCTTAAAACTTATTTCTATTCTGACAGGGGCGTGGTTAAGGCTGCTGATGATGTAAGTTTTTATGTGGATGAGGGTGAAACATTAGGAATTGTTGGAGAGTCTGGCTGTGGCAAAAGCATAACAAGCATGTCTATTGCTCGTTTGGTAGAAACTCCCCCAGGCAAGTATGTAGGCGGCGAAATTCTTCTTGACGGTGAAGATATGCTAAAAATTTCTGATGCCCGCATGAGAGAAATAAGAGGAAATGATATATCTTTTATATTTCAAGAGCCAATGACTTCACTAAATCCAATATTTAAAATTGGAAGACAAATAAGCGAGCCTTTAATGCTCCATCAAAAAATGAGCAAACAAGAGGCGTATAAGGAAAGCATTAAAATGCTTGACACTGTTAAAATACCTAATCCTGAACGTGTGGTAGATGATTATCCTTTTGCCCTTTCAGGAGGCATGCGTCAAAGAGCAATGATTGCCATGGCATTAGCCTGCAAGCCAAAGCTTTTAATAGCAGATGAGCCAACAACGGCTCTTGATGTTACCATTCAAGCTCAAGTGCTTGATTTAATGAATGAGCTAAAATCTCAAATGAATACTTCAATTATATTTATAACTCACGACCTTGGAGTTATAGCGGAAATGAGCGACCGTGTCATGGTAATGTACGCAGGCAAGGTAGTTGAGCTGGCGAAGACAGTTGATATATTTAAAAATCCTTTGCATCCTTATACGATTGGCTTAATTAACTCTAAGCCGGATATGGGGACAGAAAGCTCAAGGCTTCATGTAATACCGGGTAATGTGCCAGATTTAAGCAATGTTCCTACGGGATGCCCTTTCCATACAAGATGCGACAAGGTAATGGATGTGTGCAAGGAAAAATTCCCGGATGACACATATTTAGATGATAATCACAGAATATCATGCTGGCTTTACAGCAAGAAGGAGGAAATACTATGAGCGAAGCTATAGCAACTGAAAGCATATTATCTGTAAAAAATTTAAAAAAGTATTTCCCTATTAAAACCGGTTTAATAAAGCACCAAACCGGCAGCGTCAAAGCAGTGGATGATGTTTCTTTTGAAATAAAAAAGGGTAATGTTCTTGGCATAGTTGGAGAGTCAGGTTGTGGTAAATCCACGTTGGGAAGAACAATGCTAAAGCTTTTAGAGCCCACTGAGGGTGAAGTTTATTATAACGGGCAAAATATTTATAATTTAAACAAACAAGATTTAAAACATTTAAGAACTGAAATGCAAATAATATTCCAGGACCCTTACTCTTCACTTAACCCAAGGCTTCCAGTTTATGAAATTGTTGGGGAAGCAATGCTTCAACACGGAATTGTTAAAAACAAAAAGGAAATGAAGGAAAAAGCGATTGAAGTAATTGGAAAATGCGGATTATTTCCAGAACAAGCCGACCGTTATCCTCACCAGTTTTCAGGTGGACAGCGCCAGCGTATATGTATAGCAAGAGCATTGGCTGTAAATCCAAAATTTGTTGTTTGTGATGAAGCAGTATCAGCCCTTGACGTTTCCATCCAGTCGCAAATAATAAACCTCTTAAAAGATGCACAAGAAAGCTTTGGATTAACATATTTGTTCATATCTCACGACTTGTCAGTTGTTAAATTTATTTCTGATGAGGTTGCTGTAATGTATTTAGGACAAATTGTTGAAAAGGGGTATAAAAAAGACATATTCAATAATCCTCTTCATCCATACACAGAGGCTTTGTTATCAGCAGTTCCTTCATTTGACCCTTCTATTCGTCAAAGCAAGAAAAGAATAATATTAAAGGGAGATATTCCTTCACCGGCAAAACCGCCTAAGGGATGTAGATTCCACACCCGTTGTTCTTATGCAAAGGATGTGTGCAAGGAAGAAATTCCGGAGTATAATGAAATAGAACCTGGGCATTTTGCAATGTGCCACAAAGTAAATGGAGTTTTTTAATGATATTTAAGAAAAATCGAGTAGAAGAAGATTTAGAAAAAATTAAAAATGCAAATCTTCCCTATGTCCATAGTTCAATAAAAAAAGACGAACCAAAGATTGAAGACGAAGACAAACTTAAGCTTGAGAAGGGCGACCTTTTAGCAATGACGTTGGCAGTTATGAGCCTCATACTTCCATATATTATCGCATTTGTAGGGATTATGTTAGGAGTTGTGTTCTTGCTTAGTAAATTTTACAGTTAAAAATAACAATAAAAAAATCGGGTACGCCCGATTTTTTTATTGCAACTATATAACTATATTCTAGTAACGTTAGCTGCTTGGTCTCCTCTAGCACCTTGAGTTACGTCAAATTGAACTTTTTGACCTTCTTCAAGAGTCTTGAATCCATCTCCTTGGATAGCTGAGAAATGTACGAATACGTCATTTCCGTCTTCTTTTGTGATAAATCCAAATCCTTTTTCTGAGTTAAACCATTTAACTGTACCCTTAACCATGAGTACCTCCTAATAAAATATTATTATATTGCATTGTATAAAAAAATTCACATATTTTTACATATTATATACAGAACACATATAATATCTAAAAACATGTGAAATCTATAATACTCTGTAATACATTTTTATAATAGCATGAAACCATGTATTTGTCAACCTTTATTAAAGAAAAAATTACTCCAACTCAGGTATTTTGTAGAAACATAGCAGCGGTTTTTCGCTATACCGCTGCCATAAATTTATCAATCTTGCCAATCTTCGTATTTAGAAAACTCATTAGCCAGCATTTCTTCTGTGTGATCTAATATAATGTTTTTGGCTATTATGTCCATAGTGCCAATATCATCATCATCCTGTAAATTAGATTCTTGCATTAAGTCTTTGAAAATGCTGTATGCTCTGTTGTATGAAATATTTGCCTTAGTCAATTCATTGAGCATTTCCGGACTTAAAGCACTGCAAAAATCCTCTAAGCTCATTTCCTGAGCACACTTTTTATTCATTATTTGTTAACTCACCTTTTTCTTTTCTTTTCTCTCTAAATATTCATCATATGTCATGGCTCTGTCAATCATACCATCTTCTGTAATTTCAATTATTCTGTTAGCAATAGTTTGAATAAACTGATGGTCATGTGATGAAAATAAAGCTACTTCCTTAAAGTCCATTAAACCATTATTTAATGCAGTTATGCTCTCTAAGTCTAAGTGATTTGTAGGTTGATCCAGAACAAGCACGTTAGAGCCTGAAAGCATCATTCTTGAAAGCATGCATCTTACTCTTTCTCCACCTGACAATACATTTGCAGGTTTTAATGCTTCTTCACCTGAGAACAACATTCTGCCTAAAAATCCTCTTAGGAAGCTTTCAGATTGATCCTCTGAATATTGTCTCATCCAATCCACAAGGTTTAAATTAACATCATCAAAAAATTCAGAGTTATCTTTAGGGAAATATGATTTTGTTATTGTTTGTCCCCATTTGATAGTTCCTTCATCCGGTTCAATTTCACCAATTAATATTTTGAATAATGTTGTTTGTGCATTTTCATTTTCCCCAACAAAGGCAATTTTATCGTCCTTGTTTACTCTAAATGAAATATTCTTTAAAATATCTACACCATCAATTTTCTTTGATAATCCTTCAACTGTTAATATTTCATTGCCAACCTCACGGTCCGGAGTGAATTTAACGAAAGGATATCGTCTTGAGGATGCAGGCATTTCTTCGATTTCCAGCTTTTCAAGAAGC
>CAZJKK010000042.1:0-16025 GCA_964546605.1 uncultured Clostridia bacterium
AATTGCGTCGGGTAGATTTGAAGATGATATAAGACGTATGAGAATGTGAGCTTGGCATGGGGCAGATCATATCATGGTTATAAGAACAGCAGGTCAATCTCATATTGATTCACTTCTTGAAGGAACTAACCAAGGTATTGGTGGTATCATGGTTACAAGAAAGCAAGTTAGAGCTTCAAGAAAGGCTTGCGATTTAATTGAAGATGAAGTAGGACGTCCAATAAACTTCCACTCATATATTTCTGGTGTTGCAGGTCCAGACATAGCTGTTATGTTTGCTGAAGAAGGAGTAAACGGCGCTCACCAAGACCCACAATATAACGTGTTGTATAGAAACGTTAACATGGTAAGAAGTTTCGTTGACGCATGTGAAGCTAAGAAAATTATGTCATGGGCAAACATACTTCAAATAGATGGAGCTCACAATGCCAATGCAACAGCAATGAAGGCGTGGAAAGTAATGCCTGAATTGATGGTTCAACATGCTATTAACTCAGCATTCTCTCGTAAGGTAGGTATAAAACCTGAAAACATAGCATTGTCAACAGTGCCTCCAACAGCTCCACCAGCACCTTGCATGCGTTTAGATTTACCATATGCAGTAGCTCTTCGTGATTTATTCAAAGAATACAAAATGAGAGCTCAACAAAATACAAAATATATGGAATCAGATACTCGGGAAGCAGCTGTAACACATACAATGAACATGATGATTTCAAGACTTACAAGTGCAGACATTCAATCAACTATAACTCCTGATGAAGGAAGAAACGTGCCATGGCACTATAACAACATAGCAGCCTTAATGACAGCTAAACAATCTCTTACAGGCATGGATGGCTTAAGAGAAATGGTTAAGCTTGACAGAGAAGGACCTTTAGGTACAGAAGTAAGAGAACTTAAAGAAAGAGCAATATTATTCATGGAAGAGGTTCTTGAGGTTGGAGGGTTCTTTAAGGCAGTTGAACAAGGATTCTTCGTTGACTCCGGCAAATATCCAGAAAGAAACGGTGACGGTATTGCAAGAGAAATCGAAGGCGGAATAGGCTACGGCTTTGTTTACGAAAGAGATGAAGATTATTTTGCGCCTGTATCCGTACACTATGGATATAACAACGTTCCTAAAGAATTTGAAAAAGCAAGTGATGCCATAGGCGGAGATACATTTGAAGACCGCTCTAAAATTCAATATATAGATGAATTAGATGAACATGACAATGTAAATGTAAGACTTGAAGAAAATAAAAAGTATTATGATACAAGTCTTGTTAAACCTGAAGTTGAATGGAGAGCTGACGGAACAGTACTGTTAAATATATTCCTGCCTCTTGATGAAAGAACAGCTGAATTTGCTGCTATTAAGTTTGGAGAAAAAATGGGCCTTGAAGATGTAACTGTTGTTCATAAACAATGCATGCACCCATCTGAAGGGACATACTGCGAAGTTAAAGGCAAGGTAACATTTGATATTGACATAAATGATTTAATAATTCCTGAAAAACCTGAAGTAATGTCAGAAGAAGAAATAAGAGAAGACATTCAAAATAAACCGTTGTTTGTTGTAGCAGCTACAGTAGGCGAAGATGAACACTCAGTTGGTTTAAAGGAAACATTAGATATTAAACACGGTGGAATTGAAAAATTCGGTATTAAGTATGAGTACTTAGGAACTTCATGTCCTGTAGAAAAACTTGTAGATGCTGCAATAGAGACTAATGCTAGTGCAATTCTTTTAAGTACAATCATAACACATGATGATGTACACATAAAGAACATGAAGAAAGTTCACGACCTATGCATAGAAAAGGGTATTAGAGATAAAGTTATGATAATATGCGGCGGTACTCAGGTAACTAATGAAATAGCCATAGAAGCAGGGCTTGATGCAGGTTTTGGAAGAGGAACTCACGGTATTGATGTAGCAAGTTTCTTAGTAAAAAGAAGAAGGGAAATGAATTAATTTGAAAATAGATGTATTGGTAGCTGAAATAGGCAGTACCACTACAGTAGTTAATGCATTCAATGGAATAGGTACCAATAACCCTGCCTTTATAGGGCAGGGTCAGGCACCTACATCTGTTTTAGAAGGTGATGTAACAGTTGGTCTTAAGGGCGCTATTGATTCCTTAAAAAAGAACCTGCAAGCGGATGAAATAACATGGGATGATATGTTGGCTACAAGTAGTGCTGCAGGGGGACTTAAAATGACTGTTCATGGTCTTGTATATGACATGACAGTAAGAGCAGCCAAAGAAGCTGCTTTAGGAGCAGGGGGAATCATAAAAATGATTACCTCAGGTAAAATGCGAAAAACTGATTTAAAAAGAATACAAGAAATAAACCCAAATATAATTCTTGTGGCAGGCGGCGTTGATTACGGTGAAAGAGACACTGCTCTTCATAACCTTGAAATGATTCTTTCCATGGGTTTGAAAATCCCTATTATTTATGCCGGGAACATAGAAAATCAGGAAGAAGTAATGTTAATGTGCAGGGAAGCGGAAAATCAAGTTTATATAGTTGAAAATGTATACCCTAAAATTGATACCTTAGTGGTTGAGCCAACAAGAAAAATTATTCAGGATGCCTTTGAAGAACACATTATCCACGCACCGGGCATGAGCAAGGTTCGTGAGCTTGTAAAAGGACCTATTATACCTACTCCGGGAGCAGTCATGGAGGCTGCAAAAGTATTAAAGGAAGAATTAGGTGACTTGGTTGTATTTGATGTGGGAGGAGCTACAACAGACGTTCATTCCGTTACAATAGGTTCAGAAGAAATTAACTCAATTTTAATAAGCCCTGAGCCGGAAGCAAAGCGTACAGTTGAAGGAGACTTAGGAGTATTTGTTAATGTAAATCACGTGGTTGAAAAAATAGGTATGGATAATTTGAAAAAGGAATTTCCTGATGCAGAAGAAATTCTTAGCACTTACAAGCCCATACCTGAAACAGACAGGGAAAGACAGTTTGTTGAAAGACTTACAAGAGAAGCAGTGCTCACGTCATTAGAAAGACATGCAGGACATTTAAGATATTTTTATACTGCTTCAGGTAAAAAGACTGTTGCAGAAGGCAAGGACTTAACAGCTATAAAATACATTGTAGGTACAGGTGGTGCTTTAACAAGACTACCCGGAAAAAAGGATATACTTGATAAAACCAAGCATCACGGTAAGGAACAAGAACTGTATCCTACGGAAGTAGCACGTGTTTTAATAGACGAGGATTATATTTTATCATCATTAGGAGTATTGTCGAAAAGCTATAAAGAAGATGCACTTAGATTAATGAAAAAAAGCTTAAGAATGGGTGAATAATATGTATCCAAGATTAGTAATAGATTTAAATAAGATTAAGAATAATCTTGATAAAACAATAGAAATGGTTAAAGGTGCAGGATGCTCTCTCATGATAGTTACAAAGGGCTATTGTGCAGACATGGAAATTTACCAAATGCTTAACGAATCAAGCATAGATTATCTTGCAGATTCCAGAATTCAAAATCTAAAAAAATATGAAGGTACGAAGAAAGAAAGAGTTCTTTTACGTCTTCCCATGCAATCTGAAGCAGATGAAGTAGTGCGTTATTCTGATTTATCATTAAATTCTGAAATCGAAACAATTAAAAAGTTAAATAAAGCAGCCGAAAATCAAAATAAAACACACAAAATTCTTCTTATGATTGATTTAGGGGACCTAAGAGAAGGTATATTTTTTAAAGATGAAGAGGATATTTACCTTGCAGTAGAAGAAATACTCCTGCTAAAAAATATTGAACTTTATGGACTAGGTGTTAATTTAACATGCTATGGCGCGGTAATACCTAAAAATGAAAATCTCTCCATATTAGTTGAGACAGCAGCAAAAATAGAAGAGAAGTTTAATATTAAGTTACAAATGATATCAGGAGGAAACTCAAGCTCTGTTTATTTAATAGGAAAAAAGGAGCTTCCTGAAAAGATAAACAATTTAAGAGTTGGAGAAGCATTTCTTTTGGGAGATGAAACTGCCTACAGTGAAATGCTTGATGGATTTTATGATGATGCCTTTGTATTAGAGGCTGAAATTATAGAATTAAAAGAAAAACAAACAGTACCTGTTGGAGAAACAGGAGTAGATGCTTTTGGTAACAAACCTGTTTATGAAGATTTAGGCGTAATAAAAAGAGCCATAATAGCAGTAGGAAGACAGGACGTAGATCCTTACAACCTGCATCCTATTGACTCAAAAATATCTGTTTTAGGTGCTAGTTCTGACCACTTAATTTTAAATGTACAAGACTCTGATGTTGAATACAAGACAGGTGATATTGTAAAATTTAAATTAAGCTATTCCAGTCTTTTAAGGGCCACAACTTCTTCCTATGTACAGAAAATATATGTATAGCAAAAAGGGTGATTAATTATCACCCTTTATTAAATCCTTTTTAGATGCTTTTTTTGATTTTTTCTTTTTTATATTATTTTCGCTGGTATAAAAAATAAGTTTATTTATTATATTTCTTTCGATTTTCACTTCCTGCTGGCTTCTTAAAAATTTCAGATTTTCAAAATTAAACTGTTTCGCTCTTTCTAAAACCTCTTTTAATTTATCATCATCAATAATATACTTTGCTATTTTTACTCTTTGCCTAAATTTTGTATTTCCTCTATATACTTCATTTCCTACTGCACATGCAGCCATAGCAATATATCTTGAATCAAGTCTGTTTCTAAGAAATTCATATAACTCTGCATCCTTTAAAATTTCTTCAAGAAGGTTATGAACTTCAATTTGGTCATACCACATTTTTTCATTGTATGTATGAAGGGAAGAGGTTTTATTTTGCATGTAGTGATAATAAAATCCGTGGTCTATGCATACCTTGTCGCAGTATATTAATGCTTGAACATTAAACACTAAATCCTCCATGATAGAAATACCGGGTGTGAACCTTAAATCATGGTTGTTAATGAAGTCTTTTTTATACAAGCATCTCCATATACAGCCCATAATATATTTGTTATTAGTGATAATATCTTCCCATGCTTCCCAACCAATCATGTTAGCAATAAGATCTTTAATAATATCAAGCTTACTTAACACATTCTTGTTTATCTTTATTCTTTTATAGGTCTTAATATTTTTTCTATCCTTGGAATAATTGCAAAAAGCAATGTTGCATTGATATTTTTCTATAGTTTTTAACATGTTTTCATACATGTTTGGCTCTATCCAGTCATCAGCATCAACAAATCCTATGTATTTACCTGTTGCAGCATCTATTCCAGTATTTCTTGCAATAGAAACACCTTCATTGACTTTGTCAATAATTACTATTCTTGAATCTTTTTTTTGATACCATTTGCATATATTAAGGCTTCTATCCTTTGAGCCGTCATTTACCAGAATTACTTCGAGATCTTTGTATGTTTGACTTAAGACGCTATCTAAACATCTTGCTATATATTTTTCCACATTATAAACTGGAATTATTATGCTGATTTTCATATCTAACCTCTTTCCATTTTAATGTAATTATAGCACATATTTTTATTTATTCAATATATTACACGAAATCTAAGATACAGCTGATGTAAACTATATAATAAAATAGGGAAAAATTTTCATTTTCCCTTTAGTTTATTGTCTTACTTCTTCAATAGATTTTGTAATAGAGTGTGTTATTGGTTTCCATTCAATTTTTCTGAATAATGCTACAATTGAAATTGGAATATAAGTGAATATGAATATTGGGAATGAAAATGTGTATATAATTTTCTTAAATGCTGTTGAATTTATACTTTTCCATTCTGAAATTGTTGTAACTAATCCAAGTCCATAAAGTACAGCGTATGAGTTAAATCCAGACATCAATATGGAACTTGAAGTTTCTTGAATAATTTCAGGATATACTTCAAAGTTAATTAAACCAATTGTAAGAAATACTAGATTTATACCAACACTTACAAGTGATAAGAACAATGCTGGACATATAGTAACAAACATATCATAGCAACAGAAGCTTTTTTTTGTAAATATGCTTTTGAAAAGCTCCATGCCATATTTACCAAATACCTGATAAAATCCTTTAGCCCAACGTAATCTTTGATTCCATGATTGTTCAAACAGGTATGGTTGTTCATCATAAAGGACAGCTTTTCCACAGTATCCTATTTGTTCACCTTGTATTGCGTTGTCGATGGAAAATTCAATGTCTTCTGTTAACAAGTGATGCTTCCAGCCATTGTTTTTTCTTATTATTTCATCACTTACCATAAATCCGGTACCTGAAATGGCACAACCTGTATTAAGTATCATTCTGGAATTATTTAAATACTTTGCTTCTCTTAAAAACCAAAGAGAATATCCTGCTGAAAGCCAATTAGTATCATAATTCTTAGAATTTCTGTAACTGGTTATTATTTTATAACCATTGTCGAATACTTTGTTCATTTCCGCTATATAATTTTCATCTAATAAATTATCAGCATCAAATACAAAGTAACCTTCATATTTAACATCACTGTTTAAAATTATTTTAAAAGCGTAATCTAAGGCATAGCCCTTACCCACATATTGTCTGTTGAATCTTTCAAACACTGTTGCGCCAGCTTCTTTGGCAACATCAGCAGTATTATCTGTACAGTTGTCTGCTACAACATATATGTCTATAAGCTCAGCAGGATATTTTTGCTTTTTAATACTGTTGATTAATTGACTTATTACGGCACTTTCGTTTCTTGCAGCAATTACAACTGCAAACCTATGATTTTTTTGTGCTACTAACGTTTTTGGCTTTTTAAACATACCAACCAAAACATAATAAAATTGATATGAATAAAATCCTGTAAATATAATAAATATTATTAAATTGAATATGCTAATAAACGATAACAAATTATGACCTCCATTTTACCTCGTTTTTTTCGTCACTCTTTTTCATTTAGAAGTATAGCATTTCTTAAAATTAAATCAATTAAGAATTTCTTAACATTCGTTTAATTTTAAAGGAAAACGCAGCGTTTAACTAAGTTTAAAAAAGTATTTCAATATGAAGGTATTAATTATTATTACGTTATTATATATTTTTATGCCATATATAAAATCTTAATTTTTCCATAATAGTATTGAAATTAACAAAATCAATTGACTAATTTTGGCCAATATATTATACTATTACTATACTATAATTAAATGGGAGTGAATTACAACAATGGACGATGACGCCATAAGTCGGGTCTTAATATTATTTTTGTTAATTTTAATGTCCGCAATTTTATCAGCTGCTGAAACAGCATTCGTTAATTTTAGCAGAATAAGAATGAAAAATTTATCGACGAGCAATAAAAAAGCAAATTTGGTTTTAAGACTAGACGATGACTATGACAAGCTCATGTCAACAATTTATATTTTAGACAATGTAATAAATATTTCTGCAACTTCTTTTGCTATATATTATTTTGCAGGCAATTTTAACAATAATGGTATTGTTAAAGCAACTTTATTAATAATATTAATAATTTTAATTTTTGGAGAACTGTTACCAAAAGGATTAGCTAATTTTGCATCTGAAAAATTTGCAATGTTTTTAGCTCCTTTAATGAAAACCTTAATTGTAATTTGCTCACCTGTAAATTATTTTCTTTTCGGAATAAAAAAAGTCTTCGACAAATTATTTAAATCTGAAGCACTTCCATCAATTACAGAGGATGAACTGTATACAATGATTGATGAAGTTGAAAGCGAAGGAGTTATAAATAAAAATGAAAGTGACTTAATTCGTTCAGCAATTGAATTTAATGAAACAGTGGCAGAAGATATTTATACACCTCGTATTGATATTGTAGGTATAGATGAAAATGAAAGCTTGGAGGATATAAAAGAAAAGTTCCTCTTAAGCGGATATTCAAGACTTCCTGTTTTTAGGGGAGATATGGATAACATAGTGGGAGTTTTACATGAAAAAGATTTCTACCATGCCATAAACAGAAAAGAAAAAGAAATTAAAAAGCTTATTTCAAAAATGTTGTTTATTACACCTAACAAGAAAATTTCAGAGCTGTTAAAGGAGCTGCAGCTTTCAAAGGCACATATGGCAATTGTTATTGATGAATATGGCGGAACTGAAGGCTTGGTTACCATGGAAGATATCATTGAAGAGCTGGTAGGTGAAATTTGGGATGAGCATGATGAAGTAATAGAATGGTTTAAGAAAATAGATGAAGATAAATTTCTTATATCCTGCAATGCAGACATAGAAGATATGTTTGAGTTGTTTGGACTGGAAACTGATGAAGATATGGATGTAACTACAGTAAACGGATTTGTTACTACGTTGTTTGAAGAAATACCTGAAGTAGGCGGAAGAATCATTTATAAAGGATTAGATATAACAGTCACAAAAGCCGAAGCAAAAAGAGTTTTAGAAATTCAGGTGGAAAGGATAAAAACCGAATCCGGTATCACAGTATAATAATTTAAGATATATTTATTGATAAACAGGCATAGTATTTAATATATGCCTGTTTTTTATGACCTAACCCAATTTTTTGACCGTTAGGGAGAAAAAATTGATGGTAGGTCAAACGCACAGAATTCCCAAATTATGCGACGGTAGGAGCAAATAATTTGGTGAATTCCCCTGCGTATAACTTACTATTCACGATCATTTTGAAAGGATATCAATATGAGAACTATTTGGATTATACTAATAGGTATGGGCTTGCTATTTTCATTTATCAATAAAAGCCCTGAAACCGTTACTGATGTTTTATTTTATGATTTGCAAAAGTCAATAGATTTAATATTGAGCTTACTGCCTGTTATGGCATTTTGGACCGGTTTAATGGCAATAGTAGAGAAGTCAGGCATATTGAATAAAATATCTGTAATAATTAAGCCGATGGTTAAATTCTTGTTTAAAGAAGTTCAAAATAACACGAAGGCAGTTCATGCAATAATAATGACCATAACAGCTAATATGCTGGGCATTGGAAATTCTGCCACTGCATTTGGTATAAAAGCAATGCATGAAATGCAGTTGACAAACAAGGATAAAGCAACAGCCAACAATGCAATGTGCATGTTTTTAATTATCAATGTGTCTTCAATTCAGCTCATACCTTTAAATATTATTAAATTGCGTGCAGATGCCGGAGCACAAGTTCCTGGAGACATTATGATACCAACCATAGTTGCAACAACATTTTCAACATTTGTTGCAATTATAGTTGCAAAATACTATGAAAGGAAAGATTAGCGTGAGTGCATCAGATATAATACTCCCTGTAGTAATAGGTTCAATATTATTTTATGGAATAATTAAAAAGGTTGACATATACGGTGTGTTTGTGGAAGGAGCAATGGAAGGGGCAAAATCGGCCATTAAAATATTTCCTTATATATTGGCAGTCATTTTTGCAATAAATTTATTTATTAGCTCAGGTGCGGAAGATTTTATAGTAAAGATATTAACGCCCATAACAAATTTAATTGGTTTTCCTCCTGAATTATTATCATTATCAATTGTAAAGCCTTTGTCGGGAGGAGGTTCATTAGGCGTTTTTAAGTCTATATTGGATAATTATGGTGCGGATTCTTATATAGGAAGAAGTGCTTCTGTTCTCATGGGTTCATCAGAAACCATATTTTATACAGTAGCAGTATATTTTGGAGCTGTAGGTGTTAAAAATATAAGGTATACTGTAAAGGTTGGGCTTATAGCACACTGTGCCTCAATATTTGCAGCTCTTGCGGTATGCAAGCTGATGTTTTAGTATTCTTATGCAGTCTCTTGAGAGCGTTTTTTATCTTGATGTGCATTTTCCTGCCAAACAGAAAATACTCCCATGAGCAATAATATATCACCAATACTAATTGTTTTTGGAAATGGATATGGAGGTAAAAGAGTTATAATATCACATAATATTTTGAAATTTGTATCTTCCGTTAAAAGGGAATGTATTAAATCTTGGCCTGTAGAAAGATAAATTGTTTTTGCTTCTGGGTTTGATAATGCTTCAGAAACTAATACAGGCATTTTAAAGTCATTGGTCACAATAGCAATGAAATTTAACAGGGTGCCAATAAATAATAATTTCATAAATGGCTTTTTAAAATTTAATAATGTGACAATAAAAATAGCAATATAAATTAACCAATGCAAAGAAAGCATCTTTAACAAATTGCTATTACTGTAGTTTTTATATAAAAATTCAGCAATTATTTCTATTAAAGCTGCTATGATTAAAAATTGATAGCCTTTGATTTGCAAATTAATTTTTGATATAACAAGCTTCTTTTTTCTCAAGATCAATATTAAAATTGATACAATTGATATAAGAATTATTTCTGGTAACATAATTCACCTATTCTGTTAAATTGTAAAATGTATTTTTTAATGCTATTATTGCATCATCAACAATGTCAGGATTAAATTGTGTTCCTGCATTTAATTTTATTTCATCTAATGCTGTATCTAAACTTAACGCATGTCTGTAGGGTCTATTTGTAGTCATTGCATCAAAGGAATCAGCAATAGTGAGTATAGATGTTTCCAAAGTTATATTATCATGAGTTAATCCATCAGGATATCCCTTGCCGTCATTTCTCTCATGGTGGTGCTTAATAATATCAGAAATGTTGGCTAAATAGCTTAAATCGGCAATGATTGTTGCACCTAATGAAGGGTGGGATTTTATTTCGTCAAATTCATTTTTTTCCAGCTTGCCATTTTTATGCAATATATTTTTGTCTATACCAATTTTTCCTATGTCATGTAAAAGAGCTGCGCTTTTAATAAGATCAATTTTTCCTTGTGGAAGACCAACTTGCTTTGCAATTGCTTCTGAATAAGCACTGACACGTATGGAATGACCGCTGGTATATGGGTCGCTGGCTTCTATGGCTCGCACTAATACGTTCATTGTTTCAAAATAATTTTTACGCATGTCGATGTATAGTTTAAATGTATATCTTGCTAATAGAAGCGGAATGAAGAATAAAAGCAAACCGCCAAGGCCATAACTGTTATAAGAAAAAGCAAGTACTATACCTAGAAGACCTACTAAAATAACATTGATCATCATAGAAAAGAAATTGCTTTTCCAAATTTTAGACATTCTTTCCTTTAACAGTATTGACATTAAAATCGCCATAAAAAAAGTATTTAAAAAAATAAAAATAACTAATGATGCTGCACTTGCAACTGGATTATAAAAATCAAATCCAATATCTACAATTTTGCTAATAGCTTCGTAACCAATACCAGCCATTCCAAAACTAATAACATATTGGCATATATTAAATACAGTTTTATAAAAGGGATTGTTAAATATATGAACTCTTCCTCTACCGTCAACATAAGGACATCTAAAAGCTACACTAGCAGCAGATATAATTGCTGCATAAAGTGGATTTGTTAATAATATTGCAGAAAATCCTAAAGCAAAACTAACGGAAACAGCACCTATCTTAGGTAATGGAATCAAAAATGTTTCAGCAATTGCAGATAATATTGAATAAGTTATGAGTAAAATATAATCATTTATTTTAAAAGACTTAAATAAGTTTAACATTAAAAAAGCAGCAACAATAAAAAGTATACTAATATAAGTATATAATTTTAAATATTGGGTGCTTTGTTTAATATTTTTAATAGTTTTAGTTTTATCTTTAGTCATTTTAACCTCTATATAATGAAGGGCTGACATTAAATTATTTTTTTATAGCCAAGTAAATCCTGCACCAGCAGCTAATACTAAAGATGCTATAGAAGCTATAGTAGCCATTAACTTTTTCATGAGAAACCTCCGTCACAGAATCTCTGTTCGGTTCGCTATTTGAACAGGAAGGTTTCGCTTCGCTAAATTGAAATTGTTAATAATTGTTGTTGGTCAGCCCCATCATTCTTTTATAAATAAACAAATTTTTCTGTTTATGGCGTTAAGTGTTGCTTTTATTGTGGAATCAATTTTATTGCCTTGTATAATTGCAGAGCCTGTCAGTACAGTTTCCATGCCACGGTCTACATAAGTTATTGCAGAAATCATAACATCCTTATCTGCCACACGAGCAGTTTGAATATCTTCAACTATGAAGCAATCTAAATCGATTGCATTTTTAATAGCATTTAAGGTAGCAAGAGCTGCAACCTTTAATGTATTTTTTTCGGATTTGATTCCTTCTGCTTCTCCAGTATATTCATTATCATCCCAAGAAAGCTTTACTCGTATTTTTATTCTGTCGGAACTTAATTCATTCGTGTAGCCATCATATAAAAGCCTGAATTCAGAATTAATAGTCAGGTTTTTTTCAATTTGTGCTACGCTTATTAATTTATAATCAACATCTAAATTGAAATGTGATAACAATACAGACCTAATATCTCTGGCAACCTGCTTAGAATGTCTGCTGTTGTCTGAAAGTACGTGTACTTCGGTAATATTGTTGTTTGAATCAGTAATAATTTTACTTGTTTGAACAGATTTGACATTGGTAAGATAGTTTTCTATTTCCTGGAAATTCATGGTTGTCCTCCACAGTTATACTAGCTTGATTATAATACAATATTATTTAAATTTCAACAAATATTTACAGTTTTGACTAAATTTTTTTATATTTTTAAATTTATACAAAAAAATACATTCTTCATTTTTGAAAAATGTATTTTTTTGTAGTCACGTTAGAGGTATGATGACACCATAGAGGAATATTCCCGTTATTCGTTAAAATATTTCATAATTCCCGTATAAATAGCCCATGCTGTTTTTTCTTGATAAAGCTCTGTTACAAGTTTCTTTTCCTCTGGAGAATTTGATAGAAATCCGCATTCTATAAGTAATACAGTAACGTTTGTGTCATCCATTATTTTTATATTCTTTTTAACCTGAGGGACTCGTTTGTTGTTTTCATCAAGTATACTTTTTAACGAATCCTGCATTATGTATGCTGCTATTTTCCCAGAGGGGCTATTGTTTTGATAAAATACATGTGCGCCATAATATTGTTCCTGAGGGAATGAATTAAGATGTATGGAAACAACCAAATCTGCTCTAGATTCATTAATCATATCAACCCTGTTTCGTAAATCTTCATTTTTCTTTTCTCTTATAGTCTTAGACTTTAAAGTATATAGACCTTCATCATCGTATCTTGTCATTTCAACATCAAAGCCGCTTCCCTCTAAAAATGACATAAGCTTTTCAGATATAGCTAGGTTAATAGGGGCTTCTCCAATGCCTAAATCTCCGCTGGCACCTTGATCTATACCTCCATGACCGGGGTCTATTATAACTTTTATTCTTTTAAATTGTTCTTGGTTTGATGCGTCAATTGTTTCTGTTGTCTTACCTATATGAGAAAACAATGACAATAGCATTGTAAATATTAACGCTATTGCAAATATTAAATTAACTTTTTTAATAATTCTTTCCATTAGTACCCCCATAATTCTTTATACTTAAGCTTATGATTTAAAATGCTTGTTAATGACAAAAGCTAACAGTATAATTGACTTTTATTGTTTATTAATATATAATGATTAAGAAATGGACTTGGTAACATTGTTTTAATAGGGAAAACAGTAAAAGCTGTTACAGCCCCCGCTACTGTGAAAGGTGATAAAACTCATAGCCACTGTGAAAATGGGAAGGAGAGTTTTAAAAGATCCAAAAGTCAGGAAACCTGCCAAATCTATAACATGAGATTGTCGGGAGGACTGTCTGGTAATTTAAATTATTATATGTCCTCTGTTTTGGAGGATTTTTTTGTATACAATAATAACAGCATATATATTGGATTTAATATTTGGAGATCCACAGGGTCATTTTCATCCTGTGAGATTTATAGGAAACTTAATTACCTATGTTGAACATAAGCTAAGAAAGCAATGCAAAAGCCATAATGATGAATTAAAAGCAGGTGTCATATTATGGTTAGTTGTTGTGAGTATTTCATTTTTAATACCACTGATAATTGTCTTATTTGCAAAACAAATAAATTATTATTTAGGATTCATAATAGAAGTTATATTGTGTTACTACATACTAGCTACGAAAAGTTTAAAAGATGAGAGCATGAAGGTTTATACTGCCTTAAAATCGAATAATCTTGCGGAAGCTAGAAAATACCTATCCTACATTGTTGGAAGAGATACGGACAAACTAGATGAAAAAGCCATAGCTAAAGCAGCAGTGGAAACTGTTGCAGAAAATACCTCTGATGGGGTTATTGCACCAATGCTGTTTATTATGATTGGGGGTGCGCCTTTAGGGTATTTATACAAGGCAGTCAATACATTGGATTCCATGGTTGGATATAAAAATGACAAATATATTAACATGGGTAGATTTTCTGCAAAGGCTGATGATTTATTTAACTATGTACCTGCTAGGCTATCAGCAATTATAATGATTGCAGCAGCATTTATTTTAAAATTTGATTTTAATAATGCAATTAAAATTTATAAAAGAGACAGATATAATCATAAAAGTCCGAATTCAGCTCACACAGAATCAGTTTGTGCGGGAGCATTAAAAATAATGCTTGGAGGTAGCAGCTATTATAAAGGTATTTTAGTTGATAAACCAACTATTGGCGATGAACATAGGCAGGCTGAAACAGAAGACATTAAAAGGGCAAATACATTAATGTATGCAACATCATTGCTGTTTTTAATCATTGGAATAGGAATTTTGATAATAATATAAAAGTTATAAAATTTTAAGAAGGAAGAAGTATGAAAGAACATGGAGCAGATATTTATACCGCATCTGAAAAAACAGGGCTTGATAAAAAACAGATCATAGACTTTTCATCAAACATAAATCCCTTAGGAATACCCAAATCTGTAAAAACAGCAGCCATTAATTCTGTTAATGATTCTGATAAATATCCGGATATTTGTTCAAGAGAGTTGATTAAAAGCATTTCTTTATATGAAAATGTTGATGAAAGAAGCATATTTCCTTCAAATGGAGCAGCAGAAGCAATATTTAGAATTATATATGCCTTAAAACCAAAAAAAGGACTGATTACAGCCCCGACATTTAGCGAATATGAGAATGCTTTAAGAGCAATTGGTGCATTGTATGTATATTACGATTTAAAGGAAGAGCTGGATTTTAAAATTCAAGAAAATATTTTATGCAGTATAAAAGAGGATGTAGATATTGTTTTTTTATGTAATCCTAACAATCCCACAGGACAGCTTACAGACAAAAATGTAATGAAAAGCATTATTGAACATTGTCATAAAAACAATACAACTGTTGTTATTGACGAATGCTTTTTGGATTTTGTAATAAATAAAAAACAATATACAGCAATAGATTTAACTGAAAAATATGACAACCTTATAATTTTAAAAGCATTTACAAAATTATTTGCAATACCCGGCATACGTCTTGGATATTGCATTACATCAAACATAACAACTGTTGAAAAGCTAAAGGTGTCTGGACCCCCTTGGAATGTTTCCAACATTGCACAAGCAGCAGGTGCAGCAGCATTAAAAGAAGCAAATTATGTAAATCAAAGTATTAATTATGTTAAAGCACAAAGAAATTATTTGATAAACGAATTAAACAAATTAAAAATAAAAACATACACATCACATGCAAATTACATATTGTTTAATATAAGAGACAAAGTAGATTTACAAAGCGAATTATTGAAAAAGGGCATCTTAATTAGGAGCTGTTCTAATTATAATAATTTAGATGAACATTTTTATAGAATTGCAGTTAAAAGTGATAGGGAG
The DNA here is from genome assembly GCA_964546605.1 of uncultured Clostridia bacterium. Lineage (GTDB taxonomy): Bacteria > Bacillota > Clostridia > Tissierellales > Sedimentibacteraceae > Sedimentibacter. The sequence goes on from CAZJKK010000042.1 coordinate 15,746, forward strand.
AACAAGCTCTTAATAAAATCATTAAAAGAAATTTTTGATAGTTTAGGAATAATATGAAATCAATTTTAGTTATACTTGATGGTTTAAGTGAAAAAAAATTAAATACATTAAATAATAAAACACCTTTAGAATACGCATATACACCAAATTTAGATAAAATTATTCAAAACGGAACATATGAAAAAAAGAAATTTTACCTTGAAGATAGACCGCCAGACAGCTTAAGCTGCATTTTATCCTTATTAGGTGTTAATAAAAATGATATTCCAAAAAACAGAGC
>CAZJKK010000043.1:0-15657 GCA_964546605.1 uncultured Clostridia bacterium
AAAGCAAGCTATATAGAGGTAGCACTATTTTAAAAGAAAGTCTTTTGAAAGGAGGTCGTCTGAATGGACAATAGAGATAATTTTGGAGATGAAATTAAAAGTATTATGGAAGAAGAAACATTTAATCTGACTTTGTCTCAAACAGCTTTGGACAATATTTTCAAAAGTAGAAAAAAGACCATTAAAGAAAAAATAAACGAGTTTTTAAACACGGAGATAGAAATTCCTTTAGCTCCTGCAATCGTGGGGCTTGCAGCTTTATTTGTAATTACAATTATTCCTTTAGATGCGTTTAAGTCGCAAAAGGAAAGTATTATAGATATTGGTGGCTCTCAGGTAATTATAAGGGAAAGTTATGAGGTGAGCAAGAAATGAAGATAAAAATTAAAATTAAAACATTAATTTTTCTTGTTTTTGTATTCACACTTACATTTATATGGGTAATACCTACAACGATTCATGGAATAGCAAATCTTTTACAGGATAATGGTTCGGATAAGGCGTCTTTTTTTTACGAAAAATATGCATTGTATCCCACCACCCCAAAAATTGAGGGGAATTTTCTTTATGCAAAAAGTTTAGTAAAGAGTTTCAATAAGTATACAATTTTCTATAACGGTTGGGGAGGAGGAGAAAATACAAGCCCTGAAGATATGGAAAAGTCAAAAAAGATTCTTGAAGATACAATGAAGGAGACCCTTTCTAAGAAAAGCGAAAAACAATATTATATTGATTCATATAAATTGCTCCTTGACATGACTATTGCTACAGGTGATATTGAAATGCTTCATAATTGGATTTCCTTTGGACAGAAAGCTGATAATGAAAATCTAAGGTATATATCAGATATTTATAATGGATTTTTACTTCATGTTAATGGAGACAGAGATGGTGCGAAAAAGATAGTTGCAAAGTATGAATTGTCAGATTTAGCTGATGTTAAGCTTGATATATTAAAAGCTGAAGTCACTCTCTTTGATGGAAATTATGAAGAAGCTAAAGAAATTTATGAAAATATAAGTAGAGTCAAATGGAAAGAATTGCAGGGCAGTAATTTTGGCTCTACAGGATATTATGATAGAGAATATTGGGCTGAAAGAGTAATGAATGAATTTAAGGGCGATAATGTTATAAGAGGAACAGTGACCTATGAAGGAAAGCCAATGCCTTTTGTGGAAATATATGTGCAGGCAGCAGATGGTGGTTTTAGAAGCGGTGGTGAAAGTTATGCGGGCATTACAAATGAAAATGGGGAATTTGAAACTCTTGGATTTAAGGATGGAGTATATAATGTTGGTATTGGAATAGAAGGTTCACTTCTTGTAGACAAGGTGCTTCAACGTCCATCTAAACCTTATTTCGAACTTAATGGATATGACGGTGAAATGAATTTTGAGTTTAAAAACACTATGGATTTAATTATGCCTCAATCAGATGAGATAGTAACGGGAGATGAATTCACAGTATCTTGGGAAGAAGAGGAAGGAGCAAGTTATTATACAGTTGAGATTGTATCATTTTTAGATCCATATAAAAAGGATAAATATGCTGGGGGTATTTCACGTTCACCTGTAGAAAAGAATGGAGAAATTAAATTTACTGAAACTGAAGTTACCTTTAATATAGATTTACTTAAAGGTGGTATAGGAGGGTTAAGTAGAGGAGAAGAAGGTCTTCTAGGTTATGATGGTGTTCTTGGATTATTTTTGCCTGAAGTTAGATATCCCATTGTTGTAAATGCATATGATGAAAATAATAACTTGATAACCAGCAGTCTTCCACTTAGGACATATTATGACCAAATACCAAGTATTACTGTGGAGGGAAGTCTCACAGAGGGTGAAAAGCTGATTACTAATCATAATTATCCTGAAGCAATTGAGTATTATGAAAATGTCCTCAATGAAGATCCTGATAATATTGATGCTTTGAGATATCTTACTAAAATTTATGGAATTGGGTGGAAATATGGGGAAAGAAATATTGAAAGGGCATTAGAACTAGGAAAAAAATACACTGATGTAACTGGAAGCAACAGTCTTTTCATTAATATAATTCAAATGATGGAAATAGATGAAATTAAGAAAAATAGTGATTTGTTTTATTCAGCTATTTTAGAATCAAAAGAAGACAATGATGATGGTTATTATTATAACTTAAGCAGATACTATATTGTTTTGGAAAATTGGGAAGGTGCAAGAAATGCTCTTAAAAATACAAAAGGATATGTACCTGATGAACTTTTTTATCTAAATATGTATTTTGAAAACTATAAAGAGGCAGCTGAAAATACAAAATACTTATACAGTCCTAATTTAAAATCAATTAAAGTTAAAGATGCTTTGGAAAATTTTGAAGATAATCAACCGAATTCTTATGATAAGCAGGTATTCGACAATTTCTTATTAAAACTTGTTACAGGTGTTAGTCGTGAGGAAGGAAAAGCGCTGTATGATGAAACCGTAAAAATGATTTCAGATAGCAATATAATAGTTATACTTAACGGAATTTATATTCACAGAGGTTGGGACATTAGCTACTAAAAATGAAAATTATACTTAAGTTTTTGAGTTGGTTGAATATTTCTTGATGATTAAATATATAACCATAAAATTTGCCCGGACAAATCCCGGGCAAATTTTTATGTTAGAGTTGTAATGTATTTTATAATAAAGCAAAGAATAAGCAAGCATTATTTGCTTAACAAGGAATTTTTTAGTGCTTTTATGCCATCAACTATTTCATGTTCTGGCATTCCTCCAAAACCTATCATAACCATATTATCAGAATAATTGTTTTTATTCATCCAAAAGGTTGAGACCGCTGAAACTAACACACCACTTTTTTTGGCTCTTTCAATTAATTCTTTTTCCTTAAGACCGTTATTAAATTCCAGTAAGATATGTAATCCTCCATTTTCACCGTGAATAATAACCTCGTCTCCCATAATTTCATTTATGGTATTAATTAATAAATCGTGTTTTTTCATAGAAGACAGATGTATTTTTCGTAAATGTCTATCCCAGTAACCTAAATGCATAAAATTTTGAAGTATTTTTTGTTGAATAAATGGTACAGTTATATGATACCAATAGAATAATTTTTTATATCTTTCTAATAATTGTTGAGGCAATATCATATAACTTATGCGTAGACTAGGTGACAAAGTTTTAGAAAATGTTCCTAGATATACAACACAACCTTTTGAATCGATGCTTTGCAATGAAGGAATGGGTCTGGAATTATATCGAAATTCACTGTCATAATCATCTTCTAAAATTATTCCATTGTTTTTTGTAGCCCATTCTAAAAGTTTAAGTCGTTTTTTTATTGGCATAACATAGCCCATTGGAAATTGGTGGGAGGGCGTTATATAAACCATTTTCGCAGAACTGCTGCAAAGTTCTTCTATATTTATACCGTCATTTAATATATTAATTGGAATAATATTAAATCCGTTGTTCTTAAAAATGTCTCTTGCAACCATATAGCCTGGTTCTTCAAAAGCTATTTCATTGTAATTTTCTTTTAACAATTGGCATAACAAGCTTAGAGTGTATTCCATACCTGAAGAAATTATAATTTGCTCAGGATTACAAGAAACTCCCCTTGATTTATGTAAATAGTTCATAAGTTCAATCTGTAGCTCTACTTCACCGGTTTTTGCATTATATTTTGTAAAATCTTCGTTGTTGACAGAAGATAGAAACTGATTTGAAAGTTTTTTCCATATATGCAAAGGGAAGTCATGTGCACTTAAGCTTCGAACTTTAAAATTATATTTATAATTAAGGTTGTTCACCTCGGTCAAGAAATTTTTAGGATTATTAGATTGGTAAAAATCTTTTTTGCTTGGGTTTAAAAACTCCATACATTCCAATTCTAAAGCGACATACCCGCTGCCAGGTTTGCTTTCTATATACCCTTCTGAAATAAGTTGTTGATAAGCAGTTTCAACTGTATTTCTGCTTACTTTTAATGTTGTACACAGTGTTCTAATTGAAGGGAGCTTACTGCCACCGGGAATTTCTTTTGTAATTATTTGATTTTTAATTTGCTCATAAATTTGCATGTATAAGGGAGTACCTAATTCATTATCTATAACTATCATCTTTATCACCTTTATCAAACTGTGCCCATTAAAATAATTGAAACCGACACTTTTAATAGTTTTGATTGAATTATATAATTGGGCTGTTCATATGTCAATAAATATGAATATAAAATAATTATCAGAAAGAGGAAATTAACATGAAGAAAAAATTTTTATTATTAACTGCATTAACTCTTGTTGTATCTGCCATCGTGATAGGATGTTCAAATAATGAACCAGCTCAAAAGACAGATTCTCCTGCCACATCAACTGTTGAACCTGCTAATACTGAATCTGTAGAAGCAGATATAGTCTCATCTGCTTCACAAGCTCCAGATGAGAAAACATTTGAAGAAAAGATTTCAAAAGATGGTAATTTTATAATTATCACATCCAAGGACTTAACCTTCGAAAATGATTTAACTGTAGAAGGTACATTTACAAAGAAGGACAAGGAAGGAAAAGAAGTTGCTGCTCGTTCCCTTGCATTAGCAGCATATGGTAAAGACAATTCAGTTATAAGATATACAGTTACAGTACCAAGAATTATAATTAACAGTGAAAATACACTCCTTGAATATGGCATAATTAAGGGTGATGTATATGTACAATCTCCAGGATTCAAAACTAAGGATGCAACAATCGATGGAAATCTGTACTTTGCAACACAGGAATTAAAAGATGCTTTCTGTGCTGATGATTTAACAAAGATTACAGGAGAAGTTGAAGTAAAAGAATATACAAAATAGTTTTCAATAAGAACCGGGTATATGCTCGGTTTTTTAATACAATTAAAAATATCTTATACTATAGCTAAAATATGTTTATAATATTTACAGTATAATGCTAATTAAAATTTAAGGAGAAAAATTATGATTAATGAAAAATTAGTAGAAGTAATATCTCACCCTTCAGATGGAGTAGTAGCTATTGTTACTAATGGGAAAGATGAACCTCATGTTGTTAATACTTGGAATAGTTATATATATGTAAATAATGATGATAAATTATTAATACCCGTTGGCGGAATGAATAGAACCGAAAAGAATATTGCGGATAACAACAATGTTTGGCTAACTATTGGAAATAGAGAAGTCCAAGGTAAAATGAATAAAGGAACGGGATTTTCAATAAAAGGTACTGCAAAATTTCTTAAGAATGGTACAGAGTTTGAAATGATTAAAGAAAAATATAATTGGATACGAGCTGTCTTAGAAGTTACCATAGAAAAAGCTGTACAGACGCTATAAACAATATGATTCTAATCTAAGTCGACTATACTGTGCACAGATTATCGGACGAGGAAGTGCATCCTTTGGTAATATGGATCATGAAAGGAGGTTGTTTGATGGATTCGTTAAGTAGTATGAATAAAGCATTGGCATATATTGAAGAGCAACTAACGGAGGATATAGATTATAAAGAAGTGTCAAAAATTGCTCACTGCTCAGAATATCATTTTAAAAGGATGTTTTCATTTTTATCAGGAATTGGATTGTCAGAGTATATTCGAAGAAGAAGACTAACTCTGGCTGCTCTTGATTTGAAAGATGTAAAATTGAGAATAATCGATGTTGCTGTGAAATATGGTTATGATTCAGCTGATTCATTCTCCCGTGCTTTTCATTCTATGCATGGTATTCTTCCTTCTGAAGCAAGAAGTGAGAATACACAATTAAAAGCTTATCCTAGAATGACTTTTCAATTATCAATTAAAGGAGGATGTGAAATGAAATATCGAATTGTTGAAAAAGGACCTTTTAAGTTATTGGGATTTAAGAAGAGGGTGCCCATTATTTTTGAAGGTGTTAATCCGGAGATTGCAAAAATGACTGAACTTTTAACCCCCGGGGTTATTAAAGAATTAAAATCACTTTCAAATGTAGAACCTACAGGGATTATTAGTGCATCTACTAACTTCTCGGAAAGAAGAATGGAAGAAAAGGGGGAGCTTGATCATTACATAGGTGTAGCAACTTTAAGTGATGAAATAACAGAATTTGATGTATTGAATATAGAAGCCGGTACCTGGGCAGTTTTTGAGTCCATTGGACCATTCCCCGAAACACTTCAAAATGTATGGGGAAGGATATACTCAGAGTGGTTTCCATCTTCAGGATATGAGGCAGTTAAAGGTCCTGAAATTTTGTGGAACGAGAGTCCGGACACTGGAAATCCGAAGTATCGAAGTGAAATTTGGATTCCAGTAAAGAAAAAAGACTATTAAAAGCGGCAAAAGTCGAACTTGATAACAATGAATGTTATTTAGGTCGGCTTTTTAGTTTAAAAATAGTTTTATAAAAAATTATATAAGCTAAATAAATTCATTGACAGGAAATAATTGGAGGCATATACTGTATGTAAGACGTGAGTATAAACTCACAAGTAAAGAGAGGTGTGCTTATGGCTTATAACGGTTTTGCTATTGATAATTATCTTGATGCGGAAAACGTAACCAAAGAACTTGATGAATTGATTAAAAAACCTGTTTATTCAATTCAAAAATCATACTTAGATGAGTATGTAGAAAATTATTTTAACAAAAAGTGTCTAAAATCCAAGGCAATGATTGATGAAGCTAAAACAATAATACCCGGTGGGGTGCAGCACAACCTAGCGTTTAACTACCCCTTCCCAATTGTAATAACGAAATCTGAAGGTGCTAAGCTATACGATATTGATGACAATTGGTATTATGATTTGCTGCAAGCAGGAGGTCCGACGATTTTAGGAAGCAATTTCCCTAAAGTTCGAGAAAGAGTTATTGAAACTCTAAATACATGCGGACCTTCAACAGGACTTTTTCATGAATATGAATATAAATTGGCAAAAAAAATATCTGAATTGGTGCCGTCGGTCCAGATGTTTAGAATGCTTGGCTCAGGGACTGAAGCATGTATGTGTGCTGCTCGTATAGCACGACTTAAGACAGGAAAGAAAAATATCTTAAAAATGGGCGGTGCTTATCATGGTTGGTCTGATCAGTTAGCCTATGGCATTCGCGTACCGGGAACTAAAGGCTTGATGTCTAAGGGTGTGCCAAATTTCGTTTTTAAACACACAGATGAATTTTTTCCTAATGATTTGGAAGATCTTGAAAGAAAGTTGTGGAAAAACAAATTTTACGGTGGTACTGCTGCAGTATTTATTGAGCCAATGGGCCATGAACGCGGTACTAGACCTGTTTATAAAGAATTTATTAAAGGCACAGAAGTTTTGGCACGAAAATATGGTGCATTATTAATTTTTGATGAGGTAGTAACAGGATTTAGAATCGGAACAAGCGGGGCACAGGGTTATTTTGGGGTAGACCCGGACTTGACCATTTTTGGTAAAATAATTGCTGGAGGATATCCCGGCGCAGGGGGAGTAGGCGGCCATAAGGATTGTATGGTTCATTTAGGAGCAGGTCTTGATAACTCAGGTAAGAAAATACCTAAAGCCATGTGTGGAGGTACCTTGGCAGCAACACCCGTGTCATGCGTGGCTGGATATTATACAATTTGTGAAATTGAAGCAACTAACGCCTGTGAGGTTGCAGGTCGCATGGGAGATAGATTGACAATTGGCCTACAGGAAATCATTAGAAAATATGATTTGCCTTTTGTTGCATTTAATCAGGGGTCAATTTGTCATTTGGATAATGCTGGAACTATGCATTTTTGTGTAGACTGGAAAAGGCCATGGAATATTCCAAACGTATTAAAGGAAACAGGTAAACGTCAAAAAGAGATGGAGCATATGGGGGCTGCATACATGGCCGAAGGTATTATAACTTTGGCTGGTTCAAGATTGTATACAAGTGCGGCATATAATGAGGAAATGATTGATGATGTATTAGAAAGATTTGAGAGAGTTTTGTCTAAGTGTGGGCCAATTGATGTTTCTTAATTTTGATAGCAAATAGATCGGAGTATATATGATAGGTTCAATAGAAGAAGCAAAAAAGGATGTAATTAAAGCGGGTAAAATATTGGTTGAAAGCGGTCTTATTGCAAGAACATGGGGAAATATCAGCGCAAGGATTTCTGATGAACAATTTGTTATTACGCCAAGCGGTCTAGCATACGAAACCTTGGTACCTGAACAAATAGTATTAGTTAATATAGCTAATTGTTCTTATAATGGAAATATAAAACCCTCCAGCGAAAAGGGAATACATGCTGATACATATAAGCTTCGACCTAAAGTTAATTTTATAATTCATACACATCAAATAATGGCATCGGTCATTAACATTGAAGGAAAAAGTTTAAATGTTGATAATGAAGAATATAAAAGAATATTGGGTGAGGTTATCCCATGCACAGATTATGGAATGTCATCAACAAAAAAACTTAGGAAAAGAGTATGTGAAGCAGTAAGTAATTATCCTGACAGCAAAGCATTTATAATGAAACACCATGGAACAATTTGCATGGGATATAATCTTGAAAACAGCTTTGATATTGCTACAATTCTTGAAAAGATAGCTGAAGAAAAATATAAGGCTATTATAAAAGAAAATGAAAGTCACACTATTGCAGATTATGGGAATAGTTTTCGACATGGCAATAAATTTACTATAACAAGCAATGGCCAAACTGCAGAATATAGTCTAGATGGATTGCCTGTTGATATGTCTAAAGAAGCCCTGCTTCATGCTGAAATATATAAAAAGAATAATATTTTTAATATTCTTCATGCTACAGATGATGCTATAGTTGAATTTAGCAGTAAGGATCGTATTTTAGAACCCCTTTTAGATGACCTTGCCCAGATAGCAGGTATCAATATACAAACAACAAAAAGCTGTAATATTAGTGAAATTGCAAAAATACTTCAAAATAAAAATGCTGTTTTTCTTGAAAAAGAAGGGGCTCTTTGTACCGGTGCAACAAAGGGAGATGCCGAAGCCGTGGCTATGGTTCTCAGGAAAGGGTGTTTGGCTGATTTTTATTCCAATGCAATGAAGTTAACAGACAAGTTAAGTTTAATTGATGCATATATTCAAAGGATTGTTTATAAAAATAAGTACTCAAAAATGAAAGATAAATGAGGTAACACATGTTGAAAAAATTGTCAGACGATAAGTTAGCAGAAATACTTGAGGTTGGTATAACCGAATTTGCCGAAAAAGGACCCGATGGGGCTAACATCAATGTAATCGCCAAAAAAGCAGGAATAAGTGTTGGTGTGTTATATAAGTATTACGACAATAAGGAGATGTTTTTTCAAGCATGTCTAAAAAGAAGCCTTAATGCATTAGAATCGGTACTTCGTGATATTTTAGATCGCGATGATAAATTATTGTTAATAGCAGAAAAGATTATTAGAGCAGTCTTGCATTACTCAAGGGGATATAGTAATTATGTTAAGATGTACAATGTAATTACTTCAGGCAGCAGTCAAAAGTATGCATCAGTATATGCTAAAGAAATAGAAAGCTTAACATCTAAAATATATACGGAATTTATAGAGAGAGCTATAAGGGACAAAGATATAAGGGATGATATAAATCCCAAGTTTTTTGCATTTTTCTTTGATAATTTGCTTATGATGCTGCAATTTTCTTATAGCTGCGATTATTATAAGGAAAGAGCAAAAATATACTGTGGTGAAGATATTTTTAGTAACGACGAAAAAGTGGTTGCAGAGTTGTTAAAATTTCTTGAATCTGCATTTACTTTCAGCCAATCAGAGGTTGTACATAAAAGTAATTAAATTTGGGTCGTAAAGAGGATGATATTATGATTTATGTTATTGCTTACGATATAGGAACTACAGGAGTTAAAACATGTCTTTTTAGTATAGACAAAAAAATCAGGCTTATAGCAGAAGCCCATAGGGGGTATGAACTATACATATTAGAAGATGGCGGGGCAGAACAAGATGAACACCAATGGTGGGATGCTGTGTGTATTGCTACAAAAAAAATATTTGAGATTGTTCATATAGAACCGTCTCAAATAGCCGGGATATCTTTTTGCTCTCAAATGCAGGGCCTTGTAATGGTTGATGAAAATGGCACACCTGTACGAAAACCAATGAGCTATATGGATCAAAGAGCCACTAAAGAAATTAAAAATGGTATCCAACATGGAATTCAAGTGTCAGGCTGCAATGTTTTTAAGCTAATTAAAAGTCTTATAATAACAAAAGCAGCTTCCCTCAGTGTCAAGGATCCCGTATGGAAATACAAATGGATAGAAAGCAATGAAAAGATAAATTTTGAAAAAGCATATAAATGGCTTGATGTGAAGGAATACTTGATTTGTAAATGTACAGGCAAGTTTGTTATGACAGAGGATTCTGCTTATTCCACTATGCTGTATGATACAAGAAAGGGCAAAAATTGTTGGAGCAAGACACTCTGTAAAATGTATGGTGTAAAATTTGAGCACCTTGCAGAAATAATCAAGTCCACAGACCAAGCTGGTTCTCTTACGAAAAAAGCATCTGAAGATTTGGGCTTGGCTCCTGGTATACCCGTATTTGGTGGTGGTGGGGACGCTTCGTTGATAGGGGTTGGAGCAGGGTGCGTTAATACAGGTGATACACACATATACTTAGGTACCTCAGGCTGGGTATCCACCATCGTGGATAAACAAAAAGTAGATATAGTAAATATGATTGCTTCAATTGTGGGAGCTCAAAAAGGACGTTATAATTATTTTGCGGAAATGGAGACGGCAGGTAAATGCCTTGAATGGGTAAAAGAGCATTTAGCGTTAGATGAAATTGGTATATATATTGAAAAGAAGAATATAGCAGAAAGCCAAGAAATTATTTATGAAAGTTTATACGATTATTTAATGGAAACAATAAGCATGATTGAACCGGGATCTGGGGGCGTAATTTTTACACCTTGGTTGCACGGGAACAGATGCCCATTTGAGGATCCTAATGCTGCTGGTATATTTTTTAATATTATTTTAGAAACCGGCAAGACTGAACTTATACGTTCAGTTGTGGAGGGGATTTGCTATCACTTGCGTTGGATGCTTGAGTGCCAGGAAAAAGCGATTGAAGTTTCTGATACTATAAGGTTTGTTGGAGGGGGAGCACTTTCTGCAATTACAGCACAGATTTTGGCCGACATAACATCACACAAAATTGAGGTGGTTCGGAGCCCACAAAATGTAGGTTCTTTAGGTGCTGCTGCTGTGGTGGGAGTTGGGCTCGGAGTTATTCCAAATCTAGAAACCATAAAAGATTATGTAGAAATTGAAAAAGTTTTAGTTCCAAACAGTAAAACAAAAGCTATATATGAAAGAAACTTTCAAGTTTTTAAAAAACTATATAAATATAATAAAAAGGGATTTAAAGATTTACATACGGATGTTGAGGTGCTAAAAGAAGGACTTTCAATACATAATTAAATTTCTTTGGAGGATCTAAAATGCCTAACGAATCAGCAAAGAAGGCTGCAAATATTGACGATAATAAAAATATCAGAAAAGAAATAATCCGAAGCATTAAATTTATATTATTTTCTCTTTCAGCAGGTTTAATACAAATAACTGTTTTTTCTCTGCTTAATGAACTTACAAGTTGGCGCTACAGTATATGTTATTTAGTTGCATTGATTTTATCTGTATTATGGAACTTTACTTTAAATCGCAGATATACATTTCGTTCGTCAAACAATGTATCTGTAGCCATGGGTAAAACATTTGCATTTTATTTAGTATTTACACCAGTTTCCACAGTTATTGGAGATTACCTTGTAGATACACTTCTATTTAATGAGTACTTTATTACAATAGCCATAATGATTTCAAATTTTATACTTGAGTTTTTATATGACCGCTTCTTTGTGTTTTATAAATCTATTGATACAAATCATTTGGCAAGAAGAAAAAATAAGTAGAGCCATTGGGGATGGATCTACGTTAAAAGGAGAAGCAGGTGGATTATGTATGGATATACCGGGAAAATTGCTAGAATCAATTTAAATGACAATAATGTTGAAGATTATCCTATAAAAACCAAGGACATGGAAATGTTTTTAGGGGGTAAATCTTTGGCTGCAAAGATCATATATGATTAACTTAAATACTGTACTTCCGCATCCTTATTCTATTAAATTAGTTACGGGCTTTAAAATGAATATAGGAAGGTTTATAAAGACAGGAGAAAGAGGCTACAACCTGGAGAGATTAATAAATATAAGGCAGGGGCTCAAGGCTAGTGATGATATCCTACCTAAGAGACTTACAACAGAGCTTCAAAATGCTGATGATCTTGAAAGCAGAGTAAAACTTGAGAAGATGATTAAGGATTACTATAGGTTAAGAGGTTGGGATAAATATGGCGTTCCAAGCAAGAAAATTTTGAAAAGATTGGGATTGGAGGCAAGTATTGATCACAGTTAAAATTTACGGATTAATAAGTGTTGATAATAGTATTGGTCAATTACAGATTCCCAAAGGAACAGTAAGGCAAGTGCTTAATGAAGTTATAAGATTATATCCCGGAATTTCTAATGAACAGCTTATGCAGTCAATTATGTTTATTAATAAAAAGCAAGTTATGGGGAGCAGACGTTATTCCATAGTATTAAAGGATGGTGATGAACTAGCATTGCTTAATCCTGTAGGTGGAGGATAACTCTTTATTATTACTAATTGAAGAACATATTAGGTTATGATTTAAGAGGATACAAATATGCAAAACATACTTATTATTGCTTATTAGTATCCTTTTTTTATAACAGGTATGACCAGTGCAATTTTAAAACACAAGAACTGGCAATTATTTCATACAGCCTTTTGGGAACTTTATTAATATCTACTCGTCTAAAGTAATAGAAATGCATGCATAATTATATTTAAGGAGAACATTATGAAAAAGTTACATTTAATACTATTGACATTGGTTTTAGTGTTTAGTTTTACTGCGTGTCAATCAAAAGACGTGGATAAAAATCCAGTTGAAAATACCAATCTTGAGGGAAACCTTGAAAGTATATTAGATAAGATATATGAAACAGCTGAGGTTGATGAATCATTTAAAGACTTTATTGACAATAGACTACAAGTTACAGAAATCACAGCTGAAAACATGGGTTACTATTTTGGCAAGGATGATATAGAATTTGAAACAGCTATAGCCTCTGAGCCTATGATGACATCATCTGCTTATTCTTTATGTTTAATAAGAGTTAAGGAAGGTGCAGATATTGAGAAAATAAAAACTGAAATTAAAGAAAATGTAGATCCTAGAAAATGGATATGTGTAGGTGTGGACCCCAACAATGTTATAGTTGACAATATTGGTGATGTTGTTGTTTTGATTATGAACGATGAGGTTGGTAGTGCTCTACATGAAGCATTTCTTCAATTAAAGGAAAAATAAAATGCTATTTTCAAGTATTAGCTTTATATACTACTTTTTGCCTTTAGTTTTAATGTTATATTTTTTAGTACCATTCAAGTTTAAAAATTTGATTTTACTTGTTTCTAGTTTATTTTTCTACTTTTATGGTGAGCCCATATATTCAATACTGATATTAATATCTTCTTTATCGGGATATATTCATGGGTTATGGATAGATAAATCCAGAAAGAGCAGATATGCGAAATTGCCGCTTATCTGCTCAATTGTTTTTAGTATAGGCATTTTATTATATTTCAAATATGCTAACTTTTTAATTGAAAATATAATATGGTTATTTGGTTTAGAAATAACCCCTATAAGAATAGTGCTGCCTATTGGAATTAGTTTTTATACATTTCAGATTTTATCCTATACAATTGATGTATACAATGGAAACGCAAAGGTGCAGACAAATTTTTTTAATTTTGCTGCTTATGTAACATTGTTTCCACAGCTAATAGCAGGCCCAATAGTAAGATATACTACAGTTGAACAAGAGTTATCTTGTCGAAAACATTCCGTTGAAAATTTTGCCTATGGTGTGAATCGCTTTATTGTAGGTTTATCTAAAAAGGTGCTTATTGCCAATACTTTAGGCGAACTGGGGAAGGTCTTTTTAAATGTAGAGAATATAACTGTTTTATTTTATTGGATTGCCGCTGCATCTTTTATGCTTCAAATTTACTATGACTTTTCAGGATATAGTGATATGGCAATTGGATTAGGACGTATTTTTGGATTTCATTTCCTTGAAAACTTTAATTATCCTTATATTTCAAAAAGTATTTCTGAATTTTGGAGAAGATGGCACATATCTCTCGGCACATGGTTTAGAGATTATGTTTATATACCTATGGGAGGAAATCGTGTAGGTATTGTGAAATGGATTAGAAATATTATTGTTGTATGGTTTCTAACAGGCTTTTGGCATGGTGCTAGTTGGAACTTTATTATTTGGGGGTTATACTTTGGAGTATTATTAGTGTTAGAAAAATTTATTCTTAATAATATTTTAAAGAAATTGCCATCTATTGTAGGACATATATACACTTTGTTCTTTGTAGCAATTAGTTTTGTAATATTTAATACAAATGACATGATTGAGTGTATGGAATACATCAAAGGGATGTTTGGTGTTTTAAATATACCATTTTTAAATGCTGAAACATATTATTATTTAAGTAGTTATGGACTTACACTTATTATCGCTTCTTTCGGAGCAACTCCTTTATCAACAAGATTTATAGAAAAGATAAAATGCAATAGTAAGGGTGAGTATGTTTTGAACATTTTGGAACCTATTTTTTTGGTTGTATTACTTTTATTAGTTACAGGATATTTGGTTGATGGCTCCTTTAATCCTTTTTTATATTTTAGATTTTAATTGAGGTTATTAGCATGAAGAATAATATTAAGAACATAGTAGTGGCTATTAGCTTTGTTATCATAATTGGGAGTATAATGTTAGCTAATATTATTGTACCGGATAAAGAATTTTCATATAGTGAAAGACGCAAGCTCATGACAATTCCCGATTTTTCTTTAGAGAAGCTTCTGAAAGGTAAGTTGGTAGATGAATATGAAAAATATATTTTAGATCAGTTTGTATTTCGAGATTTATTTAGAGGATTAAAAGCGACAGGTAAATATTATTTGTTTAATCAAAAAGATAATAATGATATTTATGTTGTAAATGGAATAATTGAAAAAATGAAATATAAATTAGATGAAAGGTCTGTATTAAATGCAGCTAATAAACTTAATGAAATATATGAAAGATACCTAAAGGACAAAAATGCAGCCTATGCAATAATTCCAGATAAGAGCTATTTTATAGCTGAAGAAAATGGCTATTTGACAATTGATTATGATAGATTAACAGAGATTATGGTACAAAATGTACAAAGCATGAAATATATCAATTTATTTGAAACATTAACTATAGAGGATTATTACAAAACTGATATTCACTGGAGACAAGAAAAAATTATTAAGGTTGCTGACTTATTGTTAAATGAGCTAGGAAATGATGTGAAGGATTCAAATAATAGGTATTTTCAACATATGCTTTATCCGTTTTATGGTTCTTATTATGGGCATGCGGCGCTTAAATTAGAGCCTGACACAATGCTCTATTTAACAAATAAAGTAATTGAAAATGCTGTTGTTTTTGATCATCAATTAAATGCTTTTAACAAGGTATA
>CAZJKK010000044.1:0-1043 GCA_964546605.1 uncultured Clostridia bacterium
TACGGTGGTGTGAGAGGACGATAAATAAATTAATTATTTATCTCCTACTCGATTTCATGAATATGATTATAATGCGCATTTTTGGATAATAGGAAAAAACATGAACAAAATAACTATTAATTCAATAATTAATAATTTTATAATGGAAGGTATTATGAGCGCAATAATAGAAAAATCATATTCATATTTATATAAGAAAATCGTGACGGCTGTAAATCCTTTGAAAAAGAAGGTTATTAAAACAGAATGTATTGTTCATAGGTTTATAAACAATCAGGCAATTGAGATATTAAGAAATGATAAGCATGAAGAATTATATGCAGTTTTTTCTAAATACATTGATGATATTAATGAAGGGGTTGTATGGGCAGACCAGGACTTTAAAAGCAGCAATCACTTTTATAATCCAAATACTAAAAAGGGGTTGTATGGCAACAGCAATGCAAGAATTGAGTGCATTACATATTACCAAAGAGCTATAAGGGAGTATTTTAATGGTGATATTAAGCAGTCGATGTTTTATCTTGGAGCAGCTTGTCATTTAATTCAGGATTTGACAATCCCTCAGCATGCTAATGTAGAGCTTTTGCATAATCATAGGCAATATGAAAACTGGGTTATCAAAATGCATAACAAGCAAGAGAAGTTTAAAGTTAAAAAAGGGGGTATATACCTTAAGTCTATTGAGGGATATATTCTCTTTAATACTAAGGCTGCATTAGAGGTGCACAGGAAGTACTCTGTTATTAAAAATGAACGTATAAGGTTTTACCGTACCACATCTATTGTCCTGGTTATAGCACAAAAAACAACAGCCGGACTACTGTGCAACTTTTTTTATGATATAAATAGGATTAAGGCGATACGGTTTGTTAAATAAAGGTGTGTCACCTTTTTGCTAAACCACGTAAAAATACATCATCATATAGTGGCACAATGATCCTGCCAAAACAAATATATGAAACAGTTCATGAAAACCAAAATATTTCTTGCTTATATTGGGCCTTTTAATTCCATAAATAAATCCTCCTACAGTGTAAAAC
>CAZJKK010000044.1:1053-15371 GCA_964546605.1 uncultured Clostridia bacterium
GAGCCAAACTATTCCGCCTGTTGCCATTGTATTAACTAATGGAGACAATACAAGGACTGCAAGCCAGCCCATTCCTATGTATAACAGGGAGCTTACCCAATTAGGAGCTGTAATCCAAAATAATTTAATTATTGCACCAATTATGGTTATGGACCAGACTAAAGTTAACATTTTATATCCAACGTCATGATTTAAAACCAACAAACATATAGGAGTATAGCTTCCTGCCACAAACACAAAAATCATTATGTGATCTAATTTTCTCATAATTAATTTTGCTTTTTGTTTTGACTTATCTATTAAATGATAAGCTGTACTTGTTGAATACAATAATATCATGCTTATTCCGAATATTAAAAAAGCAGCAGCAGTAGCAGCGTTTGAAATTTTATCTCCTATGAGAAAAAACACTGTACCAATTAAACCTAGTACAGCTCCGCCTAGATGAGTAAATGCACTTGTTAATTCTTTTTTATCAGTATTCAAAATTACCTCCCAAACTTTATTTCTATGGTTATGATATTCTAAATAGCTTTAAATGTCAATCACGCAAGTAAAATTATGAACTTAGTCGCATCATACCCAAAATTTACAAATTATATTAATGTTTTTTAGAAGTTTTTTAGAAATGTGTAAAAAATTTCAAATAATATAACTATTACATTAGGTAATAATAAGTTGAGAAAGTTAATTAGACTTTTAAACCATATAAAAAGGAGAAAAATTATGCAAATGACACAAAAAATGGATCATCCAAACCCAGGTGTAAAATGTGTGGTTAACACTTGCCACTATTACGCGCAAGGAGATCATTGTAATGCTTCGAAAATAGAGGTTCAGCACCGTAATGCCAATTCTTCTCAAGAAACAGACTGTGCTACATTTAAACCAAACAACCAAAGCATGTCTTAACTAAATTATATAAAAGCAATAGGGCGGATTAAAAATTAATCCGCCCTATTGCTTTTATATATTATTTAGCTTTACTAACTAGTCTCTACCGCATTTGTGATGGTTATTTTCTTCTTCGCCAAGCGCGTCTTCTAATAATTCTTCAAGACATTCAAATACGCAATCGCAATTACGTCTTCTTGAATTTCTTTCTCCAAGTACTTCTTCTAATAATTCTAATAAGCATTCGAATACGAAATCGCAATCGCATCTTCTTCTGCCACGATCTCCAGCAACATTTTCACATCTTCTTCTGCCGAAATCGCCTTCTACGTCATTTCTGCTGCATTCTCTTCCGAAATCACCCGCTACGTTTTCGTTACAACGGTTTATTCTTCTGCCGCCGGTTCCTGCTACATTGTTATTATAATACATAATTAACACTTCCTATTTAAATTTTAAGGTCAAGCCTAATAATATCATATTCTCATGATATAAAAGTGTTAATTGCATATCTTGATTTTAAGACAACAGGCGAATTTGCATTAAGTGCGTCAATTTTAAGAAAATTGTCACATTTCAGAATTATTCTGTACTACGGTTTTCAGATTGAGCTATAAGCATTCCAAGTAGCATAAAACCACATCCCACATAACCTCTTACAGAGAGTGTTTCACTAAGTATCAATACACCTCCAATTGCAGCAAATACTGCCTCCATGCTAAGTGCAATTGCTGCATGAGATGGTTTTGCATATTTTTGACCTACTGCCTGTAACGTGTAGGCAACTCCTGCAGACATGATACCGCCATATAGTATTGGAACTATAGCACTGCTTATCCCGGCAAAGTTCACGTCTTCAAATATTAATGCCACTATTAAGCTGAAAAAAGAACAAACAGCAAATTGAACGCTGGAAAGCTTAAGTGGGTCTACATTTTTAACAAATTTGTCTATGAGAAGAATATGCCCTGCCCAGAAAAATGCACCAATTATTTCTAATAAATCTCCAAATTGTATGGTTAAATCTTCATTAATGCTTAGGAGGTACAAACCGACAACAGCAGTAACAGCTCCTATCCATGTTTTATAATGGGTTTTTTGCTTTAAAAATATTCCCATTAATGGTACCAGCACTATGTAAAGGCTTGTAATAAATCCCGCTTTGGCAGCAGTTGTATAAATTAGTCCAAATTGTTGAAGAGAAGCTGCAATAAACAATACACATCCGGCGAGAAGTCCGGATTTTATAGTAGTTTTTACAGTAGCTTCTTCCGTAGCTTCCTTTTTATTTTTAGGCTGTTTATTAAAAAAATAAATTACAGGCAATAGGGAAATGCTTCCTAATGCAAATCGTACAGCGTTAAATGTAAATGCTCCTACATGCTCCATGCCCAATCTTTGTGCAACAAATGCAAAGCCCCATATTGCTGCTGTAAGCAATAAAATAAAAACTGCTTTAGATTCTCTTCTCATAAAATTCTCCCTTTATTTAGTAATGCAATTTACTATATTTTAACATAAGTTTTTAGATTATTAAAGTACTAATGAACAAATTTGATGAATAAAGGGGACAGTGTCCCCCATTTGATTACTTAATATTTTTAATTGCTGAAGACAATTCATGAATCGAATCGTTTAATTGGGAGAGTCTGGATTCTATGCGAACTAATAAAAACGCGGTTACTGCAATGGGAAATCCAAAGTTTCCAATCATTGTTACTATATCCTCCATAATATCACCTCCATTCAAAAAGGAGTTTTTTTAGTTTTTTTATTGCGGATTTCTTTTTTCCTACTACAGTTCCGTAAGGCATGTGTAGGATACTTGATATTTCCTTTAAAGTAAGCTTTTTATAATAGTATAAATGCAGTATTTTTTGTTGCTCAGCATTTAGTTTTTTGATGTTCTCTAAAAGCAGCTTGGTTTCTTCCTTTACAATTAAATTATCAGAATCATATACGCAGTAAGAATCAGCTTGGTTTTCACTTAGAAGGAACGTGTGTCTTTTATAATCATTTTTAAAATAGTTTTTATAATAAAATTCTAGCTTTATTTTTACATAATGAAGAAAATGTACATTTCGTCTTATATCATAAGTTTTTAAAGATTCAAGTATTATGATATACCCCTCCTGGATAAGATCTTCTCTTTTAGAAGGGCTTATTTTTATATGTTTATTAATATTTTTATAAATAAGAGGCTTAAGTCTATTTAGTAAAATTTCTTGATTATTCTTGTCCCCAATTAGAGACAACTGAATAATATGGTTAATATCAGGATCTGTTTTATCACTTTCCACATTAACACTTCTTTCGCTTTTTAATTTAATTATAGATAGAATAAATTGAACTGTAAAATTGGGGATTGTGTAAAGTGAGGAAGGAAACTGACATAAGTTCAAGTAAAGAATAACATTAAAATTTTAAAGAAATTTTAATGAAAGGGTATGTTCAAATTGGAAAAAAACTTAAATTTTAATGATATACAGGCAATGATTCCTTTGTACGTGAAAGATGAAGGAAACTGCACGGAAATCATAACATCTGAAGGGTCTATAATAGAAAGTACAACAATTGAAACATGTATAAAAAGATTAGCAGATTATTATAATATAAGTCTTTATCACAACAGAGTAAATTATGGCAGTGAGCTTGGAATATCTAACAAAGTGCCCATAGTTATAAATGAAAACAAGGTTTTTATATATGTAAATGCAAGAGAGCCGTTGTTTAGGCATGATGCCGCATTTGGCTTTGTTGATATAAATTCAATTAAGAAAATTTATGAAAATGAAATAGGTGCAGTTATAGTCATGAATTCAGGCAGTGTTATTCAAACAAGGCAAAGATTGAAGATGTTAAAAAAAGGTATATTGCTTGGAAGGGTTACAAAGGATATTTATAAGGAAAAGCATAAAATAAAATAGTAAGGGCGGATATCCGCCCTTATGTTGAATTTGAGGACAAATAATACATATTTAAGTATTAAATTCATATAATTTAATAATAAATTGAAATGTAGGGGGAGCTATGGAAGATAAAAATATGCAAAGCTTGTTGCTTGAGAATAAGGAAGTATTAAATGTAACAGGTGTTGAAAATGTGGATAACTTTAACGATGAAGCTGTGGTGTTAATAACTAATAAAGGAAAGCTTACTATTAAGGGTGAAAAGCTTAATATTAACAAATTGAACGTGGAAGAAGGAAAGCTTATTGTAAAAGGCGTTATAAACTCTCTAGTTTATTCTGATTATGATGGACAAAGAGAAAAAGTCAGCTTGGTAAAAAAACTGTTTAAGTAGGAATATATGGATTATTTACCTTACTCCCAGGAATACATGCTTGCAGTATCAATTATGGCTGGAATGCTCCTAGGCTTTATATGGGATATATATAGACTCATTAGGCGTTTCATAAAACTTGGTGGCTTCGGTACTGCTATAGGTGATGTAGTTTATTGGATAATAAGCATTTACATAAGCGTTCAAATCATTTTTGATGTAAGCTACGGTAACGTGAGATTTTTCATTTTAATGGGGTTTGTGTCTGGAGCACTCTTATATTTTTACGGAATCAGCAGATATATATTAAAGTTGGCTTTTTTTGTTGTTGATATAATTATAAAAATAATAAAAAAGATAATAAATATTTTAATAACGCCTGCTAAAATAATTTACAAATATATTTTAATCCTCTTTGCTCCTATTAAGAAAAAATACGAAATTACAAAGATAAAAGCGAAAAAACGCTATAAATTCCTAAAATTTAAGTTAAAAAAGGTTTCAAAAAATAAAAAGATGGTATATAATAAGAAAAAACAGTTAAAGCATTCAAACAAAAGAAGAAAGGAGCAAATGCGATGAACAACGAAGAACAAAAAATTATAGAGCTAAAGAAAAAAATAAATCATGATGACTTCAGAAGACAAGAAAAAGAAATTAAAGAAACTAGAAGACAACAAAAATTTGAAGCAAAGCTAGCAGCTGCTCCTAAGAAAAGAAGAAAGTTTAATATAATAAACTTTTTATTTGCAGTGTTTGTTTTATACTTTGCTTATACTGCCTTTAACCAGTATCAAGCAATGAATAGCCTAAATAATGAAATTGAGGCAAAAAAAATAGAGAAGGCTAAGGTTGAAGGCAAAGTAAATGAGCTTAAAAAGGATATAGAAAAAATGAATGATGAGGAAGCCTTAATTGAGCTCATTGAAAAAATAGCCAGAAATCAATATAAAATGGTTAAGCCTAACGAAACTATATACATAGACAAAAATAAAAATGATAATAAACTTATACAAGGAATAGGATTTGAGGCAGAATTAGATAATTAAATATAAAAGTATTCGCACAGTTTGACAGTATTTTACAATCAGTATCTGCTACCATTTAAAATGAGGGGTGGATAACATGATTGGAAAAACTAATGATAAAAAAATTGATTTAAATATTTTTGGAGATATTGTAAAAACAGAGTTAACGCACATCAAAGATAATTGGTATATTTTTTTGATGTGTTTTTTTATTGCAAGACAAAATATAATTGATGAAATTTTTCCATTTGCAATTGTAATATTGTGTGTTTATTGTTATGTTATGGGGAACTCAATTGTTATGCTTTTAGTGACAATAGGAGCAGTTTTATCCGCAGGGTTTAACTTTGAATATACAATAATGTTAATTGCAGTGTTTGCATACTTTTTTACCTATAAAAATGAAAAAAAATCCATTTTGTATGTTGCAATATATGCATCATTGGTACTTTTAGTTTCCAAAACAACCATATTGGTAGCAAATGGGTTTAGCGTAAATGATTTAATGCTTAATATTTTTGAAGCAATGTTTGTTTTTAGTGCGATAATTATAACTAATGATATTATTAAAAGCATAAAATATATTAAAAAAGAAGGGAAATTAAATATACACCGATTTAAAGAGGACAAGCAAAAGGATAACGAAAAATATAGAGATGAAGCAGCATCAACTGTAAGAGAAGAAAAAGAATATAATAAAAAAACTCATGATAATAAAATTAAAAATATTTCTGATTACAAAAAATCGAAATATTTAAACATATTTTCTGAAAGTGCAAAACTGAAGATTAAGGAACAGCTATTGTGGCAAAATATAAACATTAAGTTTTTAGAGATTGTATCATCTGATAAAAATTCAATTATCTTTAGCATTACAGTAAAATCAGAAAAAACACCTGATGATGTTGAAGGTGCTATTGAATTAACTGTGAGAAATATAAGCGGTGTAAAGCTTAAATGCACGGAAAGAGTTGTGGTATCTCCTAATTATTATGTATTCAAATTTAAAAACATTAAAAGAATAAGAATAAGAACCTATAATGCAACTGCTATAAAGGATGGCAGCCAAATTTCCGGTGATAGTTTTGCATATGCAGGCAGAGCAGACAGGTATTACACAGTTTTGTGCGACGGTTTGGGTTCAGGTGAAGAGGCATATAATGAAAGTAATGCTGCTGTTGAATTGTTGTCTAAGTTCTTATATACTGATTTTACAGAAGAACAAATTCTTAAAACTCTTAACACAGTCTTAATGCTTAAGTTGGGGGATGAAAGATATGTAACTTTTGATTTTAACATAATAGATTATGGTTCAAGACAAATAAGACTTTATAAGGCAGGAGCAGCACCAACTTACATAATTAGCAAAAACAATGTAGAAAAAATCGCTGCAAAAAGTCTGCCCATGGGGATACTTGATAATTTTGAGTACAGCTCATTTAAAAAAAAGGTTGATATAGGAGATATAATAATTATGTTTTCCGATGGAATAATTGATTCCATAGGACTTGATGAAAAAAAATCCCTTGATAAATTTATAGAGACAATTAAAAATAAAGATCCACAAACTATTGCCAACAGCATATTGAGCTATGCTCTAAGAGGTCAAGATACTATAATGGATGACATGACAGTGCTGGTGACAAAGATAGGATAAATTGCAAATAAAGATTGAACTTAGAAGAAACGAGAGTAGAATTCCTCAGGAATTCTCTCTCGATTTTATCTAGAATTAAAAGCAAAGCATTGAATTTCCCTGCAATTTGACCTTTATAGCTGCATTAAGCCTCTGAAAGCATTGACTTTCTATTGTTTTTCTCTTGCGTTATTTCATTTTCGCTTGCTTTAAAACTATGAATGTATTGCAATTACTAATTTCTTCTATCTTGCTTTTTTTCTTCTCATTTTCTTTTAAAAAAGCCTTTAAACTATTGAAACTTTAGTGTTTTTCTTCTCTAATTCTTCTTCTTTTCTTCTCTGGAGTCTTCTATTTTCCCTCTTGCCTTTTTCCCTATTATGTATTTATAGAAACCGAGTTTATTATCCTAGAGTTGCCCTTTGCTAAAAAAATTAGGGGGAAATGGGGGATGAATTGCTGGGGAAATATGTATATACAGAGTAAGACTTAAAATGTCAAAAAATGCGGGTTTGCCGCTTGGTTTTAACGTGTTGGGGGATTTTGAGACGAAGAACCAACTATTTATGCTTTTATCATAGTTAAGAGAGAATAAGACTTGACATTTCATGCAGAAATGGTGCAAATTAGTTCTTCCATTTATTTGTAATTACTGTATAATATATGAAAAGGATTGTAAACAAAATAAATGGAGCAAGTTATGGAAGATAAAATTAATCGTGCAAATGTTTTCAGCAATAATTTTACTAAGATAAGGAACAACAAGAATTTAAGCCAATTAGAATTATCTATGGCATTAGGAACTGAAGAATTAACAATTTATAGTTGGGAACAGGGAATAAGCGAACCAAGTATTGATATGTTAGTGAAAATTTCTGAATTATTTAATGTAAGTTTGGATTTGTTATTAAATAATGTAATGTTATCTGAAAGAAATGTATTAAATAATGATGCACGAATTCCATATTTGAGGTTTTTAAATGATATACTAATAGATGTAAATTGTGAGTTTGAGTACTTACTTAATTATGATAAACATGAACTTATAGGAAAAACAATTTACGAAGTTAGTACACTATTAAAGATAGATTCACAAATAAATCTCAAGGATATAATTAGACATAAGAATGCCTATATATTCACTAAAGATAATTATCCAAGAGAAGTAATAATTACGGAAATAGAAAAATCTGAGGATGAACGAGTATATTATTTAGAAGAGAATATATATTCAAGACTAGAGAATAGTATGGCATTTATATATAATATTTCATTCCAGGATGTAATGGCAATATCTATCTATAGTTTTCCTGATGGAATACTACTTATGGCTAACGAAAAATTCTTTAATTTTTTTAATATAGCATACAAAGATTATGCACTTGACCTTGGTAAGAGTGTGAAAGAGATTTTAAAAAATTGTAATGATAATGCCTTTGGAGCAAATATATTAACAGCATTGAAAACAGGTGATGCCAGTTTTTATAAAGATATAAGTTATAAAATATCTGAAGAACACTATTTATATTGGGACTCCTATATAGTTCCTGTATATAAAAGGCGAAATTAAATACTTTGTTCATATGGCACATAATGTTACTGAAAAGGTAACTTATAAAAATATTATTGAAAGACAAAATCAAACATTAGAGGCTATTATTGGAAATATATCAGATGATTTAATTATTTTTAATAAAAATAAGGAATTTATTAATGTAAATAAATTAGCAAGATTTAGATTCCCTCATGACTTTAGAAACAATAGTAAGATGGATGATGGTTGTAATGATATTGATGTTTATGATTATAGCGGCGGTAACATTATATATAAAGAAAACCGGTTATATAATCGGGTTTTAAATGGTGAAAAGATCATTAATGAAAAGTATATACTAAAAAATAATAATGTTAGCAAAATAAAGGAGATAAGCGGAATACCACTATATGATCATAATGGTAATTTTCTTGCTGGTGTTTTATTATTTCATGATATTACTGAAAAGTTGATAAATGAAGAGAACCAACATATTAAGGCTCAATACGATACATTAACTCAAATTGTAAATAACCTTGATTTATGCTTTGAAAGATACTCATACCCAAGCCTTGATGCAATTGAAATTAACAATAAAGCTTTTGATTTATTAAAAAACTTTAATTCAAATACAACTTCTTCTTCCTCAATAAAGGGAATGAAATTAAATGATATTATGCATGTTAAAAAATCAGTTCTTGAAAAAATCCTAAATACAATTGAAAAACTGGATATTTATCAAGATGTTTGCCAATATAATATTAATGGAAATGAAATATACTATAAATACATATATCAGCCTTTGTATGGGTTAAATAACAAAATTGTTGAAATTATAGTTATTGGTCTTGATATAACAAAAGATGTAAAATCAAAAAAGAAGATGGAAAAAGTATTAAAAATTCAAGATGAAATATACTCAAATGTTTCACACGAGTTGAAAACACCTATAAGTGTAATATTTTCAGCTAATCAAATGTTGGACATATATTTGAAAAACATTTCAACTGAAAACAATGACAAGCTCTTAAGTTATAATAATATTATAAAACAAAACTGTTATAGACTAATAAGATTAATTAACAACATTATCGATATTTCAAAAAGCAGTTCAGGGAATTTTAAATTAAATTTAAGTAATGAAAATATAGTTAGCATAGTTAAAAATATAGTTGAATCTGTAACTGAATTTGTTAACTCTAAAGATTTAAGAATTATATTTGAGACAAATGTAAAAGAAAAAATAATAGCATGTGATCCATTACAAATAGAAAGAATAATGCTAAATTTAATTTCTAATGCAATTAAATTCTCAAATCCTAAAAGTGTTATTTTAGTCAAAGTCGTTGACATGGTGAGCAATGTTGAAATATCGGTAAAGGATGAGGGTGTTGGCATAGAACAAGAGCATTTAGAAAACATTTTTCAAAGATATTATCAAGTTAATAAATCTTTAAATCGAAATGCAGAAGGCAGCGGTATAGGATTGTCTTTAATAAAATCCATAATTGAATTACATGGTGGAAAAATCTATGTTAAAAGTAAAGTCAATAGTGGCAGTACATTCACAATAGAACTTCCTTCAAAAGTTGTTGATAATGAAAGTGAATCAATAAAAAGATATACTGATGGTAAAGTTGAAATGATAAAAATAGAATTTTCTGATATTTACAGTATATAAGGCTAAAAAGTATGACTGAAGAAACAGTATTCATGAAAGAAGATAATGTTTTATTTGTGAAAAACACGAAGTGCATTGTTTTTTGCATTTGTCAAAAAATTTAAAGAGGAGATTCTTCGAGCTACGCTCTGTGAATGACAATAGTGTCATTAAAAGCTAGCGCAATACTAACTGTATGACCAACATGTCATCCAGAGTGAAGCGAAGGATCTCTTTCGTTTTATTTGTTTTCAAATTATTGTTTTATTTTCTTAATTTCGTGGTATAATTTTAACTATGTAATAGAATGAGGAATAGTATGTTAAATTTAATTAAGAAGAATATTATAGAAAACAATTTAATTGAAAATGGAGACAATGTGCTCTTAGGTTTTTCCGGTGGACCGGATTCCGTTTTTTTATTCCACTGCTTAAGGAAGTTAAAGGAAGAATTAAGCTTTAATTTGTATGCTTCTCATATTAACCATATGTATAGAGGAGACGACGCTTTCCATGATGAGGATTTTGTAAGAAATATATGCCAAAAGTATGGAGTGCGGCTGTTTGTTAAAAGAAAGCATGCAGGAGAGCTTGCCAAGGAGCTTAAAAAAACTGAGGAAGAAGCAGGAAGAATTTTAAGGTATGGATTTTTTAAGGAAAATTTAGATGAAGTGGGTAATGGAAAAATTGCCGTTGCACATAATTTAAATGATCAGGCTGAAACCGTATTGCAAAGAATAATAAGGGGAACCGGTATTGATGGTTTAAGTGCCATGTCATTTAAAAAGGATAATATAATAAGACCTATGCTTAATATTTCTAAACCCGAGATTTTAAGCTATTTAAGCGAAAATAATTATGAATATTGCATAGATAAAACAAATTTGCAGGATATTTACGGAAGAAACAAAATAAGGCTTAATTTGATTCCATATTTGGAACAATTCAACCCTAATATTCAAAACACATTGTTTAGAATGTCCCAGACCATGGAGAGGGATAAAAAAATAATTGAAAAATACATAGAAGAAAAGTTTTATTTGGCAAAGCTACAAGGGGATGATAAAAGAATAATATTGGATTTAAGCTTTCTTAAAAAAATGGATGAATCTGAGCTAGGCCGAGTAATAAGACGTGCTGTAGAAGAGCTTCAAGGAAGTACTGTAAATCTGGAAATGAAGCATATTAATTATGCAATAGATTTTATTTATAATGGCTCAACAGGAAAGATGATAAATTTATCACAGGGCTTTACAACAGAAATATCTTATGATAATTTTATTATAAATAAAGTAGTTGAAAATATTGATAAATTTCAATATAATATTATTTTAAACAGTACCATGTACATACCGGAGGTTAAAAAATATATAACTGCAAAAATTTTTAAGCCTGAAGATTACAACAATGAGGATAAGAACAGCATAAGCCTTGATTATGATTTAGTAAAAGGAAATGCGGTTGTACGAAACAGAAGGGTTGGAGATTTTATCATACCCTGCGGTATGACTGGAAGCAAAAAAATCAAGGATATTTTTATTGATTTGAAAATTCCTGCAGAAGAAAGAGACAAAAAACTTATTATCACCGATGATGAAAATATACTTTATGTGGAGGGCTTCAGGATTCACAACAATTATAAAGTAACATCTTCAACAAATAATATACTAAACATTAAAATAAGGAGCAACTAATGAACAAGGATATTAAAAAAATACTAATTTCAGAGGAAGAATTAGAAAATAAGGTTAAGGCACTTGGCGCTAAAATTACAGCCGACTACAAAAACAAGGATTTACTCTTGGTATGTGTTTTAAAAGGTGCAGTAATTTTTGTAAGCGATTTAATGAGGACTATTGATTTACCTTTGGATATTGATTTTATGGCTATTTCTAGCTATGGCTCTAATACAAAATCTTCAGGAGTAGTTAGAATTTTAAAGGATTTAAATGCAAGCATTGAAGGAAGACATGTACTTATTGTTGAAGACATAATAGATTCAGGATTAACATTGTCTTACTTGGTTGATAATTTAAAATCAAGAGGGCCGGCTTCTGTGGAAATATGCACCATACTTGATAAGCCTGATAGAAGAGTGGCAGATTTGGAAATAAAATATACAGGCTTCCAGGTTCCTGATGAATTTGTAGTGGGATATGGTTTGGATTATGCTGAAAAATACAGGAATTTGCCGTATATAGCCGTATTAAAAGAAGAAATTTACCAATAAATAATTGTAAAGAATTTCAATTTATGCTACAATATTTTTAGTAGCATTCATAATTGACAATAGGAGGCTTTAATTGAAAGGATTCATGAGAAGCATCGCAATGTATATACTAATATTTGTTGTAATCATAATGTTGGTTCAAAGCATGGTTGAACCTACCAAGGATACACAAACTATAAGTTACAGCGAGCTGGTAGTTCAAATAGAAAGTAATAATGTTAAATCACTATCCTTCACCGAAAATGACGTGAAGGGTGTATATAAGGACAATACTGAATTTAAATCTTATATACCTACATTGTTTTTTTTCTCGGGTAGTTTTTATGATGAATATTTGGCAGAGAGAATAAAAGCAAAAGAAATAGAAGTGATAGGTGAACCTGTTCCTGCTACGCCTATATGGGTTCAAGCATTACCAACTGTCGGTATGCTTGTATTGTTGGGAGTTTTATGGTATGTGTTCATGAAACAATCTCAAGGCGGCGGTACAGGCAAAGCAATGAGCTTTGGAAAAAGCCGTGCAAGAATGGTTAAGGATGACGACCCTAGCAAGAAGGTTACATTTGCTGACGTTGCCGGCCTTGATGAAGAAAAAGAGGAATTGAGTGAAATAGTTGATTTCCTTAAAAACCCTGCTAAATTTGTAAGGTTAGGAGCTCGTATACCAAAAGGAGTTTTATTGGTTGGACCTCCCGGAACAGGTAAGACATACCTTTCAAAATCAGTATCCGGGGAAGCCGGTGTTCCGTTTTTTAGCATAAGTGGTTCTGATTTCGTTGAAATGTTCGTTGGTGTGGGAGCATCCCGCGTTAGAGATTTATTTGACCAAGCAAAGAAAAATGCACCATGCATTATATTCATAGATGAAATAGATGCGGTAGGAAGAAGAAGAGGCGCAGGTCTTGGTGGTGGCAATGATGAAAGAGAACAGACATTAAACCAATTGTTGGTTGAAATGGATGGTTTCTCAGGCAATGAAGGAATTATAATCATTGCAGCAACAAACAGACCTGACATATTAGACCCTGCATTAATGAGACCGGGTCGTTTTGATAGACAGGTTCATGTAGGACTTCCAGATGTGAAGGCTAGAGAAGAAATATTAAAAATTCATGTTAGGAAAAAACCACTTTCACCTGATGTGGATTTAGAAATAGTTGCAAAAAGAACACCGGGATTTACTCCTGCTGATTTGGAAAATGCAATGAATGAAGCAGCGTTATTAACTGCAAGAAAAAATCAAACAACCATAACAATGGATATAATAGAAGAAGCGATAACAAAAGTTATTGCAGGACCTGAAAAACGAAGCAAGGTTATAAGCGATAATGAAAGAAAGCTAACTGCATACCATGAGGCAGGTCATGCTGTTGTAGCAAGATTATCTTCAAATAAAGATCCGGTTCATATGATTACTATTATTCCAAGAGGAGGAGCCGGCGGATTTACTATGTACCTTCCTGAAGAAGATAGATCATATAGATCTAAAACAGACATGGAAGAAAGCATTGTAAGACTGTTAGGAGGAAGAGTTGCTGAAAAGCTAGCTCTTGATGATATATCAACTGGAGCATCTAATGACATAGAAAGAGCAACTAAAATTGCTAGAGCAATGGTTACAACTTATGGAATGAGTGATGCATTAGGACCAATGACTTACGGTACAAATGATGAAGAAGTATTCTTGGGAAGAGACTTCAATAAAATAAGAAATTATTCAGAAGAAGTTGCTGCTAAAATTGATAAAGAAATGCGTAGAATTATTGATAGTGCATATCAAAAAACCGAGACACTTTTAAGTGAAAATATGGAAAAGTTAGACAGTGTAGCCCAAGCTCTGTTAGAAAAAGAAACAATTACCGGCAAAGAATTTGAAATGTTGTTTGAAGGTAATATGTAAAATTGAATGAGATTCTTAAGGCTTAGCCTTTGGAGTCTCTTTTTATATTTAATCTGATTTATTTTGCTGAAAATAAAAATTTTAATGGTACAATGGTGATTTTTGTTATATAATTCTAAATTGGATATTAAATTACGGATTTTTTGGAGGGATTA
>CAZJKK010000045.1:0-15028 GCA_964546605.1 uncultured Clostridia bacterium
CCAAATATAATTTTTCTTGTAAAATAATTTGTTATCCATTAATGTCTCCTATAAATAAACTTTGATTTAAATTATACCCTATAAATTATTTATTAATCATTAATTGAAAAGGACGCTAAATAAAGCCGTTCATCAACTAGAGTACATTTAATATCATAATTTTTCACCATATTAAACTCTCCCTCATAACCTCTCATGAGCCAATTTAAATCTAAATTAACATAAATGCATTCATCTGTTTGGTCTAATGTATTTATTTTATCCACACAAACGCTTACAGCCAGCTCATAATCCGTGGGATTATCAATAACCTTTTCTAATATATCAACATCGTTTTCCAATATACTTTCGATTTCAATTTCTTTAAGTTTGCTTTCCAACGAATTCAAACTTTTTACACCATAAAGGAATTCATTCATAATTTCTATACGTTTGTTCAGCAAATATTCAATTTCTGTTATTTCCTCATGATATTCATAGGCACCAATTGAATTATAGCTGAATAAAAGCAAAACAAGCATTATTAATACAAATCTTTTTTTCATATGTAATCCCCCTAAAATATTAAGTGCATTAATATTATAGAGGGATACGTTTAATTAAAATATCATAAATTGTCACAAGTCTAGTTTTAACTTTCGATTATATTCAACAAATCATTGTCAGCAATTAATTGACCTTATTCTATTGTTTTAACGCTTTTTCTTTTTTCTATGGTAAATGGAAGCTCCATTAAACCTTGTTGAGTTTTGTCACCTTTTATCATTTTAATGAGCATTCTCATACCTACAGCGCCTACATCGTAATATGGTTCACCTACTGTAGTAATTTCCGGTCTTACAAATTTGCCTTCTCTTATATTTCCGAATCCAACAATGGATACATCATCAGGAACCTTAATTCCATTGTCAAGGAAGCTGTCTAAGATTCCAATGGCTATTTCATCGTTGCTGCATACAACTGCTGTGAACTCATTCGTATCCTTAACAATTGTTTTTCCTAATTCGTACGCTCTGCCGTGCTTGTTTCCGCCTACAACATATACTTTTGAATATCCAAGCTCGTTATCTTCAACAGCTTTCAAATATCCTTGGATTTTATCATTTTCTACTGAAGTTCTGTCTTCAAAATCAGATACATAAATTATTTTTTTATGACCTTCCTGAACTAAGTACTTTGTCATTTCATAAATTGCTGAATTGCAATCAATAGAAATATGATTCATGTTTTCACGAACATCTCTTGTAAAATAAACACATGGTTTATTTAAATTTTTAGCCGTTTCAATTATTTCGTCATCAAACTTATTACCTACTAAAAATAATCCTTCTGCCTGTTTTCTGTCTAACAGCTGAAGATATTTTTCCTGAGTTTCCTTGCTTGAGTAGCTGCTGCAAAGAAGAATGTCAAATCCGTACATTTTGCCTATTTCTTCAATTCCTCTTACAATATCAGCAACATAGCTTTGAGCTAAGTTATTTACTATAACACCTATTAAATAGGATCTTCTTGTAACAAGACTTCTTGCAACATCATTAGGCTTGTAGCCTGTTTCTTCAATAATCTTTAGAACCTTTCTTCTAACTTCCGGACTAACAGGCTTTGAATCATTTATAACTCTTGAAACAGTTGATATAGAAACTTCTGCAAGTCTGGCAACATCCTTAATGGTTATCATATTTCCTCCTTATGAATTTTTTCTTCTGTAATGGTATTTCCATTATATATG
The DNA here is from genome assembly GCA_964546605.1 of uncultured Clostridia bacterium. Lineage (GTDB taxonomy): Bacteria > Bacillota > Clostridia > Tissierellales > Sedimentibacteraceae > Sedimentibacter. The sequence continues at coordinate 1,730 of CAZJKK010000045.1, forward strand.
TATTTTTAAATTTTAGCAATCGTTTTTTCCCGATTTTCCTAAAATTTTATGAAAATTTTCCTACCATATAAAAAAATGGCTAAGCTAAGCTTAACCATTTTACCCGCGAGAGCCGCAAACCGTTAATTCATACCCGCATCTAAGCAGGTGGGATTTCTACTAAGCGATTCTGGCTTCCCGTCTATGCGGGCCTGTCATAGGCACTTAAACGCGAATTCCCGTTAACAATATGTCGGTTGAATTAAGAGATTTCCGCACACCGCAGGCTATTTATTAAATAAATTCTATCATAAAAGTTCAAAAATATCAACTGTATTTTACAGTTACCACTAGTAATTTTTACTATTTTAATTGACTATCTTTATAAATTATACTAAATTATTAAGCTCTTCTTCAGCTATTATTTCTTTTTCCATTAGAAGATTCGCAATATTTTCAACCTTTAGCTTGTTACTGCTTATGATTTGCATAACCTGTTCATATATATCATTTGCCAGACTTTTCACTGTTTGTTCAACTGATGTTGGAGGTATTCCAAGCTTCTCAGACAACACACTTAAATTTATAAAGGCAGAATCATCATCCATGCCATATTTCGCCACATAATCTACTGCAAGTGAGGTTGCTTTCTCTATATCATTTTGTGCACCAATCGTAATATTATCCCTGCCAAAAAATACTTCCTCTGCTACTCTGCCAGCCATTAATACTGCTAACTGATCTTTAATTCGTTTTTTAGTTACAACAGTATCTGCGCTAGGTGTGCTCAATGTATACCCGCCTGCTCCCTTGCTTGTGGGAATCACAGATACTCTCACAACCTTGTTGTCTGGCATCAAATACTTAGATACAAAAGCATGTCCTGCTTCATGATAAGAGGTAACTTTCTTTTGCTTAGCATTTTCTTCAGGGTTCTTTTTTTCAGTACCTGCCAATACGTTTAAATATGCCTTCTTTATGTGCTCATCATTAATTTCTTCAGAGTTTTCTCGAATTGCTAATAAGGCTGCTTCGTTAACTAAGTTTTCAATCATAGCACCGCTAAAATACACTGTTAAATCAGCAATATCATTTATATTGATATGAGCAACTTTCTTTTTTGATAAATACAGCTTTAAAATATCTATTCTGGCATTTCTGTCCGGCAGCATTATTTCTATTTGCCTGTCAAATCTCCCTGGCCTTAATAAGGCATCATCTAAAGTATCAATTCTGTTTGTTGCTGCCACTATGACCGTACCTGAATCCTCGGCAAATCCTGACATTTCAGTAAGAAGAGCATTCAGTGTCCTGTCCCCTTCATCGCTGCCTCTTAAATTGCCATTCATTCTTTTTTTTCCTATAGCATCTATTTCATCTATAAAGATTACGCTTTTACCTGATTTTTTTGCCTTCTTAAAAAGGTTTCTTATTCTTCCTGCTCCCAGCCCTGCATACACTTGTACAAAATCAGAGCCTGATACAGCAAAAAACGGTACACCTGCTTCTCCTGCCAACGCCTTTGCCATTAAGGTCTTTCCTGTTCCCGGCGAGCCGTATAATAAAACTCCTTTTGGCATTCTTGCATCAAACCTGCTGTATTTTTCCGGATTCTTTATGAAATCTACAATTTCCTGCAAGCTTTCCTTTGCTTCATAATTGCCTGCTACATCATCAAACTTCATGCTTGATGTGCTTGCAAATTCTATTTCATTTAAATTATTTATTTCCTTTTGTGCAGATTTTTTATTTTTAAATATAAAAAACATAAAAACCATCACACCAATAATCGCTAATATCTGATATATTTCCAATTTCATAACTATACCCCCTATGTCCTCTCCTTTTCATTACGAATAGTGTAAGGAATCCTTTGATTGTTAAAAGATGAGATTCTTCGCTGGCGCTCAGAATGACATATAAAACTATTTCCTTGTCATTCCGAACAAGGTGAGGAATCTCCTAATCAATATTCATATAATTACTTATCGTTTTAACTTGTTCTTATTTTACCACGAGGATATATCTTTGGATATACTTAATATATAGCTTTATTTCATTGATTTTCCTTATTTTCCAACAAACACACTGCCTGAGAGGCAATACCTTCACCCCTGCCTTCGAAACCTAAATGCTCAGTTGTTGTGGCTTTGATGTTAATGTTTAGAACATCCGTTTCTAAATCGCGGGCTAAATTTTTTTTCATTTTTTCAATATATGAGCTCATTTTAGGCTTTTGTGCTATTATTACAACATCTAAATTGCCAAGCATAAAATTATTTTTTTTCATTGCTGTAACAACTTCTCTTAGCAATATCCTGCTGTCAATATCCTTGAATTTCATGTCTGTATCCGGAAACAGCTTGCCTATATCCCCTAATCCCATGGCTCCTATCAAACTGTCCATAACAGCATGAATAAGGACATCAGCATCTGAATGACCATCAAGCCCTTTATCATATGGAATTTCTACTCCACCAATTATTAATTTTCTGTTAGCAACTAATGCATGAACATCATAACCAATTCCAATTTTCATAAACACTCCTAAAAGACACTTGCTAATATTTCAGCGATTTTTAAATCAAGCTGTGTTGTTATCTTTAAGTTTCTATTTAACCCTTCAACTGTTTTTACATTGTGGCCGTAAAATTCAACTATTGATGCATCATCAGTAAAGTCCTCATCCTCTGTCAATGCTTTTATATAGCAATCTCTAATAAGCTCATAATCAAATCCTTGGGGAGTTTGAACCGCTTTTAGTTTTTTTCTGTCAAGGGTATTAGTTACAGTTCCCTCCTGTACCTCTTTTATAGTATCAATAACATCAGTAACAGGAATGCATGCCTTATGTCCATATGCCCCTGCAACAACACTGCTTATTAAGTTAAAGGAAACAAATGGTCTCACTCCATCATGTATGAGCACTATATCTGTATGGCTTGAAAGTGCCTTTAAACCTTCAAGAACTGACCGAGTGCGACTTGAGCCTCCTTGCTTCACAATGGTTAATTTATTATAATTTGGTGACATCTTTTCTATTACATAATCTATGTCTTCCTTATTAACAATAAGAATTATTTCATCTACTTCGTTGCTTTTTTCAAATTTATACAGGGTTGTATCAAGAATCGTCTTTCCTCCAATATTCATATATTGCTTTGGAATTTCTGAACCCATTCTTGTTCCCTTGCCTGCTGCCACAATAATTGCAGCAACATATTTATATTTATACATATCTTCCCCTTTATTATCGCTGTTCTGTCATTCTGACAAGTTCTTCTTTATTTATTGTAATAATTGTTTAATATTCAAATCATCTAATTTCACATCAGGTAATCCAAGCTTTCTTGCAGGTATGAACATACCGTGACAATCAGAGCCCCCTGAGATCATAAGATTGTTCTTTTTGCAAAAATCGATATAATATTGCTCTTCCCCTTTATTATATGGAGAAAAACATTCTATTCCATCGATGCCCAGACTCAGCCAATATTCTAATTCCTCCATAGGCATGCGAGTTTTTCTGTAATGATAGGATGGATGTGCAAGAAAGATTTTACCGCCGCTTTTTTTGGCAGTTAAAATCACTTCCTCAGGTTTTTTTAACTTTGCCTTCATTCCTGACAACGCAAAATCACCTAAATGCACAAGAATATCGCTGTGTATGCCTTTATCCACCATGTAATTTAAAGACTTCCAGCCGCCTCTTTTCCTGTCATAAACATATTTATCATAATCCTCAACACTTACATTTTCAAATTTCTTTGATGCATAATCTTTAATATATTCTTTATTCGCATTTATTTTATTGTTATTAGTCTCTGTAATCATAGCTAATAATTGCTGATTTTTTAAATCAAAATTATATAGTGTCAAATGATATTCTCTGCCTTCATACTCAGTGGTCAGCTCTGTACCGGGAATAAAAATTAAATTATCCTTTGGACTAATACTAGTTTTCATATTTATTATATTGTCAATACAATCATGGTCTGTAACGGAAAATATCTCTATTTTATTTTTTATTAATTCTCTCTTTAATTCTTCAGCATCCCATGTTCCGTCTGAAGCACATGTATGCATGTGCATGTCTACCTTTTTCATTAATACCTCTAGTACATAATATCTTCGTTAATTTTAGTGTAAAACATTTCCTTTACTTCATTAAAATCTTTAGTTTGTGCCATTATCCACATTAATTTTGTAATTGCTGCTTCAATAGTCATGTCATATGCCTGAAGAACATTATATTTTTTAAGAGCCTTAACCCCTACTTCATAAATGCCCATGTCACTTCCTTCAAACATAACCTGAGTGGCAATAACTATTATTTTTCCGCTTTCAGTTAATTGTCCAAGCTTTTCTAAGAAATTTCTTTTATCTTGGAAAGGAAGTCCGCCAACTCCATAGCTTTCTATAACGATTCCCTCATATTTTTCACCTATATATGTGAGTACATCAGGCTCCATTCCCGGTGCCAGCTTCAACAAAAATATTGAAGCGAATATATTTTTATAAAATTTTACCGGGGAAGTCATCTTATCATTTCGTATATATTTTGTAATTCTTGCGTCATCTATTATAGCAGCTACAGGAAAATTAATAGATTCAAAGGCACTGTAACTTTTTGATTTAACTTTTCTTGCCCTCGTGCCTACTATAGCCTTTCCATCAAAAACCAGGTATACACCCGCTACATCCTTTTCTGCAGCAAAACGAAAAGAGTCAAGGAGATTTTTCTTAGCATCAGTTATGTCTACATTTATGGGCTTTTGTGCACCTGTTACAATAACAGGCTTATTTAAATTTTGTATTAAATAAGACAATGCCGCAGATGTATAGGACATGGTATCCGTTCCGTGGGATATTACAAAACCATCATATTTGTCATAGTTTTTTTCTATGGCCTCCGTCATTAAGACCCAATGCTCCGGTTGAATGTTTGTGCTGTCAATATTTAAAATCTGTAATGCATGAACATTGCAAAATTCCTTTATTTCAGGTACGTACTCTAATAACTCCTCCGAAGTTATTTGAGGCGCTAAACCTTCATCCGTTTTTTTAGAGGCAATGGTTCCTCCTGTTGCAATAAGCAAAATATTTTTCATCTTAAACCCCCTAGGATTTTCATGTCCTCCGGCAAGGGACAAGTTATTGTTATTTCCTCGTCTGTTATTGGTTGTCTAAATTTCATTTCATAACAGTGAAGTGCCTGTCTGTTTATTAAATCACTTTCTGTTCCATATAAAGTGTCTCCTATTATAGGATGTCCTATATGCTTCATATGTACCCTTATTTGATGAGTTCTTCCTGTTTCTAACTTTAGCCTTACACATGTCATATTATTGTATGTTCCAGCAACAAAGTAATGGGTTATGCACTCCTTACCCGATGGATCAACCACTCTTATTATATCCTCTGGATTTAATCTTGCAATTGGTTCATTGATGGTCCCTTTGTCTTCATTTATTATTCCTTCTACAATGGCATAATAATATTTATCAACGGTGTTAGCCTTCATTTGGTTAGCCAGCTCATTGTGAGCATAAGGGTGCTTTGCTATTATAACGATACCGGAGGTATTCATATCAAGCCTGTTCACAAGTCGAACTTTTCTCTTAATATTTCTTTCCTTAAAATAATACGCCACACCATTGGCAATGGTATTATTTTGATGGGATTTGGTTGGATGAACAACCATAAATGGAGGTTTATTAACAACCAACAAATCATTATCCTCATAAATGATGTCTATGGGTATGTTAACTGCATCATATTCATCTTCATCCTCATCAAATTCTATTGATAAAACATCTCCCAAGGATAACCTTTTATTAAGTCTCGTAGTCTTTCCGTTAACATATAACCCTTCCTTAAGCTCCAGCTTTCTTGAAAGTCTTCTTGAAAAATTTAATTTTTCAACCAAGATGTCCTTTACACTTTTGTCTTTTTCTTGTATTGTATAGTTAAGAATATTGTCTTTATTCATAGTTACTCCACGCATTTTTCATATAATAAATAATATAATATTTTGCATTTAAAGTAAAGGGGATAATAATGAAAGAAAAGTTTATTAACATAGCTTCCAGCGGTGATACATATACTCTTGAAATAAAAGAAAAGTTAAAAAGAATTCTCCAAAGTCATGGTTATACCTGTAATTACGACTTTAAAGAAGACTCTGAGTTAAACATTACAATTGGAGGGGATGGAACATTTTTAAAAGGAGTGAGGGACAGTAGCTTCTCTAATGTGCCCTTTGTTGGAATCAACACAGGTACACTTGGATTTTATCCGGAAATAGTGCCAGAAAATTTAGAAGTCTTTGTGAACGATTATATTTCTGGCAATTATACAATAAATAAGCTTAATATAATAGAATGTGAAATATGTACATACGGCAGTTCAACAAAAATATATGCAGTTAATGATGTGGTGTTAAAAAGAAAGGACATGAAGACCATTCATATGGAGGTTTTCATTGCATCAAATCACTTAGAAAAAATCAGCGGTGACGGCCTTATTATATCTTCTCCTATGGGAAGCTCCGCTTATAATAAATCAGCAGGAGGTTCTCTTGTATATCCTTCACTGAAAACACTGCAAATTACACCTTTGTCTCCTATTATATCAAATGCCTACAGGTGTTTAGACTGCAGTATCATAGTTCCTCCGGAATTTGAAATTACCATATATCCTATAAGAAAAGAGGATTATCATGTGGCAATACTTGCAGACGGAGAAGCAGTGGAATATGACGAGCTTGAGTATCTTCATTTTAGAACATCCAACAACGTAATAAATAAATTATCCACAGGAACCTTCAATTATTGGAATGTTATTAAGGATAAGTTTTTATAATTGTTAAGAGGGCCTCATTAGAACGGTCCTTTTTTAGTCTTTAATTAATTTGAGTTTACATTCTCAGAATAAACTTGCTCCCCACATTAACTTTGCTTTCAACAGAAAGATTAAATTTGTGTATATCAGCAATCCATTTTGCTATGCTTAACCCAAGACCAGTACCGCCTTCACGGTGTCTTGCCTTATCTGCTCTGTAAAAACGGTCAAATATTCTATTCAGATCTTTTTTTGCAATACCTATTCCCGTATCTTCAACAGTGAATATTTTTCTTTTATTTTTATCAACAAACAAAGAAACTGAAACGCTCCCTTGCTCTGTATATTTAACTGCATTATCAATTAATATTACAACCAATCTTCTCATCTTATCATAATCTGCTTTTATTCTTATATCTTCAGCCAAATCCAGATTAAACTCTATACCTTTTTTTTCAGCTTGTATTTTCATGTTCTGGCACACATTTTCAACAATCTCTGATAAAGAAAACTCTGACACATCCATTTTTTCTTCGTTGGCATCTGCCTTTGCCAATATTAACAACTGGTCTATTAATTTTGCCATAACCCTTGTTTCAGAGTAAGCATTATCTAACCACATTTCATTCTCTACAACCGTGCCGTCCTCATCACTTAAAACAACATCAAGGTTTGTTTGAATAACAGTTAAAGGAGTTCTTAGCTCATGTGATGCATCCGCCACAAATGCTTTTTGACGTATCCATGTATCCTTAACAGGTTTAAGAGCTTGCCCTGTAAGTAAAAAGCTAAGCATAAGAAGTATTACAGTTCCGCTTACACCTGTTACATATAAAACTGTTCTCAAAAAAGACCAAAGTATTTCCTCATTAACAGTGTTCTGATAAACCTGAACCACTGTTTTTCCATCCACTCCTTTAAAAAATCGCGTATAAACTCTATAATTAAATCTTCCCACCTTTTTTATTACATATGAATCTTTTTCAATTTCAAGCGCTTCAGCAGCAAGAGGCTTAAGAGCCCCTGAAACATCTAATTCATCTTTTTCTGCATAAATTCTTTCCATGTTTTCATTATATATCACATAACAAGCATCTAATCTTTGACTTCCCATTAGTGCTATAGAAGGACCTATTCTAGGAAAAGTAGACCCATGTAAATTAAAGTCTAGGTTGTTGGAATTTCTGTAGGAATATACTCTCAAGGCTTCTGACCTCATAATCTCCTTGTTGCCATCTTCGAATATTATTCTTGTAAAATTATAAATTCCTGCAGCAACAAAGCCCATAAATAAAACAAGAATTATACCCATGTACGCTGTTAGTTTAAAATGAAGAGCCTTAAACATTTTATTTCTCCTTTAGCATATATCCTACGCCTCTTACAGTTTCAATTTTTGCATTTGTATTTTCTAGCCTTTTTCTTAAATGATGCACATAGATTTCTATGTTACTTTCCAAAATATCTGCTTCAAGACCCCAAATACGGTCTATAATTTGCTCCCTTGTAAAAACCTGCCTTGGCTTTTTAATAAACATTTCCATAAGCATTGCTTCCTTCAAAGGTAGCTTAAACTCTTCTTCACCTATAAAAAGCAAATAATTTTTCACATCATATTTCACATCTTCAAATTCATATACTTCACCTACATACTCTGTGCTTTTTCTTCTTGCCAGTGCTTTTACTCTAGCAATTAACTCCTTTGTTGCAAAGGGCTTTACAAGATAATCATCCGCACCTGTTTCAAGACCAAATACCCTATCATCAACAGTGTCCTTAGCAGTAAGCATGATAACCGGAGTTTTAAATCCGTTTTTCCTGATTGATTTTAATATTTCAATGCCATCAACGCCCGGAAGCATTATATCAAGCACAATTACATCATAAATATCCTTGCTGGAAAGAATAAGACCTTCTTCTCCATCATTTGCTATATCAACATCAATTTTTTGCTTTGCAAACAAAAAACTAAGAGCCTGTGTAATTTTAACTTCATCCTCAACGATTAATATTCTCAAAACGAATCCTCCTGTTGCATTATTTGATACTAATATTATTATCCGTATCTTAATTTTACATTAATCTTTAGTAAAAAATCCTTCCAGAGATCTATTCAATTATTTGCGTGACTTTCCGCTTAAATGCTCTATACTTATTTTATAAACCTTAGTTCTTTCTTTTGCATTATTTATGTAATTCATACCCTTTTCTATAAAGTCACTGGAGTATTTTTTTATTATTTCAAGCAATGCTTCATCTTTTTCCTTTCCAATCACTTCTGAAGCTTTTCCAAATATAACAGTGCTTTTATAATTTGTGCTAAACTCTTCCGGTAAAATTTCAACATCGCAATTTACGCAAAATGATACTTTATCGCAAGCTTTAATATTATCAAGCTTTTGCCCTTCAAGTGCACAGTGAAAGTATATACTATTATTAAAATATATATAATTTAACGGAACACCGTAGGGGTAACCGTTTTCACAAATGGTCGATAAAATACCTACATCATTATTTTTTAATATTTCAACGCTTTCTTCCATTGTCAATTGTCTGTCTTTTCTCCTTATTTCTCTAAACATATTAACCCCCCATACAATAATTTAAAATTATGTTAACACATTGACTTGACAATATCAAGAAATAAGATTGACTAACATAGCATAATTGATATAATTTTATTAACATCAGATGTTTTATTAAAAATGAATGACTGCAAATATTAAAATACAGTTTTATTCCATAACCATAAATTCAATAAAAGGTAGGAAAGTTATGAAGTACGAATGGAAAAAGCAAGAAAAGAACTTATATTTACCAAAAGAAAAACCTGAATTAATAACAATACCAAAACAAAAATTTTTTATGATAAGCGGAAAAGCAAATCCAAACAGTGAAGAATTCTCTGAAAAAGTAGGTGTATTATATTCCTTATCATATGCTGTTAGAATGATGCCAAAGCAAAACTACACGCCAAATGGCTATTTTGAATATACTGTCTATCCTCTTGAAGGGATATGGGATTTAACTGAAGAAGGAAGACAATCAAGTGTGTTTAATAAAGATGAATTGTTGTATACCATAATGATCAGGCAACCAGAATTTGTTACACAAGAAGTAGTTAATATAGCATTTGAAAATGTTAAGAAGAAAAAAACTCATCCTTTATTAGATGAAGTAACTTTTGAGGAAATGGAAGATGGATTATCTGTACAAATGATGCATATTGGCTCCTATGATGATGAACCCCAAAGCTTTGAGCAAATGAAAAAGTATATACAAGAAAACAATCTAAAAATAATAACACTAAGACATAGAGAAATTTACATATCAGATGCAAGAAAAACTGAAAAATCTAAATTAAAAACAGTTTTGAGATACATGGTGCACCAATAATTGTTATATATTGATTTGTAACCTTAATATTTTCAACAATTTGACGATATAGTTTTAAAGGAGGAGTTATTATATGATAAATGAAATAAAGCCAATTAAATCATCATTTGCAACTAATCAAGCTAACAAAAGTGCTGTTGATAATGTTAAACCCAAAGACATAAAAAACTCTGACTCAGTAAAAGAAAATAAAAAATATGACAGTATAGAAATTAATAAACTTATTTCAGATAATGAAAAACGAATAGCAGAATTTAAAGAAACAATCCGCAAAATGATTGCAAAGCAAGGTGAAGAATCTAATCTAACCTTATTTGGGAAAAAGTTACATGTTACTGAGGAAGATTCACAAAAAGCATTGGAATCTATTCAAGAAGGCGGAGAATATTCTGTGGACGCAGTAGCTACTAGGATAATGGATATGGCAAAAGCATTATCCGGAGGAGACAAATCCAAAATCGGATTATTGAAAGAATCTGTTATGAAAGGTTTTGAAGCTGCAGGATTAGAGTTTAATAATGGTGCTGGACTTCCTGATATTTGTAACAAAACCTATGACGATATTATGAAACGCTTTGACGAATGGGAAAATAGCTAAATATCAAAATACTTTATACTAATTAATTATCTAATTAATTATGGGAAGAGCGTAATTATTATTACTCTTCCCTTTTTTAAACGGTCAAAAACTTAATGCCATGTGATTCCTCAATAAAGTTTAAAATCTCATATTATTCATAAACCCATTTTGTTGATTGCAGCTGGCTGTTAGAAAAGCAGTAACAATGCCTATAAAATATTCCGATTCTCTTCGTATATGGTTTATAACCGTGCCTGCAACAGGGCTATTTTTAACCGCGTCGCTGTCTCTTAAAAGCATTCCTAAAAATTCTACAAACACTCGGCTTTGTCTGATTGATAAATCAATTAAACTTATTATTTCTTGATATATATCTGCCGACAATATGTTTTGGCAATTAACTGCAGTTTCCATTAACCTTACTATGCTTCCTTGTGTTGAATCAAATACTTCTTTATATTCCTCCAATCTTACTATATATTCTTCTTCTAAATCAGGTACCACCTCTTGTATAACTACTGTATGCTCACTTTCTTGATGCTTCCAAAATTCTGCTTCTTCCAAAGCTCTTAATATATTTTTCTCCCCATAAAAAAATCTCATTACTTTCCTCCAATTTATTATTTTATTTATTATACGCAAGAGATTTTTTATGGTTCTTTTATTTAATCCAAACAAAAAATAGACGTATCCTAAAATATGATTATAGGATACGTCTATTTTTTGTTGTTAGCCTCCAAAAGAATTGTCTCCATCAGGGCGAACTTAGTCTGACATTCCCACCAAGAAATATCAAGATCCGTTAATGTTGGATGGATAAGTTGCCTATCTGAACCTTTTCGATTTTAGTTGTGTCTATTGGTTGCTTAAACATTAGGTTAACAGATGAAGATAATGAGTTTGTACTTGAACCGCTGCCTGATATTTCAGGAGTTGAACCGTCCTTCATTACTATTGATACTTCATCGCTGAAATTGTGCGTAGGATCTTCAAGAGTGTCTAATAAATCATTTTCCATTTCAATGTTCAAAGCTATTGGTGATATTTTTATGTTTTTTACGGTGTAATTTTTATCATTAATTTCTGTTGTTTTATTTACCCTAATAGTTTCAGTAGTATTTTTATAATCAGCTTTGAATTTAACTTCCCAGTTGCCTATTGTTGTGCTGATTTTCTTTACTATGTCATATTTTAAATCATAGTTTTTTAATTCTTCCATGCTTGTTATATCAAATATATAATAATCATATCGAATGCCGCCTTTTTCCTCTGTAAAAATAAATTCATTGTATTTTATATCTTTAGGATTATTTTTATTAATAAAATATATTTCACCTAAATTATATTTTTCTGAATCCATGACTGAAAATCTTATGCACAGCTTATTCCCTGCAAACCCAATGTTATCCACATATATGTCATGTAAGTTTTCTTCGACAAGAATGTTTGAATATTTCCAGGGCAATACATATTTCGGCGTTAGATTATAAATTTCTTGCATTTTATTTAATTCTTCAATAGGCATACTGTTATCATCTGTTACATTTAATCGTGATTCCTGAATATTTTCCATAAGATTTTGATTTATATAATCATTGTTATTCAATAAAAAATCATATGGATTAAACTTTTTCATTGGCTCATTTATGCTATATTCAGTAAAATCATTAGCAGTTAAAGTCAATTTATCTCCTGTAATTTTTTTCTTTGTGTTCCCTGCTAATATAAATGTAGCCTTATTGTCTGTTGCATCATTGTCTTCTATTTGATACCAGGTGTAACCTCCGGAAGATTTAAAATCAAGGCGCAATCTTTCAAATTCTATATAGTCTGACTCTGCAAAGCTTTCTCCATTTTCCTTTATAAGTTCAAATATAATATAAAATGCATTTTCATCTCCAAGCATACCTGCCACATTTAAAGAAAACTCCTCGGATGATGTGCCCTTAACTCCAAATTTATTGGCTAAATTATAAACAGTACCAACAGATGTACTCTTTTCATCTATAACAGTTCCCATTTCATTAACATACCTTATGTTTTCTCCAAACAACTTGTAATAAATATTTGTTAAACCTCCTTGTGCAAAGACTGCTGCAAAGGATAGGACTAATGCAAAGGTAGCTGCAAAGGGTAAAATAAATCTTTTCTTCGTTGATTTAGTTTTCTTAATTTCTGCTTTATTTAATGTTAATTCTAAAATTTTGTCCTTTTCATCATTTGACATTTTGTACTCATTAACATTTTCATCTTTTATATCAAAATCAATATCTTCAAATATTTCATGTATCTTTTTCATTGTCATATCCTTTCTATAATATAATTCCTTTATTAATAAGTGCTGATTTTAGCTTTTCCTTGCCCCTGTACAGTTTATTTTCCACTTGCTTAGGCACTAAATCAAGAGCACAGGCTATATCTTTTACAGATTCAAACAAGTAATACCGCCTTATGAAAATGTCCTTGTCTGGCTGAGGCAATTCATCCAAAGTATCTTTAAT
>CAZJKK010000046.1:0-14780 GCA_964546605.1 uncultured Clostridia bacterium
AATGGTTAGAGCAGCTATTAAACAAAGAGAAGTTGACGAAAGAATAGAACTATCAGATACGGAAATAGTTGATATAGTAGCTAAGCAGGTTAAACAGAAAAAAGATTCAATTACTGACTTTGAAAAAGGCAATCGACAAGATCTTATAGATCTTACCAATGAAGAAATCAAAATACTATTAGAATATTTACCGCCTCAACTGTCAGATGAAGAGCTTGATTCTATTGTTCAAAAAGCAGTAGAGCAAACAGGCGCTCAGACCAAAAAAGATCTGGGTAAGCTTATGGCTCTCATTATGCCTCAAGTAAAAGGCAAAGCTGATGGCAAACACGTAAACGAAATCGTGGCTAAATATATTAAATAGTTTAAAACCCCGGGAAACCGGGGTTTTTTTATAAGAGGTCAATATGAAAAATTTTAAAAAGATGTTTGGCATATCAATAATTGTAGCATTAGCATCTCAAGTGAATCTTGGGTTGTTTAAAAGCGATTTTGTTGTTTCAGCAGGAGCTATTATTTTTGCAACATTTCTTTATTACAATGAAGATATATATCCTGTATCAATGGGAATATTATCCGGAATATCTGTTTATTTGTTAAGACTTTCTGTTCACCAAATATATAGTAGTAGTTTACACGATGTAATAATTTCTTTCATGCCGGAAATATTATTTTATATGCTCTATGGCGTGTTTTATAAGCAGCTAGTAAAAAACGAAAAGAAAGATAAATTTAATTTTGTTTTTTTTGCCTTAATTTTATGTGATTTTTCGGCAAACTTTATTGAAGGTTTATGTAGATTTTTAATTTTTACCGAACCAAACATTGTAGCTGTTATTCCGTCATTAATTATAGTCAGCGTTGTTCGTTCATTCATGGTGTTTCTCATAATTATGGCATTTAATTACTATGATTTAATGTTAACTAAGAGAGAGCATGAGGAAAGATATAAAAGGCTGTTACTTCTCACATCCAAGCTTAAGTCCGAAATATTTTGGATTGAAAAAACAATGGATAGTATTGAAAATGTTATGACACAGTCCTATAGTTTATTTGAACAAATCAGCAATAATGAACAAAGGGATGACTGGGCAAACAAGGCACTTAACATTGCCAGAGAAGTCCATGAAATTAAAAAGGAAAATGGATTGGTTGTTAGAGGTATTAAGAGTATAACTGATAATGAACTTAATGATAAGGGTATGGAATATGAAGATATTAATAACATTTTACTCGAAACCATGGAAAGAGAAGTTAAAAACACACATAGAAATATAATATTTGAATTTGAAATTGGTGATAATTTTTATACCAATAAGCATTACTACTTGATGTCTGTATTAAGAAATTTAATAATGAATAGCATGGATGCGCTTCCTAAATCAAAAAAGGATGGAAAAATCAGCATAATTCATGAAACTGATGAAAAAGATCATATTTTTCTGATTGGAGATAACGGAGAAGGAATTGGGGAGGATGATCTAGAATCCATATTTTCACCTGGGTTTTCTACAAAAATAAATTATGATACGGGAGAAATAAACAGAGGTTTAGGTCTTAGCATAGTTCAATATATAGTTGAAGAACAGCTAAGCGGCCATGTAGATGTTAAGTCAAAGCAGGGAGTCGGCACAACATTTATAATAAAATTACCTAAGGTAGTTTTGGAGGATGCAAATGAAAATATTCATAGTTGATGATAATGTAAATATAGTAAAAATTCTTGAAAAAATAATTTATGACAAAGAATTAGGCGAGGTTGTTGGTAAAGCTTTCAATGGAGAAGAAGCATTGGAAAAAATCGAAGCCATAAGACCGGACATAGTATTGTTGGACTTTCTCATGCCAAGCATGGATGGCATAAGTTTATTAAAGGAAATCAAAAAAAAATATCCCGGAATTCAATATATAATGATTTCAGAGGTATCATCTAAGGAACTAATATCAAAGGCTTATAACAACGGTATAGAATTTTTCATATCAAAACCCATAGATGCAGTTGAGGTTCAAGCTGTAATTAAAAATGTTATTTCAAAATTAGAAATGAATAAGAAGCTAGAAATAATACAAGGAATATTTTCTGAGAGAGAGCATTCACATGTTATCCATGAAGAGGATAACAGTGTGGGAATTAAAAGGGTTTTGCACAGGCTTGGTATACTTAGTGAATCTGGCAGTCAAGATATAATAAATGCTGCGTTATATTTAATTGAAAATAACCAAAGCACTGCTGATATTACCATTATTGATTTGTGCGGATACATATCTTCAGAGAATGCCAAGATAGTTGAGCAAAGAATGCGCAGAGCTGCTGCTGTCGGGATGAAAAATATTGCCCATATTGGAATTGAAGACTATATGAATGAAATATTCACAGAATATTCTAACGGATTATATAATTTTGACCAATTAAAAATTGAAATGGACTACATTAGAGAAAAATCCAAGAAAAGAGGCAAAGTCAATTTAAAAAAATTTATTGATGGGATAATTTATTACGGTAAAATGGGGAATGACAGTTATTAATTAAAGTTTTTAAATTATAATTTTTTATAAAAAATTTTTATAACATATGATACTTAGTGAAGTTTTTCGAAGGCCTTCGTTTAAAATATAACAAATATAAAATTTGTTATTTATTTAAGGGAGGCTTTTATTTTGGCAGAGTTTAAAGATTTAGTTGAGATTGTTAACATAGTGCTTTGGGATTATGTACTGATCTTCGCACTGATGGGTGTTGGGATTTATATGACAGTGAAACTTAAGTTTCCGCAATTCTCAAGACTTTTTCCAGCTTTGGGGAAAATGATTTCTGGGATCATTAAAAGGGAAAAGGCTGAAGAAGGAAAAATGACACCTTTTCAAGCTTTATCCACTGCAGTTGCAGCTCAGGTAGGAACAGGGAATATTGTTGGGGTTGCAACAGCTATTGCAGCAGGTGGACCAGGTGCCGCATTTTGGATGATTGTATCTGCATTCTTCGGCATGGCAACAATATTTTCAGAAGCAGTATTAGCACAAAAATACAGAGAAACTAAAGATGGTGAGTTAGTTGGAGGTCCTGCATATTATATTAAAAATGGTTTAAAATCCAAGGGACTTGCTACATTTTTCTCCATAACAAGCATTATAGCTTTAGGTGTTGTTGGCATTATGGTTCAATCAAATTCAGTTGCAGGCTCGGTATCTAAAGCGTTTAATGTTCCTGTAATAGGTGTTACTGTTGGCTTAGCCATTGTTGTTGCATTAATATTAATGGGTGGTATGGGCAGAATAGCATCATTTGCTGAAACGGTGGTTCCTATAATGGCAGGAGCTTATATATTTGGAAGCTTAACAATAATTGCTTTAAACTTTACAGGCTTTGTTGAGGCATTAAAAAACATATTTGTTGGAGCTTTTTCTCCAAATGCCATCGGGGGAGGGGTACTGGGCATAACAGTTCAACAAACTATAAGATATGGCTTGGCAAGAGGATTGTTTTCCAATGAAGCAGGAATGGGTTCTACGCCTCATTCTCATGCAGTTGCTGATGCAAAGCATCCAGCAGAGCAAGGCTTTACTGCAATGATTGGAGTGTTTATATCAACATTTTTAATTTGTACATCCACTGTTATGGTTAATATGGCAACAGGCTCATATGATCCAACTGTACCGGCAGCAGTAATGGTTGAAAGCGGAACAGTTATGACACAAAACGGATTTGCTTCAAGTTTTGGACAATTTGGCGGAATGTTTTTATCAGTATGCTTGTCATTTTTCTCACTTACAACCATAGTAGGATGGTACTTCTTTGCAGAATCTAACGTAAAATATTTGATTAACGGAAAATCTGCAACATTAAATGCTTTTAAATTAGTATCCATAACAGCATTGATAGCTGGAACATTAATTGATCCTACATTTGTATGGCAATTGGCAGATATGGCTATGGGAATTATGGCTATACCAAACATAATCGCTTTGTTTGCACTGTCTAAGGTAGTTAAATCTGTTTTAGATGATTATGATGCAAAGGTACTTTCAGGAAATGTTTATTGGGATTACGAATATCAAGATATTGATGAAGATAACAATAAGAAGAAAAAAGGCTTCGCAAAAAAGATATTGGGTGCTACAACATTAAAATAGTTGAGTTGTAAAAATATAATAATTAATTGATGAAAGGCACTGACTGCAATATGTTGGTGTCTTATCATATTATTACAGTTATTCAGTTGACCAATTTGGGGTTGACAAGGGGACGGGGTTGTTGTCATCGTTTCCTTGTCAACTTAATTTGCAATTTACTTTAGGCATTTGCCATAGATTACAATACAGGAGATTTACTTATAATCGGAGCTTTTGCATGGACAAATTATTCCATGATAGGTAAGAAGCTTACAACGTTGCCTCCTATAACATCTACTGCAGTTTCAGGTTTGTTATCATCATAATTTTATTGCCATTGTATTCTTTCAAGAAATTAATTTTGCAAATATTAATGACAAGGAAATCAATCTGAGTCTATAGGATACATTGCAGTGTTACCAGTTCCATCGACTTTGACTTTGTATGTGGTTTTATTCATTGTTAGATAATAGACCCAGTCGCCGATAACATTCAGCTGTATTATGTTGCGAATATTGAAAGACATCTTATTAGTACCATCCAACCTCATCTTATAGAGTTCACCGCCGGGAACATCAACTATTTTTGTGTAATAAATATATCCACCGGAAATATTAAATCGCTCAATACTATCGGTTGACAACCTTGTTATATTTGAACCATCCAATTTCATTCTAAAGATATTCCATGTATCTGTCTGTGATCCATAATCTGCATAATAAATCCACCCATCTATTATTTTTACACTACCCCAAACAATGGCATCATTAAGTTTTTGTCTTCCTGTTCCGTCAATTCTGACCCTATACATCTTACGATCTGCAGTGTTCCTGTAATAAATCCAATCTTGAACTATATTAAGTGAAGATGAAGATTCATCATTTAACTTTGTTTTGTTTGTTCCATCGATACTAATTTTATAAAGTTTGCCTCCATCTGCACGGCTATTGTAATAGACCCAATTACCCGAAACGTTTAATTCCCCAAATTCATTAATGAGTAGGGTTTGTTCAGAGCCGTCTGTTTTTATCTTATAAATCCTGTTTAAATCTGAATAATAAATCCAGCCATTTAATACGTTTATATAATATGACATATCATCATTCAGCTTGGTGTCTCCTGAACCGTCTGTTCTAATTTTATAAATCATACCAGGAGTAGTTGGGTAGTACCTGGTCATTCGTCTGTAGTAAATCCATTCACCTTCCTGTGCAACAAATCCCGTCTCCATGATGTTGCTTGCTGAATTACCAAGACCATCATTAACAATTGAATCAATTACTGATCTTAGATAACTGGTTTCATTTGCACACGTTAACGCCTGATTCTTAAGAGTATAGTAATCAGTGGTAACAGTTAAGAGCAGTTTTGTATCATCCCATACTACTTTTGCGCCGACTTTTGAAAATTCAGCAATTGGGACATAGATGAAAGGATATGTTGCATTGGCCGGTTTAAAGTTTAGTACCGGATACAACCCTGTATTAATATTAATACCGTTTACTATTACAGGCTGTGTTACTGTATAAGCTGTGACCGGCAAATATGCAACAGCTTGCTTTGATAAATTATTTTGTATAGGCAAATTATTGCTGTTTTCAGGAATAAGCAATTGCTGACCGACTTTTAGAATGGGACTTCTCAGGTTATTTGTTAGCATAATGGTTTGTGAAGAGATACAAAACATTCTTGCTATAGATTCTATGGTATCCCCATAATTTACAATATATTTTAACATTTTAATCTCCTGAAATTAATTTTTATATATATTATTCAAACACACAGTTAAAAATACCATTTTGTAAATGTCCGTTCCTATTCAAATATATCTACTTAGAACTCTAGGGACGAATTTTAGAATTGTAGACTACGCCCCTAACAAATTGATTGCTTTTAACATATAAGGACTGAAAATTTTTAAAACAAAAGCAAATATAAGATTTGCGAGCATTAATCATTATGTAGGTTTATCATTGATTAAATATATATGTAGAAGTGAATAAATAGAAATAGGGGCTGCAGGTTACTTACTGCACATAAGAAAGCGCCTACCTTCTGATAGGCGCTCTTTAAAATTTATTGTTATTTATTTATAATTTCAAATTCACTTTTACAGTATTTTTAAATACATATCCAAACGTTCATTAACATATCCTGCAAACAATTTTTCCATGTCAGAGAGATCGTGTTTTACATAATACTCATCGAAAGCGTTGTAATATGCTAAGCGGTCAACAAACTTGATGTTGATGGGCGGGAAACCCGCCTTCATCAGTTCCAAGTTAACAAGCAGACGTCCAGTTCTTCCGTTTCCATCAATGAAAGGATGAAACCTTCAAACTCGATATGGAAACGAGCCAGCTTTGTTACAGTGTGTTCAGTATTTTCGGCAAAATCAACTATCAATTGTTCCATCTTAGGCAAAATGAGATAAGGTTGCACCGGTTCGTGTTGTACACCCATGATGCGAACAGGTACACGGAGATATACACCAAGGTCATCATTTTTGTCAGCAAGAACCAAGTAATAAATTTGCTTAATAATGCTTTTACTCATCTGAACATTGTCTTTTACCAGTTCACTGACAAACTCAAAGGCTTCTTTATGATCAATATCCTCCAAATGATCCTTTAATATTTCTTATAAATAGTAAGACCACGAAGAACCATATCAGTTTCACGTAACGTCAGTGTATTACTTTCAATAGCTTAGAATTGGATGTGTATTCTACAATAAACTCTTCAGTCAACCTATCAACTTCACCCTCTGTCAAAGGACGTTTGGTATCCAGTTCCTTCTTTTGACATTTTATTATGTTATGTAAATAAACACTTGCTCAATAATGAAATGACAAGGGGGCGGGGTTGTTATCACTACAGGTTTACCCCAATTATTAGTAGTGTTCGAAAAGTGTTAAAAGATTGACTTATTACAATTTTTATGGTACAAATTACCAAAGGGGTGATTATTGTGCCAAGGGCTGCGAGAATAAAAAGTGAAAGTGGAATATATCATATCATTATGAGAGGAATAAACCGACAAATTCTCTTTGAGGATGAAGAGGATTGCACTAAGTTTATTCATGTCTTACAAAAATACAAGGAAATTTGTGAATATAAATTGTATGCTTATTGTTTAATGGGAAATCATTTGCATTTACTATTAAAAGAAGGTAAAGAACCCTTAGAGACCGTAATGAGAAGAATATGTGGTAGTTACGTATTTTGGTATAATAAAAAGTATGACAGAATAGGGTACTTGTTTCAAGATTGTTTTAAAAGTGAGCCTGTAAACAATGAAGAATATTTTCTAGTAGTACTCAGATATATTCTCCGAAATCCTTTAAAAGCCGGAATAACAGCTATAATTGAAGACTATAAGTGGACAAACTACAAAGATTACATAGAAAAACAAACACCTGATGCGGATTTTGTTCTTAATTTCTTTAATGAAATGAACAGGGAAGAGGCAGTGAAGATTTTTATTGAATATATAAACAAAGCAAATGGGGATGAATGTGAGGATGTGCTGGAAAGTAAAAAGTTGACAGATGATGAAGCGATGAAAATTATAAAGACTTATTGTAATGTTGAACATGGAATTTATTTACAAAAGCTTGAAACAGCTATAAGAAATTCATATGTAAAAAAATTGAGGAAAGAATATAGCTTGTCAATTAGACAAATTGAGAGATTGACTGGAATCAGCAGGGGGATAATTCAGAAATTGTAAGGTGACAACAACCCCGTCCCCTTGTCATTATGGCAATTAATCCCTACACGACTATTTTAACATTTTAGAAGAATATCTCCTATTGTAAATAACTCTTGCAATAATTATAAGTTTTTTTCTTTCATTAACCCAATAAAACATTATAAAGTTCTTAACAAATAACTTCCGATACTCATGTTTTAATGGCTTTATAGGTATATAAAGTGCATTTGCATATGGAAAATCTATTAATTTTTCTGCTGAAGTAATCATTTCTTCTGCTAATTTTTCTGCAGATACAGGATTATTAAGTTCTTGACTAATATACCTTGCTATTTCTATCATATCTTGGTGTGCTATTGGCAGATATTCTAATTTATACATTTTTATTACCAATTGCTTCTTTCATGGCATTTAAAGTTTCTTTTGAAGAGAAGCGTTTATTTGTAAGTTCGGCTTCTTTTTCAGCCTCTAATAATTTAGAATATATTTCACTTTCAAACTGCATGTTTTCATATGCTTCTATGCTCAAAACAACCATATCTCCAAAACCATTTTTTGTTAGAAAAACTGGTTCGGCTGTTTCATGTACTATTTTAGATATTTCTGCAAAATTATTTCTTAAATCAGATACAGGTCTAATTTTATTCAAATTTAACACCTCCTAAAATTATTTTAGCATAATTATGCTAAGATAGCAATCATAGTTATAAAAATTTAATAAATTTCATAGAGTTTTATATATTTAATACAATTAATAAAGAAATTCCTAAGTGCTAATTCATAGTATTATGAGTACATGCATAATTTATTAGTAAGACAACTTTATGAAGGAGGAGTTATGAGTAAGTTCAACAACCTAAGAAGCAAGCTTGCTGATGATTTAGAAATTCCAAATGATGCAATGTCAGATAATTTTAGCTTAAGGATGTATGGAAATAAAAAAGTAATAATAGAAAATCATTTGGGAATAACAATTTATGATAACGATCAAGTAGGAGTACGTACTATTGAAAATACAATTTTGATAAAGGGCTCTAAATTCAAAATAGAAGAAATAAATAATTTTAATGTAATAGTGAGAGGGAATATAAGTGAAATAATATTTTTGAATAAGGAGTAGGTATGCTAATATTTAAGTTGATGTCATTATTGACAGGATATGTTGTAATACGCTTAAAGGCAGCAAATTGCGAAAAGATACTAAATATACTCCGAAGGAAAAATATTCGCATGTGGGATATTGAAAAGAAAGAGGAAACTGTTAAATTTAAAATATCCTATGAGGACTATAAAATATACCATGAATTATTAAAAGAAATGAAGACGGAAACAATAAACAAAAGAGGCTTTGCATTAAAGCTTGGTAAATTAAAATCAAGAAAAGGCTTTATTGCAGGCTTATTTATTTTATTTGTATGCATTTACGTCCTTACTTCCCTTGTATGGAATGTTGAAGTAGTTGGAACAACCAATTTAAATTCGAAAAGAATAATAAAGGCACTAGAAGAAAGCAATATCACGTTACCTGTATCTCATTCAAGCTTAAAGCCTAAAAAAATAGAGACAATGCTTTACAGCAAGTTCGATGAATTTAAATTTGTAGAAGTTTACATTGAAGGTTCTAATTTAATAATTTTCGTTAAAGAAAAAGAACCGGAAAAATCGCAAGTAAAAAATAATGAACCATCCAGCATTATTTCAACTAAAAATGCCATAATAAATAAAGTGATTGCAAAAAGCGGCCAGCCCATGGTTAAAGAAGGCAGCGTTGTTTACGAAGGTCAAACATTAATAATGGGAATGGTAAAAAGCAAGACATCAGAAGAATTTATGATGGTACCTTCTGAAGGAACTGTTTATGGGAAGACATATTATAATTTTGAAATGAAGGAACAGAAGGTAAGAAATATTGAAATTGATTCAAACAATAGAAAAAGAGTTTATTACTTGCAAATAAATGGCAACAGTATTAAAATAATAGGTGACAAAGACCCTTATGAAAATTATAATTATAAGGAAAGAATATTTCGATTACCTATAATTTCAATTTTTTCTGATATTGCGTTGTTAAAAGGTACATACTATGAACAAGTAACGAAGACTATTGATTTAGATGAAAATTCTGCTAAAAATAAAATGAAGATATCAATGTATGACCAATTAATTGAAAGATGCAGCAAAGATGCTAAAATATTAAAATCAACCATCGATTTTTCAGAAGATGACACATCCTATTATTTAAGGGCTCAAATTGAAGTTATAGAAGATATAGGTGAAAAAGTAAAATTATATCCTATAGAGCAAAAAGATGAAACTACACAAGAGTAATACTGGAGGTATAATGGAGTTACACGAAGAAAATATAATAATTGCCAATGAAGATAATCTTGTTAAGCTTCTTGGAATTCACGATAAGAATATAAAAGTTATAAAAAGCTATTTTGAAGTGAATATTCTTATAAGAAGCGGAGTAATTAAAGTAACAGGGGAAAAAAGCAAGGTAGAGGCAGTTGTTAAAATATTAAAGGATATGCAAACAATAGTGGAAACTGAAGGTGAAATTAACGACCAAAAGGTTGTATACCTTATAGAAGCCAACAAATCAAATTATAACATAGATTATAATGAAATATTAAAAGAAGTAATTGTTACAACAGCCTCAGGAAGGGTTATAAAGGCAAAGACCATAGGTCAAAAAAGATATATGGATTTAATAAATTCCAAGGATATAACATTTGGAATAGGCCCTGCAGGTACAGGCAAGACATATTTAGCAGTGGCTGCTGCAGTAAATGCATTTAGAAAAAAAGAAGTCGAAAGAATTATACTTACTCGTCCTGCAGTAGAAGCAGGAGAAAAGCTGGGATTCTTGCCTGGAGATTTACAAGATAAGGTAGATCCATATTTAAGACCTCTTTATGATGCATTATTTGAAATTATGGGTCCTGAAAACTACCTTAAAAATGTTGAAAAGCAATTAATTGAGGTAGCACCTCTTGCATACATGAGAGGACGTACCCTTGATTCTTCATTTATAATTTTAGATGAGGCACAAAATACAACCAATGAGCAAATGAAAATGTTTTTAACTAGACTTGGATATGGCTCAAAGGCAGTAATAACAGGCGATGTAACACAAATAGACCTTCCAGAAGGAAAAAAATCCGGTCTTAAGACTGTTTCAAGAATATTAAGAGATGTGGAAGGCATAGGATTTATGTATTTTAACACCACGGATGTTGTAAGACATAAATTAGTTCAAGAAATAATAAAAGCATATGAAAGATTTGAGGGTGAAAAATGATTGTTGTTTTATTTGACAACAGACAGGGTATAATTGAAATCACCGATGAAAACATGAAGGCTATAGAGAAGGCAGTTGAAGTGTCTTTAAAGGTTGAAAAGTGTGAAGGTGATTATGAAGTAAGTGTGAGCTTTGTTACAAATGAAGAAATACGCGAACTTAACAGAGATTACAGAAATGTGGACAGTGAAACAGATGTTCTTTCATTTCCTATGGGAGATGAAATGTTTGAAGGTACAATAATCCTAGGAGATATTGTTCTTTCAACTGAAAGAATAATTGAACAAGCTAATGATTTTGGACACAGCTTAGAAAGAGAAATGTTATACTTAACTGTTCACAGTATGTTGCATCTTTTAGGATATGATCACATGAATGCAGAAGAAAAAGAAACAATGAGAAAAAAAGAAAAAGAAGTAATGAAAGAATTGCAAGTATTTAAATAACTCAGGATGAGGACTGCTATGAAAAAATTTCTTATTTTTGTATTGTTTTTAATTATGATGTTAAATGTTTCGTGCTCAAAGGAAACTGTAGCTCCACCCCAGGAACAAGAAACACCTCTTCCTCAAGAGGAACCTAAAGAAATAATAGGCATTGAAGAAATTGAAGAAGCAGAAAAAGAAGATGAAGGAAAAATAATTTCGCCTCTTGATGGCTTGAAATATTATCCTGAGGAACTTAATAAAAGACCTGTTGCATTATCATTAGACAACCATCCAAAGGCGAGATGGCAGGCAGGATTAAAGGATGCGGAAATAGTATATGAATTTGAAGTAGAGCATCCATATACAAGATACTTGGCGGTATTTTTGGCTCATGAGCCAGAGAGGGTTGGTCCTATTAGAAGTGCCAGACCATATATAATATATTATGCTTTGGAAAATGATGCTTTGTTTGTGCACGTAGGTGGAAGTGAAGATGCCTTTGCAGAAATAAGAAGGCTTAAGGCAGCAGATATAGATGGACTGTACTCCGGTGCCATGTGGCGATACAATGATACAGGCAAGTATGCACCGCATAACATGTATACAACGCTTAAATCAATTAGAAATGAAGCAGCAAAAAGGGGTTATGTTTCAACAGAGGGTGATTTTGAAAAATATGATTTTAATGAAAAACCCACTAAGCTATCTGAAAAATATGAATCAAACATAGCTAAAAAAATCAATATTACATATAATAAGGATAACTCATCAGATTATGTTTATGATGAAGATTCAAGCTTTTATTTGAGATTTAAGGATAAGGAAAAACATATTGATGAATTAGACTTAAGTCAGCTTAAAGCTAAAAATATCATAGTTTTAGAAGCTCCTAAAAGCGTTTTGGATAATGAAGGAAGATTGCATTTAGAAACAATAGGCTCAGGTGACGGCATTTACTATACTGAAGGTGAAAGTGTTAATATAACTTGGAAAAAAGATTCTGAATGGGACAGAACTAAGTTTTATTTAAACAATGAAAAATTAAAATTTAATCCAGGCAACACATGGATTCAAATTGTTGACAGCTTAAATATAGTTAAAACAGAATAGAGGAGGAGAAGTTTCAATGGAAGATAAAGAATTAATTAAATTGGCTATAGAAGCCAGGGAAAAATCATATAGCCCATATTCTAATTACAAGGTTGGAGCAGCATTATTAACTAAAGAAGGCAAAGTATTTACAGGTTGTAACATAGAATCTGCATCCTTTACTCCAACAGTATGTGCGGAAAGAGTTGCATTATCTAAGGCTGTATCCGAGGGTTACAAAAAATTTGAAGCTATTGCTGTTGTTGGCAGCGAAACAAAGACATCCTTCCCATGTGGGGTATGCCGACAATTTTTAGTGGAATTTGGAAGAGATTTAAAGGTAATTTGTGCTAAGACCACAGATTCATATAAAATATATACATTAGAAGAACTTCTGCCCAACTCCTTTGGGCCAGATGATTTATAGAAGATAAGAAAGGAAATTTATGTTTAAATCAGGATTTGTAACGATAATAGGAAGACCAAATGTTGGCAAATCAACATTAATGAATTCAATGATCGGTGAAAAGATTTCAATAATGTCAGATAAGCCTCAAACAACACGAAACAAAATAAGAACTGTTTATACAGACGATGAAGCACAAATAGTATTTTTAGACACACCGGGAATTCACAAGCCTAAAAATCAGCTTGGGGAATTTATGAATTATGAAGTTGATTCTGCTCTTGACGAAATGGACGTTGTAATAATGCTCACTGACGAATTTAACAAAATAGGACCCGGAGATGAATTTATTGTTGAAAAAATAAAGGATTTAAAGGTTAAGAAAATTCTTGTGTTAAATAAAGTAGATAAATTTGACAAAGAAGCTGTAATAAAAATGACATTGGAATTTGACCGCTACAAGGTATTTGACGATATAATTCCTATGTCTGCAATAAATAACCTGGGTGTGGATTCATTAATAAAACTTATTATTAAATATTTAAAACCGGGGCCTATGTATTTTCCATCAGATTACATTACTGACAGACCTGAACGTTTTGTAGTGGCGGAAATAATCAGAGAAAAAGCATTAATGTACCTTAACGAAGAAGTACCTCATGGCATTGCTGTTGAGGTTGAAGAAATGAAGGAAAGAAAAGATAGAAACCTAGTTGATGTGCGTGCAAATATATTATGTGAGAAAAAGTCTCACAAAAGCATAATAATTGGCAAGGACGGTCGAAAAATCAAAGGCATAGGTAAAAGTGCAAGAGAGGATATTGAAAAGCTTTTGGGTAGTCAGGTTAATCTGCAATTGTTTGTAAAAATATCAGAGAACTGGCGAGATAATAATTATTTATTAAGAAGCTTGGGATATGATAAAAAATGATAACCGATGAAATTTTGGTGGTGAAGGAATTAAATTATAAGGAAAATGACAAAATCCTTCATGCCATATCCAGAGAAAATGGAAAAATTCAGCTAATTTCAAAGGGAGCAAAGAAAAATAATTCTCATTTAATAAACGCTTCTCAACTTTTTGCATATTCAAAGTGCACCATGAATCTTTCAAGAGATATGTTTATAATGGTAGCAGCAGATATCATTGATAATTTTTTTAATTTAAAAAATAATATGGATGCCTTTTTATACGGCAACTATATATTAGAGCTTATAAACTATGTTGCACAAGAAAATGATTATGATGAAAGAATATTTGATATGACTGTAGCTGTCTTGCACCATTTAAGTGTGTTAGATAAGGGTTTTAATAAGCTTGTGGCTGCATATGAGCTAAAGCTTGCATCAATGCTTGGGTTTAAGCCTGATTTTAAACATTGCATATCCTGTGGTAATGAAATAAAGGGTGATTCTCACTTTTTAATTTCTGAAGGTGGATTGTTTTGTTCAGAATGCGTAAATATTGGTAATGGAATAATTGTTACATATAATGAAATAATAACTATGGAAAAGATTTTAAGAACAAAATTCGAAAATATCAGTTCTATAGATATGAATCAAAAAATCTTGCAATTAATAAGAAATTTTTTGTTTTATTATATTGGCAAGGATAATTTTACGACTTTAAAATTAATTTAAAAAGGAAGGGTAGCATATGGAAAACGAAACATTACAAAAAATTGACGACATTTTAAAGCGCACAAATGCAGACTTTTCAACAGCAAAA
>CAZJKK010000047.1:0-7141 GCA_964546605.1 uncultured Clostridia bacterium
GAACCATGTTCTAAAGAAATTAATTGAATCAGAAAACAAAAAATTTATAACACTAATTATTATATTTGTAATTTCACTGATTTTTTCTGCAATAATATATTTAATGGTTGGTCAAGGAAAACTTACAAGCATTAATTTTGAAGTTATAAGCACAATGAAATTCTCTGAAGTTTTTTTTATGACTATTAAAAGAAATTTAATGTATTTTATTGCCATAATTACATTAACTATTTTCGGCCAAAGTAATATTATTAACGGCTTGTTTGGTTTGGTTTCTGTTTATTATGGGCTTTCAGTTATTTATTTAATTCGTACTCTAAAGCTGCAAGCTCCTTATTTTGTTATGACATTCACTGATTATTTTATTTTCTTCCCAATTCTCTTTTATTTTACATTTATTTCAAGCATTATATCAAAATATACAAAAAAGACAAAAAATATCGAGACTATTTCTCATAAAATTGATATAATTGTTTCAGGATATATTAAATTATCTTTAGTATATTTTCTAATTGTAATAGGGTATAGCATTGGATACAGCTATTACATATTAATATTAAGCAGATTGTTGGTGAGATAATGAATAATTTATTAGATAATTACAAGCAATTTCTTGAGAACAAAAATTTAAGCTCTAACACTGTAAGCTCATATATATATGATATTAACAGTTTTAAGGATTATTTATATGAAGATTACGATTTGGAATTAAATGATACTAAAAAGGCACAAATATTAACATACCTTATAAAGCTTCAAAGAGAAGGAAAGAGTTCTTCTACAATATCCAGGACTATTTCAGCTTTGAAGAATTTTTTTGATTTTCTGAAAAAAGAAAAGCAAATTGAGGACAATCCTGCCATTAGCATACACAGTCCAAAGCAAATAAAGAAAACACCTCAAGTTTTAAGTGAAGGTGAAGTTACCTTGCTTATGAATCAGCCAAACTCAAATACATTTAAGGGAAGCCGTGATTCGGCCATACTTGAACTTCTTTATTCATCAGGCATCAAGGTTACAGAGTTAATTAATATTAAAATACAGGATGTTAATTTAAATGCCGGCTTAATAGTAATTGGGGGGTTTAAAGAAAGAATTGTTCCTTTAAATACTTATGCTAAAAGCTCAATAGAAAATTTTTTACATAATTTCAGAAGCAAAAAATGTAAAACTGACAATGAATTTTTGTTTATAAATATATCTGGTGACCCAATTTCAAGACAGGGTATATGGAAAATACTTAAATTTTATGAAAAAAAGATTAATTTATCAAAGGAATTGTCACCTCAAATTTTAAGAAATTCTTTTGCTGTTCATTTATTGTCTAATGGAGCTGATTTAGGAACAGTGCAGGAATTAATGGGACTAACCAGCCTTGCAGCTGCAGAAAGCTATTTAAGCAGTGTAGAATTTAAATCACTTGAGGTGTTTAAAAAGACATTTCCGAGAGTATAATATATTTAAACAAAATAATAAAGGAGTGTACATATGATAAACAGAGCAGTCTTGATTGTTTTAGACAGTGTGGGAGTTGGAGAGCTTCCGGATGCTGCAGATTATGGTGATGTAGGTAGCAATACTGTGAAAAACATTTATAAATCAGTTGAAAATTTTTCATTGCCTAATTTAGAGAAATTAGGTCTTTTAAATATTAATGGCTTTGAAGATATAAAAAAATCAGAAACTTTTTCAGGTTCTATAGCAAAATGCAATGAAAAATCCAAAGGTAAGGATACAACAACAGGACACTGGGAAATCAGCGGATTAATTTTAGATAAGCCTTTTCCAACGTATCCAGATGGATTTCCGGAAGATTTTATGAAAGAATTTGAAAAACGAGTGGGAAGAAAAACAATAGGAAATTATCCTGCTTCAGGAACGGAAATAATTAAGGAGCTTGGAAAGGCTCATGTGGATACAGGAAATTTAATAGTCTATACATCAGCAGACAGTGTATTTCAAATTGCAGCTCATGAAGAGGTAGTGCCTTTAGAGGAGCTTTATAAAATATGCGAAACAGCAAGAGAAATGTTACAGGGCGAACATGGTGTAGGCAGAGTAATTGCAAGACCTTTTATAGGATCTGAAGGCAATTTTACCAGAACAGAAAACAGAAAAGATTTTTCCTTAGTTCCTCCAAAGGATACACTTTTAGACTATGTTAAAAATAACAACATGGAAGTATATGCTATTGGAAAAATAGAAGATATATTTGTTAATAGGGGAATAACTAAATCAAATCATACCCACAATAATGCTGAAGGAATAGAAGCTACCATAAATGCTATAAAGGAAGATTTTAAAGGTCTGATTTTTACCAATCTTGTGGATTTTGATATGGTGTACGGTCATAGAAACAACGTGCAAGGCTACGGCGATGCATTAAAATATTTTGATGATAAATTGCCGGAAATAATTCATTCCTTAAAGGATGATGATGTGCTTATTATTACAGCAGATCATGGTTGCGACCCTACAACAGAAAGCACGGATCATTCAAGAGAATATATTCCTTTGATTTTTTACGGTAAAGCTATTAAGGATAATAACAACTTAGGAATTTTAGATACCTATGCCACAATAGGAAAAACAATTCTTAACATGCTTAATATTGAGAACAACCTGGAAGGAAATAGTGTATTAGGAAATATTAAAAAAATTTTCTAGGAAATAGACTAAATATATAGTATTTCGACAATATGTGACTAGAGGAATTTCCTCTAGAAATGGTATATAAGAGCTAAATATGGTTATTCTAATTCATAAAAAGGAGGTAGTTTTTATGAAGAAAAAAGTAGCCATATTTTTTTTAATGCTTTTGGTTGCAAATTTATTTGTTGTACCTGCATATGGGATTGATGCCGAAAGTCTTCAATCTAGAGCTGTAATTTTAATAAACAGCGATGATGGTCAAGTTTTATTTGAAAAGAATTCAAATGATAAAATGCCGCCGGCAAGTATTACAAAAATTATGCTTTTAGTATTAGTTTCAGAGAAAATGGAAAACGGTGAAATTACACTGGATCAAGAAATGACTATATCAGAATATGCAGCAGGTATGGGAGGTAGCCAAATATATTTAGAGGCTAATGAAACACAGACTGTTGAAAGTATGCTAAAGGCAATATCAATGCGTTCAGCAAATGATGCTTCTGTAGCAATGGCTGAATATATGTATGGTTCTGAGGAAGGCTGTGTAAAGGCTATGAATGATAGAGCAAAGGAACTGGGTATGAATAACACGACCTTTGTTAATGTGACAGGTCTACCTGAAGAAGGACATTTAACCACTGCCAATGACATAGCTTTAATGACAAAAGAATTACTTAAATATAATTATGTAAACGAATATATGCTTACATGGATGGATTCTGTATGGGTTGGTAAGGAAAAGGACTCTGAACAGGTATTGGTTAATACCAATAGATTAATTAATAACTATGATGGTCTTGTAGCTGGTAAGACAGGGTACACAACTGAAGCAAAATACTGTTTGTCAGCTGCTGCAAAAAGAAATGACACTACATTAATAGCTGTTGTATTAGGCTGTGAAAATACGAAAATAAGATTTAATGAAATCACAAAACTATTAAATGAAGGCTTTGCGAATTATAAAAATATTGTATTTCATAAAAAAGGTGATGTTATTACATCATCACCTGTTTATTGCGGAAAAGATGATACATTTAATGTTGTAAGCAAAGAAAATATATTTTATTTTACAGAAAGTAATTGCAAGGCTGAGGATTTTAATTTAGAATATGTTATAGAAGAAAATTTAAAAGCACCTCTAAAGGTCGATGTTGCAATAGGAAAAGCTGTTTTGACAAAAAACGGTGAAGTTCTTGGGGAGTATGAGCTATATCCTGAAAAAACAATTGAAAAAGAAGGCTTGTTTAAATTTTACTTTGAGAATATATTAGAAAGTGTTATAAAATAACAGAGGATTAAAAATGGATTATTCCGTAAGCTTAGAAGTATTTCAAGGACCCTTTGAACTGTTGTATCATTTGATTGAAAAAAAGGAAATTGATATTTATGATATTCCAATATCTGAGATAACAGATCAGTACATGGAATACTTAAATCAAATGATTAAATTTAACATGAATGTGGCAAGTGAATTTATTTTAATGGCTTCAACCTTAATTGAAATAAAGTCACAAATGTTGTTGCCCCAAAAGGAAAAAGATGAAGACCCCAGACAAGAGCTGGTTAATAAACTTTTGGAATATAAAATGTTTAAGGATATATCTGAAAAACTTAAAAAATATGAAGATGAAAGCAGCTTTTATTTTTCCAAGCCTAAGGAAGAAATGGCAATTGCCGGAGATTATAAACAAGAACAGCTTTCATTAAATGAAATAAACATTTACGAGTTGTATAATGTTTTTATGACACTTATAAAAAATCAAGACCTGAAAATTGTAAATGAAGATAAAATGAAGGTTTTTAGAGAAAATTACAGTGTAAAGCATTGTGTTGAAGAGCTTCTTAAAAAACTTAAAAAATCTGGTCGTGTATCTTTGTTTGAAACATTTAAGGAAAAACAAAATCTTACAAAGGAATATGTTATAACCACATTTTTAGCTGTTTTAGAGCTTTCAAACAAGCAAGACATGAAGATTTATCAGTTAGATACATACAGTGATATTATAATAATTGCTGCCTAGGAGTTGAACATGAATTTAAAAAGTATATTGGAAAGCTTGCTTTTTGCATGGGGTGAACCACTTAGCATAACGGAAATTTCAAGAATTTTGAATTTGCACACCTCAAAAATAACTACAGTATTGGATGAGATGACTGACGAGTTAAAGGAAGACAACAACAGAGGTCTCATAATACAAAGGTTTGGTAACTCGTATCAAATTATAACAAAAAAGGAGAATTACGAGTTCATTCAAAGCTTGCTTCAAACAACTGTTAATAAAAGTCTATCTACGGCAGCAATGGAAACACTGTCTATAATAGCATACAAGCAGCCTGTTACAAAGGTTGAAATTGAATTAATCAGAGGAGTGAAGTGCTCTAATGTTGTAAAGGGTCTTTTGGATAAAGGACTTATTAAAGAAGTAGGTAAGCTTGATAAACCGGGAAAACCAACTATTTATGCAACAACAGATGAATTTTTAAGACATTTTGGTTTGAATTCAATTCAGGAGCTTCCTGCATTAAATATTCCACCAGAGGAGGAAAGAAAAGCAACGTAATGTTGCTTTTATTTATATGGGAATTTGGATAGTTTTAATAATATTCGGGGGGATATTGTTTGTTTATTTTAATTTTAAGGTGATCTGTAAGGTAAATCTTGCAACCTCATATCTTAAAATTTATATAAGCATAAAGATAATTAAAAAGAGACATGTATTTGACAGGAAATTTTATTATATTGATTTTTTTAAAAAATCAAGACAAAGAGTTAAAAGTTTAAAAAGTAAAAAAATTTATCCTTATCTTAAATATTTTAAAAAAATAAAAAGATTATTTATAATTAAAAACATAAGCTTTTACCCTGAATGCTTAGAAAATTCAGGTTCCTTTGCCATTGAGTTTATAATTGTAAACAATATTATTAAAAGGCCTTTATTTAACGGTTAATGTTTAAATCTCCTTTTTCAGGGCATACTAACAAAAATTATTTAAGAAAGGGGATATTATGAGCGATATTCAAGATATAATCAAGACAACCTTGGATAATATTAATAGCTTAACCGGAAATGAAAAACTAATTAGCAGCAAAATTACATATGACGACAACAATTATTTGGCTATTTCAAAGTTAAATATGAATTTTGTTATTGGAGGCAGCGATATAGACAAAAAAGTAAAAAGTTTTGATTTAAAGCCCTTTGCAGGTGCAGCATATGTAAATTTACAACTAAATCCGCAAATACTTATTTATGAAACCCCAAATAGTGATGTTAGGACTATCAATATTAACAATGAAACAACAACCAGTGATCTAACAGCATCCATATTAAACATAATGGGATTTATAAAAGAAGTAAGGGAGAAAAGAGATTGTGATTTTTAAAAAATTTAGAATTATATTTTTTACATTATTTTTGATGTTGTACACTTTTTCATACAACACTGTTTATGCTTTTCCAGATGTTAATGCTAAGTCTTACATAGTAATAGATGCTGATTCCGGAAGAATATTAGACCAAAGGAATTCGCAAGAGCAGCTGCCAATAGCCAGCACCACAAAAATACTCACCGCCATATTGGCTATAGAAAGTGTAGACAATATAAATCAAAAAATTGAAATTCCTGCAGATTGTACTGGGATAGAAGGCTCAAGTATATACTTAAGACCAGGACAAATGGTTTCAATTAAGGATTTACTTTATGGAACAATGCTTCGCTCTGGTAATGATGCTGCAGCCACATTGGCAAAATTTGCTGGCGAAAAATATGAAGGCGGATTCATTCAAATGATGAATGACAAGGCCAAGGAGCTTGGAGCTTTAAACTCAAACTTTACAAATCCTCATGGATTACATAACGACAACCATTATTCCACAGCCTATGATTTAGCTTTAATTAGCAGCTATGCTATGAAAAATGATACATTTAAAGAAATTTCTTCTGCACAAAAGTATAAGGCAGAAAGCATGAATAATATGTTTTACAATAAAAACAAAGTAGTACATGACTATAAATATGGCAATGGAATAAAAATAGGTTTTACTAAGGCTGCCGGCAGATGTCTTGTAGCCTCCGCTGAAAAGGACAATACAGAGATAATAGTTGTTGTATTAAACGATGGAAATTGGTTTAATGACAGCTATAATTTATTTGATTGGGCATTTGAAAACTATAAAAACTATCAAATAGCCGAAAAGGGACAATTTGCAGGAAGAACTAAAACTGGAGAGCCTGTTTTTATTTCTGAAACATTTACATATTTGTTAAAAGAAGAAGAAATAAATAAAATAAGTTTAAAAACAAATATTACAATACCGCATGTTATAAATAACAAAGAAAGCTCAATATGTGGAACTTACTCTGTTTATTTAGAAGATGAAATTATTTACACAGGAAATCTTGTATCAGAAATACGATAAATCAGAGTATAGAATTAATAGGGTCATTCTTAAAATTATATTTAGGAATGACTTTATATTTGTAAAAA
>CAZJKK010000047.1:7241-14471 GCA_964546605.1 uncultured Clostridia bacterium
TATGGAATTAGAAAGATTACAAAAATATATTGCAAATAGCGGTGTAACATCCAGACGGAAAGCCGAGGAATTGATTTTATCCGGTCATGTGAAGGTAAATGGAATTACCATAACAGAGCTTGGCACAAAGGTGGAACCTGCTAAAGATGTTGTAATGGTTGACAACAAAATTATAACTGAGGCTCAACAATTTGTTTACTTAAAGCTTTACAAGCCTGAAGGTTATGTAACTACTGTTAAGGACCAATTTAACAGAAAGACTGTTATTGATTTAATTAACATAAAAGAAAGAATTTATCCTATTGGAAGATTAGATTACAATACTTCTGGATTATTATTATTGACAAATGACGGTGATTTGGCTAATAAACTCTTGCATCCTAAATATAAAATATATAAAACATATGTAGCTGAAGTCACCGGGCAAATTTCTTTAGATTCAATTGAAAAGCTAAAAAAGGGTGTTATCATTGATGGTTATAAAACTGCTCCTGCAAAGATAAAATTATTAAATCATAATCAAAACAGCTCCATAGTTCAAATAAGTATTTATGAAGGTAAAAACAGACAGGTAAGAAAAATGCTTGATTCTGTAGGACATACAGTGAAAAAACTTGAAAGAGTATCCTTTGGTGAAATAACCCTAGATAATTTAAAGACAGGGCAATGGAAATTTTTAAGCAAAGAAGAAATAAAATATCTTAAAAAAAATCAGGAGGATTGAAATGGAAGAAGTTAAATACGGTAAGCTGGTGGATTTTGTCCATATGTTAATTAAAATGAGTTATAATGGGCAAGAAAATTTAAACCTTGTTGATGCAACCTGTGGCAATGGATTTGACACATTATTTTTATGCAAGGTTGCAGGAGAAACAGGTAAAGTAAAAGCATTTGATATACAAGAAGAGGCCATTGAAAGAACTAATACATTATTAAAAAGCAATTTAAATTACGCAAATTATGAAGTTATAAATGATTCACATGAATATATAAATAAATACATGAAAAATGTTGATGCAGCAGTTTTTAATTTAGGATATCTTCCTTTTTCAGATAAGAATATTACAACAAAGGGTGAGACTACTTTACGTGCAATTGAAAATTTAATTCCGCTCATGAATGAAAATGGAAGAATTTATATTGCAACCTATATATCACACGATGCAGGAGAGGAAATAAAATACATATTGGATTACTTACGCATACTGGATAAGACTAAATACAATGTTCTTAACATTAATTTAGTCAATAAAGAAAACACACCACCGCAATTATTTATAATAGAAAAAAATGCATGATAGGGAAAAACCCCTTCATGCATTTTTCTATTTTTATGCAATATTTTTCCACCAAAATTACGTTTTCACTCCATATAATTTGCACTACTATACTTGTATCTTGCAATTTTGCATTTTTATGAAATATTTCTTGCAAAACAGTGTTTATGTGGTATTATGAATATAAGGAAATATAGGAGGATGTTATAAATGGCTGATAAAAAAAGTCTATTACAAAATAAGGATTGGTGCAAGGGCTGTGGAGTTTGTGTTGGCTTTTGTCCAAAACAGGTACTTACAATACAAAATGAAAAATGTGTTATCGCTTATCCGGAAAAATGTATATACTGCGGTCAATGTGAGTTAAGATGTCCGGACAATGCTATTTATATAGTTACAGGAGGGGACAGTAATGAGCAATAATGGATATAAATTAATGCAAGGAAATGAAGCCTGCGTTGAAGGCGCATTAGCAGCCGGCATGAAGTTTTATGCAGGATATCCTATAACACCATCTACTGAAGTTGCAGAAATATCAGCTCAAAAATTACCTCAAATAGGTGGTAAATTTATTCAAATGGAAGACGAGCTTGCAAGTATGGCTGCTATAATTGGTGGTTCATTAGCAGGTTTAAAATCAATGACAGCTACAAGCGGACCGGGATTTTCATTAATGCAGGAAAACTTAGGTTATGGAGCAATAGCTGAAATTCCATGTGTAGTAGTTAACGTTCAAAGAGGAGGCCCTTCTACAGGTATGCCTACAGCACCGGCACAAGGTGATGTAATGCAAGCAAGATGGGGAACACACGGAGATCATCCAGCAGTATCGCTTACTCCAAACTCAGTGCAAGAAACATATGAATATACTATTAAAGCATTTAATATAGCTGAAAAATACAGAACTCCTGTTGTTTTGTTAATGGACGAAACAGTGGGACATATGAGAGAAAAAATAAAATTAAAAGATCCTTCTGAAATTGAAGTAATAGACAGAAAAAAGCCTGAAAAAAATTTAGAAAATTTTAAAGCATATAAACCAGATGATGATATGATACCTCCAATGGCAGCATTTGGTGAAGGATACAGATATCATGTAACAGGTTTAACTCATGGCGAAGACGGTTTTCCTACTAACAGCTCTGAAATATCAGGAAAGTTGGTTCAAAGATTAGTTGATAAAATAGAAAAAAATATAGATGATATAACTTATTATGAAGAATATATGCTGGAAGATGCTGAAATTGTCATAGTAGCTTATGGCGGAGTTTCAAGATCTGCAAAAAGCGCTATAGACCAGTTAAGAGAACTAGGCATTAAGGCCGGTATGTTTAGACCAATTACTATTTGGCCATTCCTTGAAAAACAAATAGAAAAAGTAGCAGAAAAAGCTAAAGAAGTATATGTTGCTGAAATGAACTTAGGTCAATACTTCATAGAAGTTGACAGAGTTGCAGGCAAAAAATGCCCTGTTAAAAAAATAAATAAAATAACAGGGGAATTAATAACTCCTAATGAAATAACTGAAGCAATAACAGGAGGTAACAAATAATGACAGCCACAAATTGCAATGAAACAACACAAAAATATTTTAGAGTTAATAAATTGCCACACATTTGGTGTCCAGGCTGCGGTCATGGAACTTTAATGAATACGGTTGTAAGAGCCATTGAAAAACTTGGCTTAAACAAGGATGATGTAGTTGTTGTATCTGGTATTGGTTGCTCTTCAAGAGCTCCCGGTTACTTAGATTTTAATACACTTCATACAACACATGGCAGAGCCTTGGCATTTGCAACAGGAATTAAAATGGCAAACCCAAAACTTCATGTAATTGTTATCATGGGTGACGGTGACAGCTCTGCTATAGGAGGAAACCACCTTATTCATGCAGCAAGAAGAAACATTGATATTACTACTATTGTATTTAACAATAATATTTATGGAATGACAGGCGGACAATATTCACCTACAACTCCTTACGGTGATTTTGCAACTACTGCACCATTTGGAAATATTGATAAACCTTTTGATTTATGCAGCCTAGCTCAGGGAGCCGGAGCAACATATGTAGCAAGAGGAACTGCATATCATGCACCTTTAATGCAAAAATTAATAGAAAAGGGACTTCAAAACAAAGGATTTTCATTTATTGAAGGCATGAGCCTATGCCCAACATATTACGGAAGAAAAAACAAAAAAGGAAATGCATTTAAAATGCATGAGTGGTACAAGGACAATTGCGTAGATGTTAAAGTTCTTGAAAAGGATCCTTCTAAGGGCGAAAATAAATTATTAATAGGAGAATTTTACAATAATCCAAAGCCGGAATATACTGAAAGCTACCAGGTTATTATTGATAAATTCCAAGATTCCGAAAATAGGGGTGAGTAAATGTTTAAGAAAATAGAATTAAGACTGAGCGGTTCAGGTGGTCAAGGAGTTATTCTTGCAGCTATAATTTTAGCTGATGCAGCTATTGAAGAGGGATTAGAAGCAATACAAACACAATCATACGGTCCTGAAGCAAGGGGCGGGGCAACCAAATCTGAAGTTATTATCAGCAAGGATGAAATTAAGTTTCCTAAGGTAACTGATTGTGATATTTTATTAGCTTTAACACAGAGCTCTTACGATAAATATGTTGCATCATTAAATAAAAATGGTATACTAGTAGTTGACGAAAGTGTAAATATCGATATGAATCTACCATTTACTGTTTATAAGCTGCCAATATTAGAAACTGCACAAAATAAAATTGGAACTCACATGGTTGCAAATATTGTTTCTGTAGGTGTATTATATGCACTTATTGGGGAAGATGTAATAAACAAGGATGTAATGGTTCGTTCCATCGCTAACAGAGTTCCTCCTGTTACTGTTGATAAAAACATAAGCGCTTTCGAAGAGGGTATAAAACTTATTCGAGGTTGATAAATGAGTAATAACAATGATTTAATCAGTGTAATTAAAAGTAATTTTTATAAGTTTAGCAAGGGTCAAAAGCTCATAGCTCAATTCATAATTGATCACTATGATAAAGCAGCGTTTATGACAGCAGCTAAAATAGGTGAAACAGTTGACGTGAGTGAATCTACCGTTGTTCGTTTTGCCAGCTCTATTGGCTATTCAGGCTATCCTGAGTTACAAAAAGCGTTGCAGGTTTTAATAAAAAACAAGCTGACAACAGTTCAAAGAATCAGCTTGGATGATGATGTTATAAATGATTCAGAAAAGCTACATAAAAAAATTATTAAAAATGAAATGAACAACATGCGTAACTTGTATGAATCTATTGATATTGAGGCATTGGACAAGGCAACGGACATTATTTTAAATGCAAGAAAGGTATATATTCTTGGACTTAGAACATCTTCAACTCTTTCGAATTATCTTGGCTTTTACTTAGATGTAATACTAGATAATGTGAAGATTTTAAATAACAGCGGTGTTAATTCACTTTATGAAGAAATAATAAGAATAAAAGAGGATGATGTATTAATAGTTATAAGCTACCCAAGGTATTCTAAGATTACAATAGATGCTACAAAATTCGTTAAGGAGCGCAATGCAAAAATTGTTGCCATAACAGATACTGAATCATCACCTGTTCATCAGTTGGCTAATGTTTCATTGTTGGCAAAAAGCAACATAGTTTCATTTATAGATTCATTAGTTGTTCCACTTGGCATTATAAACAACCTTATTATTAACATAAGTTTACAGGAAAAAGAAGACATAGTAGAGTATTATAACAGGCTTGAACAACTTTGGGATAATCATAGCATTTATCAAAATGAATAAAAAATTAGGACATATTTTTTAAATATGTTCTTTTTAATGCTTTTTTCAGCTGAATTTAAATGCTTGTTTAAAAAATTTGTTGTTATATTTTCATAATTGTAATATAATAGTAAAGTGTTTATTAAATTAAGTTGAAAGGAATATATTATGATAATTGCAATAGATGGTCCCTCCGGAGCAGGAAAAAGCACTGTTGCAAAATTATTGAGCAAAAAAATAAACTTTGAATACATAGATACAGGTGCAATGTATCGAGCTCTTGCTTATAAAGCAATAAAATATAATATAGATATTAGTGAAGCTAATGAGAATGCAATTAAGGAAATGCTTAAATCTACTATAGTTGATTATCAAAACAATCAAATAATTTTGGATGATAAAAATGTAGAGGGCTTTATAAGAGAAGAAGAAGTTTCTATAGGTGCATCTAAAATATCAGCTCTTAGAAGTGTTAGAGAAAAGTTAGTAGAGCTACAAAGAAAAATTGCTGAAAATAAAAATGTTGTACTTGATGGTCGCGATATTGGAACAAAAGTGTTTCCAAATGCAGATTATAAATTTTTCATAACTGCTTCTGAGGAAATCAGAGCTGAAAGAAGATTTAATCAGCTTGCAGAAAGTGGTAAAGCAGCAGATTATGAAAATGTTTTATCCGATCTTAAAAAACGTGATAAAAACGATTCAACAAGAAAATTTTCTCCACTAATTAAAGCCAATGATGCAGTATTAGTTGATACAACCTTTATGACATTAAATGAAGTAGTTAATTATATTGCGGGAATTATTGGAGGAAGCAATGTTTTATAAAATAATTGTTAATATATTAAGAGTATTAGTATTCATAGTATTTGATTTAAAGGTTTATAACAAGGAAAATATCAATAATTCTGAAGATAGCTTAATAGCATGTGGGAATCATACTTCCATGCTCGATCCCGTAATTTTAGCTGTTGCTACAAAAAGACAAATTCATTTTATGGGAAAGAAAGAGTTGTTTGAAAATAAAATATTAGGGTATTTATTTAGGAAGCTTGGAGCATTTCCTGTTGACAGACAGGGCGCTTCAATGTCTGCTATAAGAAGCTCTATGGAGGTTTTAAAAAACAAACAGATTTTGGGAATTTTCCCTGAAGGGACAAGAGTAAAGTCATATGATGAAAACAATGCTAAATCCGGAATTGCTTTAATTGCAAATAAAGCAAAATCAAACATAATGCCTTTTTATATTAAGGGACCATATAAATTCAGAGGCAGAATAGAAATACATTTCGGTGAAGAAAAAAATTACCTTGAAAATTATGAAGGCAGATTAACTAACGATGACTACACTGAAATAGGTAGACAGGTTTTAAAAGATATTTATAAACTAGGTGACAAATAGGTATGAAAATAGAAGTTTCAAAATATAATGGCTTTTGTTCCGGAGTAAAAATAGCAGTAGATAAAGCTAACAAGACATTGGATGCTGAAAATAAACTTTACAGCTTGGGTGAAATAATTCATAACAAGGATGTTGTAGAAAAATTAAGCAGTAAAGGCATGGTTGTAGTTGATGATGTACCTGACAGCATAGATGGAAAGCTTTTAATAAGATCTCATGGAGTAGGAAAGCAAGTTGTAAATACATTAAATGAAAATAATATAGATGTAATTGATGCTACCTGTGTAAAAGTAAAAAAAATACATAAAATAGTTGAAGATTACAAAAATAAAGGTTATGATATAATTATTGTGGGGGATAAGAATCATCCTGAGATACTTGGTATTTTAGGATGGTGCAATAATGAAGCCCATATTATACAAAGCCCTGAAGAGCTTTTAAAATTAAATATTAATGCAAATAAAAAATATTGTATGGTTTGTCAAACAACATTTAATACTGAAACATTTCAAAGAATATTAAATGCTATAAATGAGAATAATTATACAAATATTGAAGTTCACAATACTATTTGCAATGCAACAAGAAAAAGACAGGAAGCATGTGTGGAGCTTGCTTCAAGATGTGATGTAATGTTAATAATAGGCGGCAAAAACAGTTCTAATACTAAAAAATTATATGAGCTGAGCAAAAATGCTTGCCCTAATACATTTTTAATTGAAAATTATAAGGAAATACCTTATAACTATATTGATAAAAATACAATTG
>CAZJKK010000048.1:0-14433 GCA_964546605.1 uncultured Clostridia bacterium
GAGGTCTTGCAACACTTTGCATCGGCGGTGGAATGGGAACAGCATTACTTGTAGAAAGATAGAATTACAATAAAAATAAATTACATTTTATGATGCGAGGAGATAATTAATGAAGGTATATGTATCAGGTTCAGGAACAATGGGTACAGGAATTGTACAAACTTTTGCCAAAGCCGGCATTGAAGTTGTTATGAGAGAAAGAACACCCGGCAAAGGAATGAAGTTAATCTATAAGGATTTAGAAAAACTTGTTCTAAAGGGAAAAATGACTGAAGAGGAAAAAGAAAAAATTCTTTCTTATATAACATCAACTCAAAAATTAGAGGATGCAAAAGATGCTGACTTAATAATAGAAGCCGCAACTGAAGATATGAAGTTAAAAAAAGAAATGTTTGTTGAATTAGATAAAATATGCAAAGCTGAAGCAATATTGTCAACAAATACATCTTCTCTTTCAATCACTGAAATTGCAAGTGTTACTAAAAGACCTGATAAAGTAATAGGAATGCACTTCTTCAATCCTGTTCCTGTTATGAAATTAGTTGAAGTGATTAAAGGAATAGCTACATCAGAAGAAACAAAAAACACTATTAATGAATTAGTAGCACAAATCGGAAAAACTGCTGTTGAAGTAGAGGAAGCACCCGGTTTTGTGGTTAACAGAATATTAATTCCAATGATAAATGAAGCAGTTGGCATATTGGCAGATGGAATTGCTAAGGCTGAAGACATTGACACGGCAATGAAATTAGGCGCTAATCATCCAATAGGACCTTTAGCATTGGCCGATTTGGTAGGAAATGACGTATGCCTTGCAATTATGGAAGTATTATTTAAAGAATTTGGTGATCCAAAATACAGACCTCATCCATTATTAGTTAAAATGGTAAGAGCAAATTTATTGGGCAGAAAAACAGGCAAGGGCTTTTATCAATATTAATATAATAAATGAAATTTAAGAGGCATTAAAATAAAAAGCTCTCTGCATCGCAGAGAGCCTTAATTTTTTATGCATATAAATCATCATTGTAGTCTGATGAATTTTCTCTTTTTTCAAAGAAGTCCTTTGCAACTTGTGGAAATAGTG
This sequence comes from uncultured Clostridia bacterium, assembly GCA_964546605.1. Taxonomy (GTDB): domain Bacteria; phylum Bacillota; class Clostridia; order Tissierellales; family Sedimentibacteraceae; genus Sedimentibacter. The sequence goes on from CAZJKK010000048.1 coordinate 1,088, forward strand.
CGTAGGATAAAACATCTTGTTCTGATTTGGCTAAGTCGCCAATTTCAGCTTTTAATTTTTCATATTCAGGTGGAAGTAAATCTGCAGGTCTTACTGTTATTGCTACCTCGTCACCTATTATTTTTTTCTTAATTTCATCTGATATTGGAGCAGCAGGTCTTCCGTACATTCCTTTTACATATTGTTTTATTTCTGTAGGAATTATTTTGTATCTTCCACCTGATATTACATTGAACACTGCTTGTGCACCAACCATTTGGCTCATTGGTGTTACAAGTGGAGGGAAACCTAAATCTTCTCTTACTTTTGGTACTTCTGCAAGAACTTGTTCATATTTGTCGCTTGCATTTAATGATTTCATTTGGAATATGAGGTTTGACAACATTCCGCCAGGTACTTGATATTGCAATGTCTTTGGCTCAGTCATAAGAACCTTTACATTGTATGATCCGCTTTCCTGGTATTTTTTCATTACTTCCTTAAAGTATTCAGCAGTCTTATTTAAACTTTCTATGTTTAAATTTGGGTCACGTTCTGTACCAACTAGACTCAATGCGATTGATTCTGTTGGAGGTTGTGAAGTTCCTGAAGACAATGGTGATATGGCTGTATCTACAATATCAACTCCTGCTTCAATTGCCTTTAATGTGGCCATATTGCCAACACCTGATGTACAGTGAGTATGGAATTCTATAGGTAATTTTGTAACTTCCTTAATTGCCTTAACCACATTGTAAGCTTCGTATGGCAAAAGTATCCCGGACATATCCTTAATGCAAATTGAATCTGCTCCTGCGTTTTCAAAATCCTTAATGAGCTGTAAATAATATTCTGTTGTATGAACAGGGCTTGTAGTATAGGAAATTGCACATTGGCAATGAGCCCCTTCTTTTTTTATTGTTTCAATTGACTTTTGCAGGTTTCTGATGTCGTTTAAAGCATCAAATACTCTTACTATGTCAATGCCTTCATATATTGCATTTTTATGGAATCTTTCAACTATATCGTCCGGATAGTTTCTGTATCCTAATATATTTTGTCCTCTTGAAAGCATTTGAAGCTTAGTGTTTTTCACATTTGCACGTATTTTTCTAAGTCTCTCCCAAGGATCTTCATTAAGATATCTAAGGCAAGTGTCAAATGTTGCTCCGCCCCAAACTTCCATTGCATGATATCCCGCATTATCCATTTCCTTGATTATGGGCATTATTTCATCTGTAGTCAATCTTGTTGCTATAAGTGATTGATGTCCGTCTCTAAGTGCTGTTTCAGTAATTTTTAATCTTGACATATATCCTCCGTTACATTTATTTTTATTTTTACACATAAGTTCTTATAATATCTTTTACATATTAAATAATTTTACTATGTGAATTTTTATTTGTATTACTAGTTTGATTATACAATAGTTTGATTGTGAAAGGAATACATAAATAGATAGTATTAAAATTATATTTATTTGTATTAATAAATCTTGCATATTCCCTATTTTGATAGTATAATAACATGGAAAAAGTTATTTGTACATAATAAAAGAAAGGGCTTTTAAAAATAGACAAATAATTAAAAAGCTATTTTAAAAATATAATTTATTAAACAAGGCGGTAAGCATGGATCAAACAGATTTTAAAATCATTAGTATTTTGCAGAGAGATGGAAGAATTTCCATGAAGGAATTAGGCAAAGAGGTATCATTAAGTCCTCCTGCAGTTGCTGAAAGAGTAAAAAGACTTGAAGATGATGGAGTTATTGAAAAATACAAGGCAGTTATAAATAATGAAAAGGTTGGAAAGCCTATAAATGTTCTTATAAATGCATCCATAAAGCCTGAAAAGCAGGAAGCTTTCCTTGAATTTGCAAAAAAGTCAGAAGAAATAGTTGAGTGTTATCATGTAACAGGTCCTCACAGCATGATTATGAAAGCATATTTAAGAGAAATGACTCACTTAGAGGAGCTTGTTGGTAAAATTCAATTTTACGGTAATACAGAAACATTTATTATTATGTCAAGCCCGATTGAAGGCAAGGAAATTTAAATATATGTCATCCTAGGGAGGCTGTTAATATAACAAGCCTCCTATTTTTTATTAATTAATATTTAATAATTAAGAATCAAAAATTTACATAGAATAATTCCAAATATATGTTATAATGATAAAGTTATAAAAATGTTATAAATTAGGTAAAGAGTAAAGTAAGAGGTGTAACATGATAAGAATTCAGCAAGTCAAATTACCTATAGATCACGATGACGAAGATTTATTCATAAAGTCTGCAGAAGCATTAAAGGTAAAAAGAGAGGAAATATTAAATTTATCTGTATTTAGAAAATCAATTGATGCCAGAAAAAAAGAAGAGATTTTGTTCATATATACATTGGATGTAGAGCTTGAACATGAAATTAAAATATCTAAAAGAAACAACAATATTGCCCCTGTTGAACCATTTATATATGAGGCAGAAGTAACCGGTGAAAAGCCACTTAACAAAAGACCTGTTATTGTCGGATGTGGACCTGCAGGATTGTTTTGTGCACTGCTATTAGCAGAAAAGGGTTACAACCCAATAATTCTTGAAAGAGGAAAAAAGGTTAAGGACCGCATAAAGGATATTGACAGGTTTTGGAAAGATGGTACCTTAAACACAAAATCCAACATTCAATTTGGAGAGGGAGGAGCAGGAACATTTTCAGACGGTAAATTAAATACTTTAATAAAGGACAGATCCAAAAGAGGAAAAAAAGTTCTTGAAGAATTTGTAGAAGCAGGTGCTCCTGATGAAATAACATATTTAAATAAGCCTCACATAGGAACGGATTTATTAAGAGGTTGCCTTGTAAACATCAGAAAAAAAATAATAAGCTTAGGTGGAACATTTAGATTTGAGGAATGTGTTACTGATATTAACATAAAAGATGGCAGTGTTTATAGAATTATCACTGAAAGCGACATAATTGAAACAGATGTGTTGGTTCTTGCCATAGGTCACAGTGCAAGAGACACATTTGAAATGTTAAACAATAAACTTGAATTAAAGGCAAAACCATTTGCCATAGGTATCAGAATTGAACATCCGCAAAAAATGATTAATGTGGCACAGTATGGAGACTTAGCAGATCATCCAAGACTGGGGCCTGCAGATTACAAATTTGTTCATAAATGTAAAAACGGAAGAAGCTGCTATACATTTTGCATGTGCCCCGGAGGAGTTGTAACTGCATCTGCTTCTGAGGAAGGCGGCGTTGTAACAAACGGCATGAGCTTCCACGACAGAGACTTGGAAAATGCAAACTCTGCAGTAGTTGTATCAATAAACCCTGAGGATTTCGGCGGCGATGAAAATCCTATGGCCGGCATTGAATTCCAAAGAGATTTTGAGAGGAAAGCATTTGAATTAGGTGGCAAAAATTATAATGCACCAGTCCAATTGTTTAAGGACTTTAAGGAAAAACAAGTTTCTACATCCTTCGGTGAAATTTATCCAACCTACAGACCGGGATCAACATTTGCAAATCTTTGGGATTGTCTTCCAGATTATGTTTGTGAAAGCTTGGTTGAAGGAATTTCAGCCTTTGGAAAATGGCTTGAGGGTTACGACAGAGATGATGCTGTATTAAGCGGTGTTGAAACAAGGACGTCTTCACCATTACGCATAACCAGAGATGACGATTTGCAAAGCAATATTAAGGGAATTTACCCATGCGGTGAAGGCTCAGGATATGCAGGCGGAATAATGTCTGCTTCTATTGATGGACTTAAGGTAGCTGAACAAATAATTAAAACATATAAACCAATGAATAATAAATAAACATAGAGGATATTATGAAAATAGCTGTTATCGGCGGCGGAGCCTCAGGGCTAATGGCGGCAATTGTTGCGGCAAAAAACGGTGCTGACGTTACAATATATGAAAAATTAAATAAGACAGGCAAGAAGATATTGGCGACCGGTAACGGCAGGTGCAATTATACAAACATGTACTTGTCCATGGACAGATATCATGGTAAAAACATTAAGACAGCTGAAAATATTTTAAGCCATTTTGACTTAAAAAAGACATTGAGCTTTTTTGAAGATTTAGGCATAGAGCCTTATGTAGGAGAACTGGGGAAAGTGTATCCCAGCTCCTTGCAGGCTTCAAGCATTTTAGACGTATTAAGGTATGAAGCTGAAAGGCTAAAGGTTACTGAAGTTACCGACTTTGAAGTGCTTGAATTAAGAAAAATTAAAGATAAGTTCAGTATTATAGGTAATGAAAGATCTTATGAAGCAGATAAGGTAATTTTAGCAACCGGAGGAATGGCAAGCCCGCAACTAGGAACTGACGGCAAAGGATATGAATTAGCTAAAGCCTTTGGTCACAAAATTATTGAGCCATTTCCTGCATTAGTTCAGTTAAAATTAAAGGGCAAATACTTTAAAAGAATTACAGGCATTAGATTTGACGGTGTAATAAAAAGCTTTACAGATAAAAAAGAAATAAGAGAAGATGAAGGAGAACTTTTATTTACGGATTATGGAATTTCGGGACCTCCTGTTTTGCAAATAAGCAGAATGGTTATTGAAGAGCTGAATAAAAATCATGCTGTATACGTTTCTGTAGATATGTTTCCAAAGTCTTCGAAGATAGACCTATATGAATTATTAAGTGCAAGATTTAATAAAATAGGCTATAAAAGCTTGGAGGATTCTCTTATTGGATTAGTAAATAAAAAGCTTATACCTGTTATATTAATGGAAGCAGGATTTGAAGATACCAATAAAAAGTGTGGAAAGCTTAATAAAAAAGAAATTTTTAAAATAATAGATATATTAAAGGAATGGAAATTTGAAGTTACAGGTCATAACACATGGTCCCAGGCACAATCAACTGCAGGAGGAGTGGATATGACAGAGGTGAATTCTAATACTCTAGAATCATTAAAAGCTAAGGGTTTGTATTTATCAGGTGAAATACTTGATGTGGATGGAGATTGCGGTGGTTTTAATCTTCAATGGGCTTGGAGCTCAGGATATACAGCCGGATACTTCAGTTCCATATCGTAGGAGAAAGGAAACATTATGAGAAAGTTTTTAGAGAAAATTTTTGGTTCATACAGTGAAAAAGAAGTTAAAAGATTAGAGCCTACAGTAGACAAAATTCTTGCATTAGAAGATGAAATGTCAAAGTTAAGTGATGGACAGCTTAGGAAAAAGACTGATGAATTTAAAGAAAGACTTGCTAATGGTGAAACAAAGGATGACATACTCCCTGAGGCTTTTGCAGTTGTAAGAGAGGCTGCATGGAGAGTGTTAGGACAAAAACATTACAAGGTTCAGTTAATAGGTGGTATGGTTTTGCATCAAGGCCGTATTGCGGAAATGCGTACAGGTGAAGGTAAGACATTGGTTTCAACATTGCCTGTATATTTAAATGCCTTGGAAGGAAAAGGGGTTCACGTTGTAACAGTAAATGATTACTTGGCTAAGCGTGACGCTGACTGGATGGGTAAGGTGCATAATTTCTTGGGTCTTTCTGTTGGATGCATTGTTCACGGCATTACAAAGGAAGAAAGAGTTAATGCATATAAAAGCGACATAACCTATGGAACAAACAACGAATTTGGTTTTGATTACCTTAGAGACAACATGGTTATAAGAAAAGAAGAAATGGTTCAACGAGATTTGAACTATGCTATCATAGACGAGGTTGACTCCATATTAATAGATGAAGCAAGAACTCCTCTTATTATATCCGGTGAAGGTGAAAAATCCACTGACCTTTATGAAATGGCTAACAGCTTTGTTATTACATTAAAGGGCAAAATAGAGTCTCCTGAAGAAAAAAAATCTAAGATGGATTATATAATGGGAGACGTGGAAGAAGACGATACAGTTGATTTCATAGTTGATGAAAAGGGTAAAAATGCAACCTTAACAGCCAGAGGTGTATCTAAGGCTGAAAGATTCTTTAACATTGAAAACCTTGCTGAACAAGAAAATATGGAAATTTCTCACCACATTAATCAGGCATTAAAGGCCAACAATACAATGAAAAGAGATATTGACTACATTGTTCAGGATGGAGAAGTTTTAATTGTTGATGAATTTACCGGACGTATTATGTATGGAAGAAGATATTCAAACGGTCTTCATCAAGCAATAGAAGCAAAGGAAAGAATTGAAGTAAGAAAAGAATCAAAGACATTGGCAACAATTACATTCCAAAATTATTTCAGAATGTATAAAAAACTTTCAGGTATGACAGGTACTGCAAAGACAGAGGAAAATGAATTTAGAGAAATTTACGGTGTTGACGTCATAGAAATCCCTACTAATAAGCCTGTTGAAAGAAAGGATTTGGAGGATGTTATCTATAAGACCGAAGAAGGCAAGTTTAATGCAGTTATTAAGGAAATAATAGAAAGACATCAAACAGGACAGCCAATATTGGTTGGTACCATCTCTATTGAAAAATCGGAACTTTTAAGTAAATATCTTAAAAAACAAGGTGTTAAGCATGAAGTATTAAATGCTAAACAGCATGAAAAGGAAGCAGATATAGTTGCTCAGGCAGGACGTCTTGGTGCAGTAACCATTGCTACTAACATGGCTGGTAGAGGTACAGACATTGTACTGGGCGGTAACCCTGAATATCTTGCAAAGCATAAATTAAAGCAAAAGGGATTTACAGATGATTTAATAGCTCAAGCTGACGGCTTTAACGAAACTGACAATGAAGAAATAATTGAAGCAAGAACAACATACAAGGAATTTTTAGAACAATCCAGAAATGAATTAAAGGATGAACAAGACAAGGTAAGAGTTGTTGGAGGACTTCATATTATTGGTACAGAGCGCCATGAGTCTAGACGTATTGACAATCAGTTAAGAGGTCGTGCCGGAAGACAAGGGGACCCTGGTTCAACACGCTTTTATATTTCTCTCGAAGATGATTTAATGCGTTTGTTTGCAGGCGATAAGGTAAAAACAATTATTGAAACATTGAAAATGCCTGAAGATGAGCCATTGGAAGCAGGAATGTTAACAAGGACCATTGAAACAGCTCAGTCAAGGGTAGAAGGCAGAAACTTTGATATAAGAAAGCATGTTCTTCAATACGACAATGTTATGAACAAGCAAAGAGAAGTTATTTATTCAGAAAGAAGAAGAGTTTTATTTGGCGAAGACCTTAAGGACTATATTGCCAATATGGTTGAAGGACTTATAGATGCAGGCGTTCAAAGATTCACTACTGAAGAAAGATTCTCAGATAATTGGGACATAGATGGATTTGTGAAATATATTGCTGAAACATTCTATGTTGGCATAAGCTTTGATGGAATTAAAAAGGAAGATATAACTAAGGAATCCATGACAGAAAAGGCAAAGTCAGCTGTGGAAAGACATTATCAAAGACAGGAAGCTGAATTTGGGGAAGAAATGTTCCGTGAAATTGAAAGAATTGTTCTTTTAAGAAATGTTGATACAAAATGGATTGACCATATTGATGCAATGGATCAGTTAAGACAGGGAATAGGTCTTAGAGCAATAGGACAACAAGACCCTGTTAGAGCTTATCAAGTTGAAGGATTTGATATGTTTGAAGAAATGACTGCATCCATACAGGAAGATACAGTAAAAATGCTTATGAGAGTTAAACCTCAGGAAAAAATTCAGCGTAAAGAGGTTGCTAAGATAACAGGAACATCAGGAGGGGACTTAGGTGAAACAGGAAAGCCTAAGCCGGTGGTAAATAAAGAGAAGAAAGTTGGAAGAAACGACCCATGTCCATGTGGCAGCGGCAAGAAATATAAAAAATGCCATGGAGCTAATGAGGAATAGAATATTGAATGGTTAGGGGATTCATAGGGATATAAAGAAAGGGTGATATATTGATAGATTTTTATGAAATTAATGAAAGTTTAAAAAGATTCAACGAAATACTAAATGAGGTTGGTGGTTCACTTTGACCTGGAAAGGTTAAAGGAGCAAAACATACTCTTAGAATCTGAAATGCAAGAACCTGATTTTTGGAACAACCAAGAAAGGGCACAAAAGGTTTCTCAAACATTAAAAAACAATACAGACAGAATAAATGACTACATGAGCTTAAAAGCACAGGTTGAAGATTTGGAAATCATTATTGAAATGATTAGGGAAGAGGACGATGAGGCTCATCTTCCTGAATTAAGAAAAATGATTGATGAAACTAGCGTAACTTTGGAAGCAGCAAGAATAGTTGCTCTTCTTAAAGGCGAGTTTGATAAAAACAGTGCAATATTGTCCATACATGCAGGAGCGGGTGGAACAGAGGCACAGGACTGGGCAGATATGCTGTACCGCATGTACACAAGGTGGATTGAGAGTCATGGCTATAAATTAACAGTGCTGGACATTTTAACCGATACTGAAGCAGGAATTAAGAGTGTTGACCTTTTAGTTGAAGGTGAAAATGCTTATGGTTATTTAAAGTCTGAAAAAGGAGTTCATAGATTAGTTCGAATATCTCCTTTTGATGCTGCCAAAAAAAGGCATACATCTTTTGCATCTGTGGATGTGACTCCTGAAATAGAGGATGATGAGGACATCGATATTAATGAATCTGATATTCGTGTGGATACCTACCGCTCAAGTGGTGCTGGGGGGCAGCACGTAAATACCACGGATTCAGCCATACGTATAACACACATACCAACAGGCATAGTTGTATCATGTCAAAATCAAAGGTCACAGCACAGCAACAGAGAAACTGCAATGAAAATGCTTAAATCAAAGCTTTTGGAAATTAAAAAGCTTGAAAATAAGGAAAAAATTGAGGATATTCAAGGCAAGTACAATCAAATAGCATGGGGAAGCCAAATAAGGTCCTATGTATTTCATCCATACAGCATGGTGAAGGATCACCGAACAAATGCTGAGACGGGTAATGTTCAATCAGTTATGGATGGGAATTTAAGCTTGTTTATGAATGAATACCTAAAGATGAAATCAAAAGAACAATGAGACTGCGTATTATATATATCTTAATATAGTTTATCAATAGGGAGAGAATATGATAGATATTAAAAAAATATTATGTGAAGAATTTAATTTAAAGATTTCCCAAGTGGAAAATACGGTTAATTTAATTGATGAAGGAAACACTATTCCATTTATTGCACGTTACCGTAAAGAGCAGACAGGCTCATTAGATGATGTGGTTTTAAGAGATTTATTTGAAAGATTAAATTATCTTAGAAACCTTGAAACACGCAAGGAAGAAGTTATTCGCTTAATTGAAGAACAAGGAAAGCTTACAGAAGAGTTAAAAAATGAAATATTAAATGCAGATGTAATGCAACGTGTTGAAGATTTATACAGACCTTACAAACAGAAAAAATCTACCCGTGCATCTAAGGCAAAGGAAAAAGGATTAGAAGGCTTAGCAAATATTATTTTGGCTCAAAATTTAACAGAAGGTGACTTAGAAGAAATAGCAAAACCTTTTGTAGATGAAGACAAAGGCGTTAATAATACAAAAGAAGCTTTCGATGGTGCCTCAGATATTATTGCAGAAGTAGTATCAGACAATGCAGATTACAGAAAGCACATTAGAGAATTATACATACAGGATGGAATCCTCACATCAGAAGCTGTTGACCCGGAAGAACAAACAGTGTATGAAATGTATTACAAGTTTGAAGAACCAATTAACAAGCTTGCAAATCACAGAATACTTGCCATAAACAGAGGCGAGAAGGAAAAGAAACTAAAGGTCAAGCTAAATACCCCAGATGAAAAAATAGTTAATTATTTAAAATCAAAAGAAATTACTAATGAAAGTGCCATAACTCATTTCTATTATTTGGCCGCCATAGAAGATGGATACAAGCGTCTCATTACTCCTTCCATAGAAAGAGAAGTAAGAAACATGCTTACAGAAAGAGCTGAAGAAGAAGCAATAAAGGTATTTGGCAAAAACACTAAAAATCTATTAATGGTTCCTCCAGTTAAAGATATTAGAATTCTTGCTGTTGACCCTGGCTACAGAACAGGTTGTAAGCTGGCTGTGTTAGATGAAACAGGAAAATATTTAGACCAAGGCATCATTTACCCTACAGAGCCTAGAAATGAAGTTGAAAAATCTCAAAAAATTATGACTGAGCTCATTAAAAAATATGACATAGATGTTATAACCATTGGAAACGGAACAGGCTCTAGAGAAACAGAGCAGGTAGTTGCAGATATGATTTCAAAGCTAGACAAAACTGTTACTTATACAATAGTAAGTGAAGCAGGTGCTTCAGTTTATTCTGCTTCAAAGCTTGCTCAAGAAGAATATCCGGACCTTGACGTAACTGTAAGAGGAGCTATTTCCATAGGAAGAAGACTTCAAGACCCACTTGCTGAGCTTGTAAAAATAGACCCAAAAAGTATAGGTGTTGGTCAATACCAGCACGATGTTAATCAAACAAAGCTTGGACAAGAGTTAGATGGTGTTGTTGAAGACTGTGTAAACTCAGTTGGGGTTGATTTAAATACTGCATCTACTGCCCTTTTGCAATATGTTTCAGGAGTTTCAAAAACAATTGCTAAGAACGTAGTTAAATACAGAGAAGACAACGGAAAGTTTACAGACAGAAGTGAGCTAAAGAAGGTTAAGCAGCTGGGGGAAAAAGCTTTTGAACAATGCGCAGGCTTTTTAAGAATTTCAGACGGAAATAATCCCTTAGACAAGACCGCTGTACACCCTGAATCTTATGAAATAGCTGTTGAGCTATTGAAAAGATTAGGTTATGCTGTGGAAGATGTTGCAAACGGCAACTTAAGAGATATTAATGAAAGAATTATGCAGGTTAAGGTAAAGGAAGATAAAAAGGTTCAAATTACTTCTAAAAATACAAGATTAAAAGGACTTGAAGCTCTAGCACAAATCAATTTCAAGGAAGAGAAGAAACCTGCAAGAGAAAAAATAGGGGATAGAATAAAGGTTTTGGCTGAAGAACTTAATGTGGGCGTGCCAACATTGACAGATATAATTGAAGAGTTAAAAAAACCTGGCAGGGACCCAAGAGATGAAATGCCAAAGGTAATTTTCAGAAGCGATGTAATGAAATTCGAAGACATGGAAGTTGGTATGAAGCTTAAAGGAACAGTTAGAAATGTAGTTGACTTTGGTGCCTTTGTAGACATTGGAGTTAAGCAGGACGGACTTGTTCACTTATCTGAAATGAGCGACAAGTATATTAAGAATCCAATGGAAGTAGTGCAGGTGGGAGATACAGTCAATGTAACAATAATAAGCATTGACAAAGAAAGACAAAGAATCGGCCTTAGCATGAAAACAAAAAGAAACTAGGAGATAAAATGATTGATGCAGTAATATTTGACTTTGACGGAACTTTGGCAGATACAAACCTAATAATTATTAACTCCTTTAAGCATATATACAATAGGTTTAAAAAAAGTGAATTCGATGAAAAGTATGTGCTTAGTACATTTGGAGAGCCTCTTGTTCTTACTCTGACACGTGATTTTGGTGAACATGATTTTGAGGATGTTATAGCATGCTACAGAGAATATCAACAGGATAGATTTCTTGATGAAATTACTCTTTACGAAACGGTTGAAGAAACATTAGAATATCTGAAAAATAAAAATATCAAAATGGGCATAGCAACATCAAGGCTTAAAAATTCAACGGTACAGGCTTTAGAAAACTTCAAAATAGCAAAATATTTTGATGTGGTAATTTCAGCAGATGATGTTGAAAAGCACAAGCCTGATAAGGAACCTCTAATAAAAGCAATGCAAGGGTTAAACACCAGCCCTGAAAAAACATTGTATGTGGGGGATTCAAAATTTGATATGGAATGTGCCTTAAACGCCAATGCAACACCAGCTTTAGCAGGTTGGCAGCACGGCTCAGATCAATTAGCAGAAAAATATAACATTAAACACGTATTAGAAAAAATGTGGGATTTAACAAAAATAGTTTAAGATTTGGGGACATTCCTCTATGGTTATCTATATAATCACACCCTACCATAGAGCGTGTCCCCATACTGAATCGGCGTGAAGCAAGCCGCATTAACGGCTTGCATTTATGATATAATGGAATTGCAAAGAATTTAGGAAAGGGAAGGAAGTTATGGAACTAAAAAATTTATTAATTGAAAACGTTCAAGGAACGTGTACAGTAAAAATCAACAATCCTCAATCTTTAAATGCATTAAACTCAGAAGTTATTAAAGACCTTGAAACTGCATTTGATGCAATTAAACAAGATGATACGGTGAAAATTGTTGTACTCACAGGCGAAGGAAAATCATTTGTTGCAGGAGCAGACATTGCAGAGATGAGCACATTAACCCCTGCTGAAGCTAAGAAATTTGCTGAGGATGGATCAAGAGTTTTCAGAAAAATCGAAAACTTAAACAAAGTTGTTATTGCTGCAGTAAATGGATATGCTCTTGGAGGCGGCTGTGAGCTTTCCTTGGCTTGTGATATTAGAATTGCATCTGAAAAGGCTAAATTTGGACAGCCTGAGGTAGGTCTTGGCATTACACCAGGATTTTCAGGAACACAAAGACTTGCAAGAATAGTGGGCATGGGAAGAGCAAAAGAGATTATTTTTACAGGAAGTCATATTGACGCACAAGAAGCTTATCGTATAGGACTTGTTAACAAAGTAACGGATAAAGATACATTAATGGAAGAAGCTTATAAAATGGCTGATAAAATTAAATCAAACTCAAGAGTCGCAGTGAGATATTCAAAGGAATCCATAAATATAGGCTATGAAACAGATATTGATACAGGAATTGCATATGAATGCAATGCTTTTGCTATGTGTTTTGCAGGGGAAGAACAAAAAGAAGGCATGAATGCATTCTTAGAAAAAAGACATCCTGACTTTAAATAAGATGGATATAGGAAAACAATACCACAATTATTCAAAATTGCGGGTTGATAAATTTTATACAATGTAGTATAATTAGAATGTTAAATGGCTAAATTTTTTTAGCTATAGAGGTGAAAAAAATAACAAAAAGGGCAAACAAAAAATTTAAGGAGTAGACTCATGAATTTTCAATTAAGCAAGGAACATTCAATGGCGAGACAGCTTTTCAGAGATTTTGCTGTCAATGAAGTTGAGCCTTTGGCTCAGGAAATTGATGAACAAGAAAGATTTCCGGTTGAAACTGTAGAAAAAATGAAAAAATACGGTTTTATGGGTATTCCATTTGCAAAGGAATATGGTGGACAAGGCTGCGATAATTTAACTTATATTTTGGCAGTTGAAGAATTATCAAAGGTATGTGGCACAACTGGAGTTATATTGTCAGCACATACATCTTTATGCTGTGACCCAATCAATACTTA
>CAZJKK010000049.1:0-14410 GCA_964546605.1 uncultured Clostridia bacterium
AGCGCATTGAGGGCAGACGAGTACAGCGCATCAAAATCGTTTATAACTGCATTGGAGAATTTGACACATCGGTTTCTACATCCACTACAGAACAAGAAAAATCGGCATAGCCGGTAACTAAACCAAACTATGCCGATATTTTTCCGGGATTAAAAATCCCTAAGACGCACCCTCTAAGTTCGGGGTGCTTTTGCATAAATAGCCTTAAAATATATCTCTGTCTGATGGAGAATTTTGCTTGTTTATAAGCATATTTTCGCCCATGCGGACCATTTCTCTGACGCTTAGACCATTAACAATAGCAGGATACATTTGTGATGTCATACCATTGATTGTGGGAATACCCATATCCTGAGCAATTTCCATTTTTAAATTGTTAATAGCCTGCTGAGCTTCAGGAACAACTAATTTATTTCTGCTACTCATGTTATACAGCTCCTTTCAACTTTCATATGAAGCTATATAAATATTATTTACTCTTAAAAATAAAATAAACTTATTAATATTTACCTATTTATATAATATTTTCTTTTCATTTTTAAGTTGTCAGAGTACGCAGTCTCGTTCCTAAAATTTTTTATTCGCTATCGCTCATAAAATTTGGGAACTCGTTGCGGTTGACCTACCGCCATTTTTCATAAAAATATTGAAAAATGGCGGTAGGTCATACAAATGAGCAGATTTTCTGCTCATTTATGTTATCTTGGAACTGTGAATGGAGTTTCAAGGCAGTCACAGCAATCCCAGTGTCTATTTCTTCCGCCTGTGCCTTGAACATTATTTCTATTGCAACGACGACTTCCGCCTTCGCCTAAAACTTCGTCTCTAAAGCAGCGGCGACTTCCGCCTTCGCCCATTACGTCATCTCTAAAGCAACGACGATTTCCGCTTTCACCCATTACATCACCGGTATTAACAAAATCATTACCCATTCCAAATCTGTCTGTGCAACGACCTTGAGCACCTGCAACGTTGCAGCGTCCTGTACCATTTATGCATCCCGGTCCTCTTAAAGCTATTCTTGTTGTTCCAAATTCACCCATAACTTGACCGTTTCTATTTATATTATTCGCACATCTATTGTGGCATCCCATAATAACACCTTTTCCATATTAAATTTGAGCCAAGCTCATTAATATCTTATTCGACAAAGTTCAAAGTGTTACGACAGAATGTGCAATTAAAAATATATTTTAAACGACTCTTTAAATTTCTCACTGACAATTTTTTTTCTGCATGTGTCACAAATGTTATTCTTATCATCATGGGTTTTGTCGTTTATGAAGATGAGAGCTTCTTCTGTGGTATAATACTTGCCGCAAAGCTCACATTCAATCAACTCAAATTCTTTATTCCATATGGTTCTTTTACCCTTTTCATCTTTTAATTTAATTGCATCAGTAGGGCACACTTCTTTGCAAGCACCACAACCAATGCAGTCCTTTGAAGCATCATCATAGGGAGTTGACACCCTTTTTGTTGTTCCTCTGTTTACAAAAGATATTGCTGAGGTACCCATTTTTTCACATGCTTTCACACAAAGTCCGCAGAGAATACAATTTTCATTGCTGGATTCATCCGTATATGATGATGGGGGGGTAACATGGTAATTATCTGCCAGCTTGTTAATGTATTCATTGTGAGGTGTTTTCAAAAGTAAAAGCATAATAATATTCTTTCTCATTTTAATTATGTTATCTGTACTGGTTTTTACCTCGATTTCATCCTTTATAGGATATATACAGGAGGAAACCACCTTTGTTTTATTATTTTCAGTAACTTCAACCATACATAATCTGCATCTGCCTTGACCTTCAAGACCGCTCTTATGGCAAAGATTAGGAATGTCTATGTTGTTTCTTTTGGCAAGTTCCATTAAGGTTTCACCCTCAATACCTTCATAATAAACGCCATCAACCTTAATTTTCATAGGCACCTCCTATTTTTACTGCACCTGTAGGACATACACTGTAGCAGGTCCCGCATTTAATGCATTTATCTGAAGTTATTTCATGAGGTTCTTTTGACGCGCCGAGAATAGCATCTGATGGGCATTTTCTTTTACATAAGCCACAGCCAATACACGTGTCTTTATGGATTAAATATGTGGTCAGGTTTTTACATACCCCTGCAGTGCATTTATGGTTTACAATATGATCAATATATTCATTTCTGAAATATTTAAGCGATGTCATTACAGGATTTGGAGCAGTCTTTCCCAGTCCACAAAGAGAAGCTTCACTTACAGTTTCGCTTAAACTTTCTAACAAGTCCAAATCTTCTAGCTTTCCGCTTCCTTCAGTAATCCGGGTTAATATTTTAAGAAGCAAGCCTATTCCCTCTCTGCATGTAGTACATTTTCCGCAGGATTCCTCAGAAAGAAAATCCATGTAGTATCTGGCAAGCTCCACCATGCATGTGGTGTCATCCATTACAATAACGCCCCCTGAACCCATCATGGAACCAATATTATTCAATGAATCAAAATCCATAGATACACTAAGGTTCGAAGCTGGTATGCAACCACCGGAAGGACCGCCTGTTTGAACTGCTTTAAAAGGTCTGTCCTTAATTATTCCGCCACCAATGTCAAAAACAAGCTCCCTTAATGTGGTACCCATTGGGATTTCCACTAGACCTGTGTTCTTAACCTTACCCACAAGAGAAAATACTTTTGTTCCGGAATTTTTATTGGTACCAATTTTTTTAAACCAATCAGCTCCATTTAATATAATAGGTGGTATATTTGCCCAAGTTTCTACGTTGTTTAATACTGTTGGCTTATCCCAAAGACCCTTTTCAACACTTCTAATATATTTTGCTCTTGGTTCACCAACATTTCCTTCAATGGATGCCATAAGTGCACTGGATTCACCACATACAAAGGCACCGCCGCCTCTTACTATTTCTAAGTCAAAACTAAAGCTGCTGCCAAGAATGTTTTTTCCTAAATATCCGTGGTCTCTGTCAATGTCAATGGCAATTTGCATGTTTTTTCTTGCCAACTCATATTCATCTCTAATATAAAGAAATCCTTTGTTAGAATTTATTGCATATGCGCAAATAATCATTCCTTCAATAACAGTATTGGGGTCGCCTTCCATTATGCTTCTGTCCATAAAAGCGCCGGGGTCACCTTCATCACCGTTGCATACCACATATTTAGGGTTGTTGCTAAATTTTGAACACGTCCTCCATTTGCTGCCTGTAGGAAATCCTGCACCGCCTCTTCCTCTTAAGCCGGATTCTTCAATTTCCTTGATTACATCCTCGGGTGTCATGGAAGAAAGAACCACTTCCAAAGCTTTGTAGCCGTCTTTTTCTTTGTAATCCTCGATGCTTTTAGGGTCAATTTCACCTATGTTTCTTAAGGCAATTTTGTGTTGATGCTTGTAAAAGATGGCATCTTTGTGAGAAATAATTCTTTTTTTCTCATTTGTGTCATAATACAAAAGCCTGTCAATTATTTCGCCACATAATATTGTTTTGTTTATAATTTCCTCAACATCTTTTTGAGAAACTTTGAAATAAGATATTTCATCAGGCAATATTTTTACTACGGGACCCTTTTCACAAAGACCGTTGCAGCCTGTTGCCTTAGCATAAGGAGAAACTTGTATATTTGTGTGATCTAATAATTCTGTGAACTTTTCATATACTTTATAGCTGTTGTTTGCAAGGCAACCTGTACCACAGCATACTAATATTTTTTTTGGAGTATCCTTATTCATGTGATGCCTCCTTGTATTCATCTAAAACTTCCCTGGTTTTTTCCTTGGTCATGCTTCCATAATATTTACCGTCTATAACCATGACAGGAGCCAATGCACATGCGCCTAGGCAGTTGACTATTTCTACAGAAAACAACCCGTCTTCGCTTGTTTCTCCTGGCTTAATATTTAAAATTTCAACAAGTTCATCTATTAAAATGTTAGAACCCCTTATGTGGCAGGCAGTACCATTGCACACCTTTATAATATGCTTGCCCTTAGGCTTTAGGCTTAAAGCCTTATAGAATGTTGCCATGCTGAATATGTCACTTATAGGCAAATTTAAATATTGAGAAATATAATTCATTGTTTCTCTTGGAACAAATCCATATTTATTTTGAACGTCCTGTAGAATTGCAAGAGTAAATCTTTTTTCTGCAGGGTATTTTTTTATTAATTCTAAAGATTCGCTGAAATCAGCTATAATGTCTACTGTCATTGCGTTTAAGTCACCGCCTTAAAATAAATTCGAACATCTGCTGGCTGCAGATGTTCGTTTTAATATTAATAAGCTTCTGCAACTATTCTGTTTTCTAAAGAAAGTTCTTGAAGTTTTTCTTCAGAAGGAATACCTTCCATATCCCATCCTCTCACTTTATAATATTCATTAAGCATTACTTCAAGCTCTGTTACCTTTCCTTTTGAAGGACCGCTTGTTACAGGTTCGTTTAAAAGTCTAGGAGGAAGCATGTCGTCCTGCCTTGTTAAGCCGGCTTCTAAGTTGAATAGCTTTTCAAGGTTCCAAATTCTTTCTCCTACTTTTAATAATTCCTCATTAGTTTCTTCAATTCCAATTGTACCTCTAAGTATTCCGGATATTTCTGGAAGGCCTATACCAAATGTTGTAAACAAACAAATGTCTGAAGAATCTACAAGTGCAGTTAGGTCCTGGAATAATTTCAGAAGTGGAGCTTTTCCTTCTGTAGAAAGTGGGTCCGTCTTCATAGGAATACCAAGTACCTCTGTAGAAGTAACATAGCCTCTTACGTGGCAGCCGCCTCTGTTGCTCGTTGCATAAGATAATCCCATACCTTGAATTGCCCTGCCGTCATATGCAGGCATTTCTTGTTTTTTAACGGTCATGGATAGCTCAGGATAACCAAATTTTTCTGCCAGTCTGTAGGAGCCAAGAGCAAGCAGATCTCCAAATCCTTCTCTATATCCTGTTTTTTCTGTCCATGATAATATACTGTCAGCATCTCCAAACTTAAGCTCTCTGCCGCCTAAATCATCTTCTGTGATGTATCCTTTTTCATAAAGCTCCATGGCGCATGCAATTGTAGCACCCATGGTGATTGGGTCTAATCCAAGCATGTTACATACGTGATTTGCTTTATTTATGGCATTTAGGTCACTTACACCACAGGATGCCCCAAAAGACCAACCGGCTTCATATTCCGGACCGGCAACTATTCCTTTATACTTGCCATCAGGAATTTTAATAACTCTGCCGCAGCCAATAGGACATGCGTAGCAAGCCTTGTTTTTAACCAGGTAATTTTCAACTAAAGCTTCGCCGCTGATTTTTTCAGCATCTTCAAATCTTGATTCTAGCCAGTTTCTAGTTGGCAATGCATGCATTTCATTTAATATATTAACCAACACTTCTGTACCGTAGGTTGCAAGCCCCCCTCCTTTTTGAGTTACTCCATTTAAGTTTAACTTTTGTCTTGCATCAGCAACAGCCTTGTTAAACTGAAGAGGATTTGCAACACCAATACCGTTGGTTCCTTTAACTATAATAGCTTTTAAATTCTTAGAACCCATAACAGCTCCAAGACCGGACCTTCCTGCAGCCCTATCCTTGTCATTCATTATTCCTGCGAACAAAACAAGATTTTCTCCCGCAGGACCTATACATGCTACCTTAGCATCTTCTTCGTTTTCATTGATTAAAGTGTCAGTTGTTTCAAAAACATCCTTGCCCCATAGGTGGCTTGCATCCTTTAATTCTATTAAATCATCATTTATATGTAAATAAACAGGCTTGTTTGCTTTGCCTTCAAAAATTATTCCGTCGTATCCGGCAAACTTAAGCTCAGGTCCGAAATATCCACCGGAGTTAGCAGCAC
This sequence comes from uncultured Clostridia bacterium, assembly GCA_964546605.1. GTDB lineage: Bacteria > Bacillota > Clostridia > Tissierellales > Sedimentibacteraceae > Sedimentibacter. Next base: position 5,843 of record CAZJKK010000049.1, read on the forward strand.
CAATGGTTCCTGTTAAAGGAGCCTTAGCAACAACATTGAATCTTCCTGCACACGTAGCATATGTTCCTGTTACGGGACCTGTCATAAATATAAGTTTGTTTTCAGGGCTTAAAGCATCAATTTGGGGATCGATTTCTTCATACAAATACTTGGAACCAAGACCTCTGCCGCCAATAAAATCTTTAGCATAAATCATGTTTAATTTTTCAACCTTAATAACCTTATCAGTTAAGTTTACTCTTATTAATTTTCCTATATAGCCCTTCATTATTTAGCCCCCTCTCCATATGCTTCCATAAATTGTTTAGCAATATTTTTCCTTTTATCCAGATTAGAGTCTAATTCCTTGTATTCCAATGCGCTATAGTTGCACATTTTAACACATTGAGGGTCACCGCTGCACATGTCGCACTTAATAACTCTTTTAAGCCTGGAACTATAAGTCATGTTGCCGAATGGGCAAGCGCTTATACACATTTTACAACCTATGCATTTTTCTTTGTCGTAATTTACTACACCTGTTTTTTCATCTTTTGTTAATGCGTTAACCATACACACTGTCATGCAATGAGGTTCATCACATTGCATGCACATCATTGGAACTTGCAAACCCACCTCGTCAAAAAACATAACAGAAATTGCTGAATCTTTTGGATTGAAATTTTCTCCCTTGCTATATGAGCAGGCTAGCTCACATGTCCTGCATCCGGTACATTTTTCCGGAGAAACAACTAAACCCTTTGACATAAATTACCTCCTTAATGCAATAAATTTTTAAAATGAGTTCATTTGCTTTAATCCTTTAGATTAAAACAAAAGGGACACAAATTAACCAAGGTTAATTTGTATCCCTTCGCACAATGGCAGGTGTAAAAATTGCTCTTCACGCCCTAACGTTCACATTGGCCTAAGGTCATATGTGAATCGGGAACTATCCTCCTGCTACAGGAGGAAAAAGTGACAATATATCTCCATTATTTAATTTATAATCAACATCTTTGTAAGTGCCGTTAACAAGAATCATTCCAATTTCATCTTTACGTATATGGAGCAAATCAAGAATATGGTAGATATGTGAGTCGTTGTTTACGGGCATACGTTTGCTTTTCCAACGTCCATTCCTAAATGAAGCAAACAATCTAATTTCTATTTCCATATGAATCATCCTTTATTTAAATAGTATAGCACAATTAAAGAAAATTTTCAATATAATTGGGAAAAAAAGTAAAAATTTTTCATAATTATTTAGTATTAAAAATATAACTTCTTAAAATAGTATATAATTTTACATTGAGCTTTTTAATAAAAAAAGATATAATACCTTTTGGAGGTATATATGAACAAAGCAATAAAATTATTTTCAAAAGTAATGGTAGATAAGGAATTTTTCAGCAATATGTTGAAAATTGCTCTTCCCATAATGATTCAAAATTTAGTTACATCATCACTGAATATGGTAGATACCATTATGGTTGGAAAGCTGGGAGAAGTTGAAATTGCTGCTGTTGGAATTGCAAATCAATACTTTTTCTTTTTTAGTATGATACTTATGGGACTATGCGGAGGAATCAGTGTTTTTATTTCCCAATATTGGGGCAAGAAGGATTTTATAAATATTAAAAGAATATTAGGTTTAGGATTAATATCGATAACATTAGTTTCTGTTGTTTTTATGGCTTTAGGATTTATTAATCCTGGAAAAATTGTTGCATTATTTAATAAAGATTCTATTGTTATAGATTTAGGAGGGAAATATTTATATATAGTTTTATATAGTTATATTTTTACAGGATTAACATTTGTATATAGCTACTCTCTTCGTTCAATCGGAAATACTATAGCTCCATTGGTGGTTAACATAGCAGCACTTTTATGCAATGTATTTTTTAATTATATTCTTATATTTGGAAAACTTGGTGCTCCTGCTTTAGGTGTGGAGGGAGCAGCATTAGCTACCTTAATAGCAAGAGCAGTTGAAGCAATAATACTTTTATATTTAGTTTATAAAAATAACAGTGTATTTGCAGCAAGTTTAAAAGAATTAATTAATATAGATTTAATTTTTACCAAGAAATCCTATAAAATTATTCTCCCGGTTTTATTAAATGATGTGTTTTGGGCGTTAGCCAGCATAATATATTCAGTGGTTTACGGCCGCATGGGAACAGGAGCAACAGCAGCTGTTCAAATTGTCAACACAGTAAGCAATATGTTCATGGTGGTAACATTCGGACTTGCAAGTGCTTCAGCTATAATGATTGGAAATAGCATTGGAGAGGGAAAAGAGGATTTATGCATTGATTATGCTAAAAAGTATTTAAGAGTGTCATTAATTGTAAGTATAGTATTGGGCATAATTTTAGCATTAAGCTCTCCATTAATCTTAAATTTATTTAATGTTTCCAGTGATGTAAGGAACAGCACTTTGATAATGTTATATATAATTTCTTTTATTTTTATAGTTCGAGTAGTTGGAATGGTTATAATAGTGGGAATTTTACGTGGCTCAGGGGATGCAAGAAGTGCTTTAAGGATTGAAGGGTTCACTATGTGGTTTATAGGCGTGCCATTAACAATATTAGGTGCATTTATATTTAAGTTTCCAGTACACTTAGTATATGGATTAGCTATTATTGAAGAAGTAGTAAAATGTATATTAGGATTAGTTCGATTGAAGTCAAGAAAATGGATTATTAATGTCACATAATGTTCAATGGATACGATTCTTGGTGGTCAAGTTGAATGTTTGAAACTTTGTAATTAAATGAGGAGAGAATTATGCTAGGAACTAACAGGCTTTATATTATTGATGCTAAGGAAAATCACATTGAAGAAATAATGGAAATGGAAAGACATAAGGATAACACAAACTTCGTTTGGAAAGGAACTTATGAAGACCATATGGCAGAAATAGAAAGCAGCGATTTTCTTCTATTAGTAATTAAAGAAAGAGATACTCATGAAACTGTGGGCTTTGCACTTAATTATTTAGATAAAAAATCAGAAAAGTTTGAACTAAGAAGAGTTGTTATTTCAAAAAAAGGTATGGGATATGGAAAAGAAGTAATGACAGCACTTTTTAAGTTAGCATTTGAAGAGTTAAAAATGAACCGCTTTTGGCTGGATGTATATCCGGATAACATAATTGGAATTATGCTTTATGAAAAAATGGGCATGCATAAGGACGGAGTACTAAGGCAGAATTATAAATCAGAAAGAGGTTTTTTGGACCAAATAATTTATTCCATGTTGAAGGATGAATATTTCATGAGATAATATGGAAATGAAAACTCCCGCTAGTTGCAGCGGGAGTTTTTTTAACCAAATCTTTCGCTTAATTCTCTAATTTTATAAATATAGTATCCTTCCTCTAGCATCATGTGTCTAGGTATTTCAGGAGAAAATGTACCTGTAGAAAACAATGTGCAATCATCCCTTTGTTCTTCTATATTTTCCAGGAAATTAATAAAATCGGTCATAACCGTTATAACTTGCAAATTTAAAGCTTGCAAAGATCCGTTTTCTAATCCGGTCCTTTCGTACATTGTATACATTTCATAAGCCTTTTTAAATTGTTTGTCAAACTTTTTAGCAAATTCATTGGCTAAAGACACATGCTCTGATTCTATGGCATCAAGTTCTGATGCAACAGCACTGGCATGGCCGGATGCATCAGAAAGCCATACCTTATGAATTCTTAAGTTTTCAAGGGTTTGGTTATATGGCGTCGTTCCGTCATATAAATTAAGCACATTTAAGAATTCCAATGCTTCATTAATCATGTGGTTTAAAAATGAGGGAGTCATTCTAAGCTGCAAATTACAGGTCATAAGCCCATAGAGCAAACGCCTTTTAAATTCAATGAATTGTACGACTGCAGTTTTTGAGTTTCTTATTAGATTTAAGTTATTTGTTTGCCTTGAGTTAATTTCAATATTAAGTCTTTCAAATAAGTTAATAAATGAATTAGCGGTGTTTATTGCATCAGTCTCAGTAGGTGCTAAGCTTGTATATTGAAACATTGCATGATCCCTCATTATTCTGGTCCAAAATTCTATTTCATTACGGATATCCAAGTTAATCCTCCTTATAAGTTTTTAATACATAATATGATTTTTTTAAAAAGTAGTTCTAAAATATATCAAACCATATAAAATCGCTCATAAGTTTATAAAAAAATTTTTAATAATCATAATAGACAAATGAGATATCCATCAGCGTGAATAACATTTTTAAGATGTATTGTTAATAATTCCTTGTATTTATAAGTAAAATTTTGTAAAATATTAACTAAGCATGATGAGTCATTTTGCAGAAATTATTTTATGAGGAATGTGTATGTCTAATGAGATATCTAAGTTAATATATGAAAAATTAGAAGAAGCGAAAAAAATATCAGCTCTAGATCCGTATAAATCATACGAAATAAGCAACGAAGCTTATAATATAGCAGTTAATAACAATTTAAAAATTGAACAGGGATATTCTTTAATAAAAATGGCACAAGCTTGTAGGGTAAGGTCAGAAATTAATTTAATGTTGGATTTTTCTTTAAAGGCTCTTGAACTGTTTGAAGTTGAAAAAGAATTTAATGGCCAAATATTAGCATTAAACATAATTGGTATAGCTTATTTTTATAACTCCAAGTATGAAGAAGCTCTAAAATATTTTTTTAATTCAAAAGAATTATTTAACAATTTTGAAGATGATTATTTATTAAGCTGTGTATTAAACAATATAGGGGAAGTATACAGAGAATCGGAAAGCTATGACATTTCAATTGAATATTATAAGCAAGCTTTAGAAATTTGCAATGAAAATTACTTTAAGCTTAATACAGCTTCATTATACAGCAATATGGGAGAGGTGTATTTTCAAGCCAAAAGCTATTATAATGCTTTGGATTATTTTATTAAAAGCTATAAAATTCTTTTAGATGAAAAAGATATGGTTACTCTTGGAGAAGTGGAGGATAAGTTAGGCAAAACTTATTTTGCTCTTGAAAAATACAGTGTTGCAGAAGAATATTATTATAAATCTTTAAATAGATTAAAAGAAGTAAATAATAAATATTATATAATAGATGTATTAATCGATATAGGAATTTTATATTTACATAAAGATTTGAATCAATCAGCATTATATTATGAAAAAGCATTGGAAATAGCTATTGATATAGGTTCAAATAAAAAAATCAGAATTATTTATAAATTAATTTCTGAATATTATGAAAAAATCCAAGATTATAAATCTGCTCTTGTATATTATAAGTATTTTTCTCGAATCAATGAAGTAATATCTGCTGCTGAAACTGGAGATAAGTTGGAGATACTTAAAATTGAAATGCAGTATTTTAAGGATAATGATAAATTTGAAATAATAAAAAATAAATTAGAACGAGAAATATTAAATCAAAAAAATGAAATTGAAAAAATAAAAAAAGCCAGTAAAGAACTTCAGCAATCTGCTCTTGAAGATGAGCTTACAGGTATTCCTAACAGAAGATATATAAATTGCTATCTAAAAAAATTGTTGGAAAATAGTACAGATGAAATTGCTGTTCTATATATGATTGATATAGATAACTTTAAAAAATACAACGATTATTGGGGACATTCAAAAGGTGATGAATGCCTAAAAACAATATCTAATTGCATAAAGGAAATACAGGAAAAAAGAAATGATGTTTTTGGCCGTTATGGGGGCGAAGAATTTGTTTATGTGGCAAGAAATATAAATTATGAAGAATCCATAGAATTAGGCAATATAATAAGAAGTAGCGTGGAAAATCTGGGGATATACTACAATCATGAAGGTGTAAAGGAACTAATTACTATAAGCATCGGTGGGTCATTATTTAAAATTCGGGATTTCAAAAGCATATCAAACATAATGGAAACATCGGACAATCAGCTGTACAAGGCAAAGAACATGGGTAGAAATAAAGTTCTTATGACAGAACTATGAAAGGGTAATGTTAATCACAGTTGTTATAAACAAATAAAAGTAAAATACCCTGCGAAAACAGGGTATTTACTTATGATAAGCTTCTCCTGCATTTATTTTAAATGCTCTGTAAATTTGTTCTAAGAGTATTATTTTAAACAGTTGGTGTGGGAATGTCATTTTGGAAAATGAAAGCTTGAAATCTGCAATGTTAAGCACTTCTTCTGACAAGCCGTTACTGCCACCTATTATGAATGTCAAATCCGATTTTCCATCTATTCCTAAATAATTTATTTTTTCTGCCAACTCTTCAGAGCATAATTGCTTTCCTTTTACATCAAGCACAAACACATAGGAGTTTTTAGGAACCTTACTTAATATTTTAGCTCCTTCCTTTACTTTGACCTGTTCAATTTCAGATTGAGAAAAGCTTTCGTCTGCTCTTTCATCCTGAATTATTTCCTCTGAAAGCTTGCAAAACTTTGATAATCTCTTTGTATATTCATTTATGGCATCTGTAAAAAATTTCTCTTTAATTTTTCCTACCGAAATAACCGTAATTTTCATATGCCAGACTCCTAAGTAAATTTATATCATATATTTTTAATATATATAATATAATAGTATAACAAAATAAACAAGATATAGCAAAATATTAGTAAACGTTTACATTTTTGTATTGATAATTATTTTTTAATGTGCTATACTTTTTTTAATCTCACTTTATTAAAAATGTTTGCGAGGTAGATTATGATAAAGACAAGTAAAGTTCTATTAATTACATTAATACTATGTTTATTTGGTGCAGTTGCTTTTGGCATGGAATATAATCTTGAAGAAGAATATGGCATTAATATTATGTTGTCTGATAGCAAAGATAATACAAGCTATGATGAAGCAATATTGGTGATAAGCAGGGGGCTAGGCAGATTTCCTGAAGGTACAATAAAGGAAGTTACTGAATATAATTTAAGCCGTGGCATTAAAACAAATGTAATATTAAGTAAGACAGAAAAAATAGGCGATATTTATTCAGAATATATGTTAAATGATACTTCAGCAAATATATTTATTAATACAATGAAAAGTGGTCTGTATTTTGATTCAAATGCTGCATCAGAACAGGTTTTTATTCATGAAATGAGTCATTACATAAGTGATTATTTGTTTGAAGTATATGGTTATGATGAAATTAAATCTGAATTTGAAAAAATTAACAATGGCTGTAAATACGGCACATGGCAGAACGGTTATGACAAACTATTTGCTAACAAGCATTCAGCCAACAGCTTTGAAGATGAAGTTTCTGATTTAATGTGGTATTCAGTGGCTTATCCTGATAAGCTTAGAAATATTAATGATGGAAATTATACCTTAATACATAAAAAACTAGAATATTTGTTCTTTGTTATAGATCAAAGTTTTACATCCGTTAAAGATGGCTCCCTTGTAGGGCATGAATCATTGCCACAAAAACCAGCTGCGTGGGCAATGGATACTATTAAAGCAATGGAAGAGGCTTCATTGATACCTGAGGAGTTTAAAGGTATTTATAATTCCAATATTACAAAGGAAGATTTTTATATTATAGCCTTAAATATTATAGAGAAAAAACTTGGAGAAGAGAATTTTGATAAAAGCTTTGAAATTATGAACAATGAAGAGTTTGTTTCCATAGATCCTATTAAAGGTGAAATTTTTGTGGACAATAATGCTGATTGTGAGTTTTTGAAAAGTATTGCATTCAGTGAAAATCAGGAAAGATTACATGAAGCCTATCAAATGGGTTTAATAGACGAAGGTTGGATGTTAAATTCTAATGAATACATAAACAGGCTTGAAGTAGCTAAGCTGTTTTATTACATAGCATCAGAACTTGGAGAAGATATAACAGATTATAAAATATTGAATTATGATGATTTAGAAAATATTAAAACAGAAGAAAAAACTTTTATATATTTTTCTGCAGGCAAAAATTTGCTTGAGGGTGAGGGAAATAGCTTTAAACCAAATGATTATTTGACATATCAAGAGGCATATCAAATACTTATGAGATTATATAGCTTGTAATGTTTTAAATTTACATATTTATTAATTATTTCATTTATGTTATAATGGTAAAAATGATGAGGGTAGAATTATGGTTGACTTAAGAAGTATTGTCCTTGGCATGGTTTTAATGCTGAAAAAATATACTTGCATCAATATTACCATTTATGCTGAAACTAATGAAGAGGATTACATATCTGGTATTTTTGTTCTGCCTTTAATTGGCTTTGCCATTGGTTTTGCTGCTCTTCTCATATCTTCCTTTAAATTATTTTATGATGGTTTTTTCATAAGTATATTAATTCTGGTTTTTTATGTTATTTTGACTAAATTAACAAATTTAAAGGAGACATACAGGACATTAAATTATTATATTAAGCCTAAAATTCAAACGGAACAACTTAGCGGAATAGTGGGCATTACATTAATAATTCTAATGTATTTTTCACTTTTTAGAATAGTTCCTTCCACAGCGTTAGCAGTTATGTTTGTTGCTGGTTATTCAAACCTGATAATTTTAAGTGCTGTTATAAAAAGAGATAAAGATAATACTTCTGTTATTAAATATTGTAC
>CAZJKK010000050.1:0-14209 GCA_964546605.1 uncultured Clostridia bacterium
AATAAATTGGAGCAAAAGAATGAAAAAAAATTTAATATACCTCATGACTTTTTTGTTAATGGGTTGCAGTGCAATAAATAATCCACCAGGGAGTACAGACATAAACAACGAAAATCCACCTGGCGCAGAAGAACCTTCAAAGCCAATAGAACCTGTAATTCCTGTTGAACCTGAAAACACGGATCTGTTTCATGAATATGAGGAAGAAGCAATGAATACATTGAATCAAATGACCTTAGAAGAAAAAATCGGACAAATGTTTCTTGTTAGGTGTCCTCTGCCTGAGCAACTTGACTCGTACCTTTCCATGAATCCAGGAGGCTTTATATTGTTTGGAAGGGATTTTCAAGATAAAACAAAGGAGCAGGTTATAGATAATATAAAATTTTATCAAGATAACAGCAAAACACCTATGATTATAGGTGTTGATGAAGAAGGTGGAACTGTAGTGAGAGTAAGCTCAAATCCTCTTCTTGCAAAGGAACGATTCAAATCTCCTCAAGAGCTTTATGCAATTGGTGGCTTAGATGAAATAAAAAGAGATGCTAAAGAAAAGTCACTGCTATTGCTTGGGCTGGGCGTTAATTTAAACCTGGCGCCTGTTGCTGATGTATCTGTTAATGAAGAAGATTTTATATACCAAAGAGCATTTGGTAAGACAGCATCACAGACAGCAAAATATGTAAAAACCGTTGTAGAATCAATGAATGAAAGTAATATATCATCCACATTGAAGCATTTCCCAGGTTATGGAAACAATGTGGACACCCACACAGGCTTTGCTCATGACAAACGACCATATGAAGAATTTTTAAATCATGACTTTTTACCGTTTATAGCAGGCATAGAATCCGGAGCTGAAAGCATACTTGTTTCACACAATGTAGTGGAAGCAATAGACAATGAGTTACCTGCATCACTTTCAAAAAATGTTATTGATATTTTAAGAAACGATCTTGAATTCACAGGAATTGTCATGACAGATGATTTATCCATGGCAGCAATAGCCGAACTTGAACTAGAGCTTCCCCCTGAGGTAATGGCAGTATTGGCTGGCAATGACATGCTTATAGTGACAGACTTTGAAAAAAGCTATGAACTTCTTTTAAATGCTGTAGAAGACGGAAGCATTCCACAAAATAGGATAGATGAGTCTGTTTTAAGAATATTGCAGTGGAAATGCTATATGAACATTAAGTAAAGACTATGTACTCTTAGGTAAGCATGTTTAAACATAAGATTACCTAAGAGTAACTACTTTATGGCATCTATATCATCAATTTTTCAAATATTCATTTATTAACTTTCTTAGCTTCTCCACAACGTCTTCATCAACATTTGCAGGCTTTCCTGCCTTGTCTGCTCTTACAAGCTCGAGTAAATCATCAATTCGATTAACTCCAACAGGGTCTACATAAGTGCTAATGCCTCGTTCTTTTAAATTTTTCGCTTTAATGTAGTGGTACCTTATTAATATTTTTACATCCTCTATAAAACCCTCATCATAACCAAGCCTTCTAAGTATTTTTTCACTTTCCTCCGCGGACTTTATATGATGGCCATAAAAGTGACCTGTGCCATTTTCATCCACAGTAAAGCATTCAGGCTTACTAATATCATGGAGAAGTGCCGCCATCCGTAGCACAAGGGTAGGCTTAATAGCATCTAGTACTGCCATTGTATGTTCAAGAACATCCTTGTCATGATAGGGAGTTTTTTGATCAAACCCCTTAAGAGCCAAGAGTTCAGGAATAATTTCATCTATTTCTCCTGTTTCAATTAATTTATATATGCCTTTTGAAGGCCTCTCACTAAGCAAGATTTTATTTAAAATATTTTTATACATTATTTCTCCTATTTTGAAACTTTTTCAAAAAATTTACGTCTAATATGTTTAATCAATAATAATTTTATGTAACGGGGATATATTCACCTTGTTATAATATATTAAATTTAAGAATCTTTCAACTATTAGTGTAAATTTGTAAAAGCCCTTTATAAATTCCAAAATATAGTATATAATTAATATGGCTCCCACGTAAAGGAAGGTGATAAAGTGAAAAATTCTATTTTAAAATTTGCTTTAAGTATTACAATTTTAGCAGCCCTTACAAGCAGCAAAGTGCTTGGAGCTGATTTAAATGCAAGCAATCATAATGAGCTGGAAAATGTTTTATTACAACAAATGAGCAGTTATAATCAGGATTTTACAATAAAATATACAGGCTCCTTGGATAATATAGAAAATATATTAACTAAATCAATCAGCAAAGATACATATATAAATTCTAATGTTAAATCCATTAGCTGGGAATTAAACGGAACTACAAAACTTGTAAACATTAATGTTGATGTGGATTATATAATTACAAGCTCTCAAAGAGTATTGGCAGACAAACAAATAGATTCTATATTATCAGAAATTATAAAGCCCTATATGAATGACCATGAAAAGGTCTTAGCAATCCATGATTACATAGTTATACACAGCAAATATGACGAGAGTATGCAACGATATTCAGATTACGAGCTGCTTACTGAAGGAACTTCTGTATGCAACGGCTATGCTCTTTTAACCTATAACATGCTCCAAAAGCTAAACATACCTGTACAGCTTGTTACAGGTGCAGGAAATGGTGAGCTTCACATATGGAACATGGTTAAGCTGGGGGATTATTGGTTTCATTTAGATACAACCTGGAATGACTCTCTGCCTGATACAGACACACTTTCATATGACTATTATATGCTTACTGACAAAGAAATATTGAAAGATCATACAATAGATGAAAATTTAGATATTCCAAAAGCAACTAAAAGCTATTATGAATATCTTACAGAGCTAAGCCAAGATAAAATACTTATTAAAACCGGACTTGACATATATGATGCTGAAAATACAGCTGAAAATGAAGGGGAATTAGCAAACATACTTGAAAATAAAATTAAGTATCGCCCTTTGAAAATCTCAGTAAGAATAAATAAATCACTTTCACAAGATACAATTTACAACGCAATGTCAGGTTTGTTTAAATATGATTATATATCTGAAATTGGCTATGGACAATTAAAGGTTGATAATACCGGCAAATATCAAGTTTTAAATTTATATATAAAATACAAGGAAACACCAGAAAGTATATACTTTGATTTTAAAAATCAAGTATATAGCACTGCTTCCAGTGTAAAATATAATATATATGCCACTTTTGGAAGCAGGAAGGTAAATATTACAGACAATGTACTTATTTATCCTAATAACCAAGCTGGTCTTTCCATAAATAACGGAACTATTAGGTTTAATAAACCTGGCAGCTACCCCATAGAGTTCCAATACCAAGGATTAAATCAGGTTGCTACAATCACTGCATTAAACTCAGATACCTTTAAATACATTACAGATACAAAGCCGAAAAATCCAGTAAACGTAAAGGTTTACGACCAATACATAGATTTTAGCTCCGTAGGTCAGTGGCCATTTATTGAAAATGGAAGAACAATGGTTCCTTTAAGAGCTGTATTTGAAGTAATGAACTGCAATGTAAGCTGGGAACAAGCAAAAAATGCAGCTATTGTTAAATATGAGGATACATCTATTTCAATTGCTGCAAACAGCAACACTGCCTACATAAATGGTAAGGCCACCACATTAGATGTACCGGCAAAATTGGTAAACAATAGAATAATGGTACCTTTAAGATTTATTAGTGAAGCAATCAATAAGACAGTTGTATGGGATCATGAAAACAGCACAGTATTAATATATTAGCGGAGGGCATAATGGGATATATGGGATTTGGATTCGGAATTATGGAGGCACTTTTTCCAATCTTTTTTATATTTATTTTTGGAGTGATAGCTTGGACATTTATAAAAGGGATTAAACAAAATATGTACAATAACAAGCAGCCAATCATACCTGTTCAAACAAAAATAGTTGCCAAAAGATATGATGTATCACACCACCATCATGGTGATAACAATACACACCATTCAAGCACCTCTTACTATGTTACATTTGAAATGTCAAATGGAGAACGGATGGAGCTACTTGTACCAGATAAGGATTTTGGCATGTTGGTAGAGGGCGATGAAGGAACATTACAATTTCAAGGAACAAGATTTATAAGTTTCACAAGATAAACAAGAACAAAAAAGTAGCCTTTTAACTTAAAAGCTACTTTTTTATTTCGTTCTATTTCTTTAATACCTCTACAGCCTTTTGAAGCTGGTTGTCAGTATCATAGTATTCATAGCCGTAACCTACCGCATCCTCAGGCAATACAATTTCAATATCTGGCTCTATGCCTACTCCGTGAATGTTAATTCCATTTGGAGTAAAGTATTCAGAAACAGTCATTTTAATACCCTCACCATCAGTTCCAAACCTTTGTACCTTTTGAACAATGCCCTTTCCAAAGGTCTTAGTACCGATTAAGGTTGCTCTTTCTGTATCTTTCATAGCACCTGCCATAATTTCAGAAGCAGAGGCACTTCCTTCATTTATAAGCAATACTATAGGAATATCATCCTTATTTGCATCAGATTTATAATAATCTACCTCTCCTGCCTTAGTCTTAGTGTATGTTACAATACCCTCCCCTAAGAATAAATCTGTTATTCCCACAGTAGATTCTATTATTCCGCCAGGGTTGTATCTTAAATCTATTACCAAACTCTTCATACCTTGATTTTTTAAATCTTGATAAGCTGTTTCAAACTCTCCCTGTGTCTCCATATTAAATGTAGTAATTCTGATATAGCCTATTCCATCATTCATCATGTATGGTTTAACAGTTTTAATTGTAATCTTTTCTCTATTAACAATTATATCAGAAATATTTTTGCTTCCATCCTCTTTCTCTCTTTGAATAGTAAGAGTCACGCTTGTTCCCGGCTCGCCTTTCATAATACTAACAGCTTCATTCATTTGCTCTGCTGTATATTCAGTGCCGTTAATCCTAATTATTTTGTCACCTGTTTTAATTCCGGCTTTTTCAGCAGGCGTATCCTCTATAGGAGATACTACCATTATCTTATTATCATCACTTGCTGTTATATAAACGCCTATACCTTCATAGGAACCTTCTGTATCCTGCATAAGGTCAGCGAATTTTTCCTTAGTTAAAAATTGTGTGTAAGGGTCTCCAAGAGCCTTTAAAGTCCCCTCTAGCGCACCTTCAAGCATTTTTTCCTCATCCGCTTCATATAAGAAGTCACGCTGTGCTATTTGCATAACACTTTCTTGTTTTGCGTATTTTTCATACATTGCACTCATTTCATTATACATTTCTTCAGATAAAACTACCTTTTGACCTAATTCTACTAACAGAACATTTCCCAAAGAAACGCTTAAAAAAGCAGTTACTAAAACAGCCACAATAACCGTAAGAATATATTTTTTCTTAGATACCATACACTCACTCCCGACAATTTAAAGTTAAGTCCTAATCGCACTTATATTTATTTATATGCCACGTTGTACCAATTTATCCACCTAAATTAATAACCTTTATTGCATACGTTTCATTATAGCATAGATTACCTTAAATAAAAATAAAATTTCATTAAAAAAGATGGCTCTCTTAAAATAAAGAGCCACCTTTTTGTGCTATTATTTGATAATTCCTTCAGCTTTTAATTTATCCACATTAAGTGATGCTCCATAAGGACTTTCTATTAAGCCGTCATTAACCATTTTTATAACTTCATCTCTGTAAGGTGATGATAAATCGACACCTGTGATTTCCCAGTTGTTGTCCACTTCTGGAGAGATTGGAGTATTATCAGTTATATATTGTACAAGCATGTCTCTTATAGAATTTGGAGATTCCCATTCCTTGCTGTTAGCTACCATATTATTTGCCTTTAATGCAGATGAATAACGATAGTTGTTAACTGCAAGAGTAAGTTCTTGATCGTCTTTAAGAGGTGCACCCTTGAACATTACATCTGTTATACGCTGACCTGCAGGCTTAGAAAGGTCAATTTTGTAATCTACACCTGCAAACATGTCATATAAATATCCCGGTTTTTCAGGATTGAAGCTTATGGATATGTCCTCTGGAACCCATTGATTGTAACATTCTGCAGACCATTCCATATATGTCTTAAGCTCTTTACCGGTAACCTTCACTCTATATAAAGTATTGTCAAACTTGTAAATATTAAAAATAGTTCCATAGTTAATTTCACCTTCAGGAACGTCTGATGTATCTTTAAACAATGCTGCTGCTGACACATCAGCACCGGAATTTAATAATTGAACCTTATTAATTAAATCCATAACAGCTGTGTCTCTAAGCTTGCCTTCTGGAATTCCCTTTATTTCATCCACAGGCTGGAATGTTGCTGTAGCCTTGCCAAATGTACCTCCTGATGTAGTTCCATCACTGTTGGCAACACCGCCACTTATATAATCTAGAGTCTTTTGGTGTGCTTCTTTAACTATTGGTAAATTAACTATTTCTTCACTTGGTACATATCCTGCCATATCAACAATAGTTACATCACTGTCAACTATTTCGTTGTTCTCATCTAAATCAAAATCATATCTAATAACTTCACGTCCTAGATTTCTAGCCCCGCCTATGATTGTGTTTCCTTGAGTTTTGTCAACTGTTGTATGTGTATGTCCTAGCATTAAAGCATCTATTTCAGGGCTTAATTCAATAATTTTTGCTGCAGAGTCGCTTCCACCCTCTTCGTCATACTCAGCTATTAAGCCGGAGTGTGCCATAGCAACTATGATGTCAGCCTTATCCTTTACCTCAGCAACTACATCTTTTGCAGTTTCAGCCATATCAGCAAACTGGAGAGCATCTACCTTTTCACCATCCCATCTTGGAACATTAGGGTTAGTGAGTCCTATTACGGCTATCTTAACGCCGTCTTTTTCAATCATTGTATAATTTAAAGCAACATCCTTGTTGTCAGCCTTGTAAGATGCATTTGCGGCCAATACAGGGAATTTTGCCTGTTCAATTATTCTGTCTACTAAATCAATTCCAAAGTTGAATTCATGATTTCCTAATGTCATTGCGTCATACTTCATGAAATTCATTGCTGCAATAACAGGATGCTCTAGATCTTGCTTGTTATATATATCATCTGTCATTATGGTTCCTTGAATTGTATCTCCGTTGTCCACAAGTAATGTATTAGGATTTTCACTTCTTACTTGTTGTACATAAGAATAAACTCTAGCCATGCCATTGTTTGTTGTCGCCTTGTTGTCTTCATATGAGAAACCAATAATATTTCCATGTAAGTCTGTTGTTTGAAGAATAGTAATTGTTTTTACAACCCCATCGGTTACATCAATATAAATCGATACTATCTTAGCACATTCTCCTCTTGTTGCAGGAGCTTTAGGATCAAAATTGTTATTTTCCTTGCCGCTTATCAAGCCTGCAGATTGCATTTTGTAAACTGCATCCTTGGCATAATCAGCAATAGCTGCATCGTCAGCAAATACTGTTGATGCTTCGCCCTTAAGCGAATCATTCTTGTAAGCTGCATATTTCATTAAAATAACAGCCATATCCTGTCTAGTAATATTGTCTAGTGGATTAAACTCCCCTTCGTATCCAAGGACAATTTTATTGTTGTATGCCCATGCAACAGATGGTGCATACCATGCAGCTTCATCTACATCCTTGAAATCAGTCTTAGCTTGAGATAGCTCATCCTTGCTCATTCTTGCCAGTATAGCTACAAACTCAGCTCTGGTAATGTTTGCTTTTGGTTCAAAGGTAGTTTCTGTCTTGCCCTTGATAACACCATTTTCAGTAAGGTCAACTATGTACTCCTTGTACCATCCTTCAATATCAGTGAATTTTCCACTTGTTGAATCCGCACCATAAGCACCTACCATGCTCATGCTTAACAGCATAACAACTGCAAGCAGTGCACTCAACATTCTTCTTTTTTTCATAAGTCCTCCCAAAATTTTTTAAATTAATGGCTAACTTACTCCATTGTAATAAGTATACTCCATATGAATATTTTTGTAAATGTTTTCAAATTTAATTTCAATTAAGCTCATCTTTAATGCTTTTCCAATTAGGCAAAAATTTGCTCATGTATCCTTTAAATATATCATTATGACTTCTTTCAATAAGATGAACCATTTCATGAATAACAACATATTCTATGCATCTAGGG
This sequence comes from uncultured Clostridia bacterium, assembly GCA_964546605.1. Taxonomy (GTDB): domain Bacteria; phylum Bacillota; class Clostridia; order Tissierellales; family Sedimentibacteraceae; genus Sedimentibacter. The sequence goes on from CAZJKK010000050.1 coordinate 8,167, forward strand.
TTTTTCTTGGCAAGCTCAAGATTAATCCATATCCTCTTATCCCGAACATTACATGTGCCCCATCTTGTCTTCATAAGTTTAATACCAAAGTCATTTACCTTTACTTTCATGACCTCTTCCCATTTTTCAATATATACAGGTATAATATTTTTTAAATTTTCTCTATACCATTCTAATAAAACTTTTTCTCGTTTTTCTTTTGAGCTGCCAGGTCTTACATACAAATCAATATATTTGGAATTTCTTATTTCAGCATGTTGTTTTCCAGATGCTTCCACAACATTTAACAAATAACAAATGCCTAAAAAAAAGTGTTTTTCTCCAGACACATACTCTTTTTCTAGCTGTATCTCTTTCATACTGAATTTTTTTCTTTGTTTTATAATCCAAGATAATTTAGAAACAGCAAAAGCTCTTGCTGCTTCATCATCCATTCTTTGCGGCACTGCCAATCTCACTCTGCCATTTGGGGGATAAACTGACAAATGCACATTTTTTATGTTTTTTCTTATTAATTCTATGTCTATATTTTCTATACTTATCATGTCCATAATAATGCCTCCATCAAAAAGAACTTACACAACTTCATTCAGCAGTAAGTTCTTTTATTATACTTAATTATAAATTAAATTTATTTTTTAATTATTAATATGGCTTTTAATTTTTTCTTTTACATGATGTATAAAATCTTCATGAGGTTTTTCAACAAAAAACATTGATAAGCCTCCTAAGCCTACATGAGTTCCTACTGCTACTCCCATTTGCATAATATATATGTCGCCTTTAAATTCTGCTTCGCTTATAAGCATAGCCTTTAAGTTCTCAGCTTTATTAATATCAGATGTATAACCAATTATAACAAAGTTTGATTCTGTATAATCGACTTTTTTTATAAACTCCTCAATATAATATTTATATACCTGTCTAATCCCACGTTTCTTTGCAATAACAGCACCTTTTGTATCTTTCATTGACATAATAGGCTGAATATTTAATACCTTACCAATAATACCACCCGTATTAGACAATCTTCCGCTTCGTATTAAATTATCTAAATCATCTACAGATAAAAAGTGTTTTATTCTATATTTTATGGATTCGCAATAATCAATAAGCTCTTCAAATGTATATCCCTGTTGTAACAACATGGCGCATTTCATTATAAGCCATCCGCTTCCATGACTCATGGAAACAGAATCTATTACTTCAAACCTAATATTAGAATCCGGATTCTTTTCATAATACAATTCCTTCGCTAAAAGTGCCCCTTGATATGAACCGCTTGTCCCACTCGACATGCAAATGCAAAGGATTTCTTCATATCCATTCTCTATTGCTTCATCAATACAATAAATATATGACTCAGGATTTGGCATTGATGTTGTTGGATGATTTTTAAATGTCATAAGGTTTTTATAGAAATCATCATTAGAAATATCCACCTTGTCCTTGTATTCTATTCCATCTATAGTTATAACAAGAGGTGCCAAGCTAATATCATATTTATTCAGAACCTCCGGTGACAAATCACATGTTGAATCAGCCATTAATTTTATTTTCATTTAATCTCCAATCTTTTAAATAAATATGGGCTAATTATTATTTGTTAGCGTAATTATAATAACATCTCATTCGATAATATTCAACCTTTTTTGCAGAAAAAATCTGCATCAATTAATGTATTGTTTCAATGTCTGTGAACCATAAGGAATTGAAAAAGCAACGGAAATTAATCAGTTGCTTTACTAAAAACACACTATTCTTTTGTAGATTCATTACCCTTAAATTTATTAACTATATACAATAGTATACATGACCCAATTACTGCAACTACTACACTCCAAATATTAAACCCGGTAACACCAGATGCTCCTATTAAATTAAATATAAATCCTCCAATAAAAGCTCCAACGATGCCAACAGTAATATTTGCAAAAGCGCCCATCTCTGAATTCTTACCCATAAGCATACTTGCCAGCCAGCCTGCAAACGCTCCTAAAACTAACCATGCAATATAACCCATGATTTCGTCTCCTTATATAGACATATTTTATTTGAAATTATGCCCATAAATTAGAATAATATTAGAAAATATTTTTTTGATATATTGCATTATAAAAAAAGAATCCATTATGATCTGACCCCAAAAAGTTAGACAATAAATCTAACTTTTGGAGGTGCATTTTTATATGACTAAATTTAATTTAGATGTTAAGAAAAAATTTATAGAATTAATGGAATCTAATAAGTATTCTATTCAAGCGGCAACAAAAGAATTAGGTGTTTCTAAAAAACTAGGAAATAGATGGTGGAAGTTGTATCAAATACATGGGTATGCAGGTCTTTCTATGAGTTCAGGAGAATATACTGGTGAATTTAAGATACATGTAGTAAAATATACGCATAAATAATTGATTGAAATTTAAACAAAAAATGTATCTTGACAATAATAGTTGTCATGACTTTATTTTATTATTCTAAAAAATTCCAAACTTTGAATAGAAACTTAATATTTAAATTTCGTGAAGATGGGGGAAGGGCAGGGTGAAGGGCAACGTAAGTTGCACCTGAACACTGCCCTTCTCCAAAATGACCAAGATGTACTAATAAAAGAAATAAAAGACTTAGTATTTATACCATTTCTTTATTTTTATTGATTTTATAAAAATTATTATATTAAGGACTTGAAATGAAATTTTTAGTTAAATGTAGCTTTTATATGTTTCCTAGGACAAATCACGTTGAGACAGTTGTGTTGATAGAAAAGAAATAGGTTGAAATCAAAGGGCTTATTGTTTTTTAAGTAAATATTTTGGTGTGTTTTATGTTCCCTCAGACTACGGTTTGAGGGATTTTTTCTGTTAGGGGGTAAATAATTTGGCTAAAAAAAGGAGTTTTGCTAAATTGTTTAATAGTTTGTATATCGAGAGTTGTCTGGGGGAAGATTTATTAGATCAGATAAAGGCAATTGATGAACAGATGAAGTTAATGCAACAGGAGCTATTGTCAACAGATAATTTCAAGAATGCTGGAGATGAGCTAGGCATGGAGATTAGAAAGCTGCGTGAAGAGAAGTAGGCACTTCAACTACCCAAGCTTCTCGTCAGGACATGAAGATACGAATAGATGAAATGATGAGTTTCCTTAACAGTCTGCCTAATGAGGTAATCGAGTACGAAGAACACTATGTAAAAAAGTCTAGTTGAAAGGTAATGGTTTATGAGAGCTACATCATTGTTGAATTTAAGTCAGGCATAGAAATCCAAATTTAAGAGTAATCAGCAACACTTATCACCCGTATCTCATTTTATGAGCTACGGTTTTTTTAGGATTTAACCACTTTTGTATTTATATTGTAAATTTAAACCAATTGGTTTACAATGTTTATAATAATATATGGAGGCGTTATAATGAAAACTTCAGACATGACACGACAGCTATTTGATTTAAATAAACCAAAGATAATATTAAATTTACAGGAAAAGATTTCTGATCAAGGAGGTGACAGCCATGATTCGTATTGCCGTCTGCGATGATATGCCACAGGATCTGCAAAGCCTTGTCTTACTGACAAATCAGTACCTTTCAGACAACAGTCTTGAAGCCGAAGTGAAGGAATTCTCCCATCCGGATGCACTGTTGGCCTCAATTGAGGCTGAGAACTTTCACATTTACATATTAGACATTGTCATGCCTATGGTGAACGGCTTGGAATTAGGCAAAGAAATACGCCGCCTTGACCGCGAGGCTCAGATTATCTACGCCACCACCGAACCACAGTTTGCCCTGCAGGCTTATGCCGCTAGCCCCATCAATTATCTAATTAAACCAATTGACAAGCAGCAGTTCTTTGATACGCTGAACCTTGCCATATCCAAAGCAGACCTTGCCGAGGAGCAGACATTTACAGTAAGAACCCCTGACAGTATACGAGTAATCAAACTATCAAACATCACTTGTTGTGAATACCGCAGCCACGCTGTCATCTTCAACCTGACAAACGGTGAGGAATTAGTCAGCCGCACCATTCGGGAGAATTACTCAGAATATATTTTGCCTATCTTAAAGGACAGGCATTTTCTGAAATGCCACATCTCGTTTGTGGTCAATATGAGGCGGGTGGAGCGTTTTAACAGGGACAGCTTCATGCTGTACTGCGGCAAGATCGTTCCCATTTCGCCCAAGCAATACTCTATGGTGCGAGATACTTATATGGACTACCTGATGGCGAAGGGGGATTTATAATGACTTCACTGTTCCCCGACCTTTTGCGAGCAGTCATCACCGATATTATGCTGGTACTTTTGCTTTCCACAATGGCAACGCCTAAATATAAAAACAAATTTCTATATATTTTTGTGACGACCATAATACTTTTGGTAAATGTAAGTGCCAACTATTACTTTTATCTTGCGGAGAATTACACCGCTGTATTTTACGTTGACCTTGTTATGCTAATCATGATTGGAGTTGCCCTTAAGCCTCTTTTTATAGACAGAATCATGCAGTGGTTTTTCAGCTATGTTACCATGCTGAATATTTATATTGCAGTCGTGTTTTTAAGCTACATGCTTCGTGGTATTTTTCCAAGCCCGATTTATGGCATTGTTTATTTACGCTTAATCTTGTTTTCTGTTATTATTTTTGTGTTTCATAAGTGGGTATCAAAACTCTATCGCAAAGTGTTGGACTATTGGCACATATACATCTTGCCCATTGTATCACTGTTGGTTTGCTTTTTGGCATATTTTTTCGGCGGAGACATCCAGGAAATGCTGGACGATAATAGTGTGCCACTCCTGTTTCTCATTCTTTTAGGATTATCAGTATATGTTTCCATTGTCCACACTCTTACAACCATAACAAAGCAATACGCCATGCGAGAGGAAAACCAAAAAATGCAGGCAGAGCGTGAATATCTACAATTGGCTGCAGGCAATATGGCCCATCGTCTGGAGCTTATGGAAGAGGTGTCAGCGCAAAACAGCCGAGCAGCCCATGACCGCCGCCACTTCAACAATGTGCTTCTGGAGCTTTTGGAGCAGGGCAAAAACAGCGAAGCTGCAGCATTGCTGGGAAATAATAATCAAGCAGTGACAAAGATCAGCAGAGTCTACTGCGAAAACCACACCGTCAACGCAGCTGTCAGCCACTATATGCACCTTGCGGAGCAGGCAGGTATACCGGCGGAAATTACGCTTGATATTCCCAGCAACTTGAATATAGATTCTATTGAGCTCTCTATGGTAGTTTCAAACCTGATGGAAAATGCAATCCAAGTTTGCGAAAGACTACCGAAAAATCAGCATTCATATATCCGATTTACCTCCCGAAGTGTAGGGAGGCTGCTTCTTGAAATAGAAAACCCCTGCGCTGAGGGTGTCATTTTTGATGAAAATGGCTATCCCGTAGCTGTTGAAGCAGGCCATGGCATTGGCAGCAAAAGCGTCATTGCCTTTGCGAAGAAGTATGACGGCGAGCTGCTGTACAAAATCGAAAACGGAGTTTTTCAGGTGCGCCTGTTGGTATGAAAATACGGAAAATTTCGTTTGCCAAGAGTAAATTAAAGACAATTCAAGTTTTTTAAGTGTAAAAATGAGTCTTTTAAGTGTAAAGGCTCATTTTTTGTTTTGTCCATGCTATCCTAAGGGTAGAAATTTGTAGAAAATTTGTATGGATTTCTTTGCTAAGGAGCGTGATTATATGGAAAGACGTAGACGGGAGGATATGCCCCTGTCTGCCCCAAATGCCGAGGGCAATGTGTGGCCAAAGCAGGTTTGTCCTGCCTTTGAGCCAAGAGACAACTCACCTAATGGACTACGCCAATGCTGGTACTGCCGCTATGCAGACTTTCATCTGGACAAGCCAAAGGCTTTGGATGTGGGCGTATGCTACTGGCCGAAAAAGTTATTGAAACTAATAGGAGGTGTAAAGTGAAAAAAAGAATTGTAAGTATGTTGCTTTGTATATCTATGTTGTTAAACTCTTTATCTAATTTATCCTATGCAATGGAGAATTTTAACAGTGAGATGTTCAAAGATGT
>CAZJKK010000051.1:0-14052 GCA_964546605.1 uncultured Clostridia bacterium
ACAAATTTTTATTTTATCATATAATTGCTCATCCAATTTAAAATATCGCTGTAAACATCCTCTTTGTTGATTTCATTTAATATTTCATGTCTGCAGCCATCATATATTTTGTATGAAACATTTTTAATGCCTAGTTTTTTGTATTGTTCAAATACTTTAACAACCTCGTTGCCGAAATTTCCCACAGGATCATTTTTTCCTGATAAGAGATATAAAGGGAGATTTTGGGGAATGTTTATTAAATGTTTTTTATAATATAAAAAGAGCATTCCCTTAAACATGTTATAATAAGCATTTAATGTAAACATGAAATTTATTTTATTATCTGCAATATACTCATCAACTTTCTTTTCTTCTCTTGATAACCAATCTTTTGATGTCCTGCCTGGTTCAAATGCTTTGTTATAGCCACCTATGGCTAAATTATCTACAAAAGGGCTTCTGTACCTCCAACCTTTAAATAATGCTATCAGTCTTGTTATTAATACACCAGATTTAATAAGAGGGTAGGGTTGGTGACCTGTTCCAACAATAATTGCTCCATCAATGTCAAAGCCGTATAAAGAAATAAATTGTCTTAATAAAAATGAACCCATGCTATGACCTAATATAAAATAGGGTTTATTAGGATATTGCTTTTTTGTACTAATCATTAATTTATGTATATCTTCAATTAATGCCTTGTTCCCATCATCTGCAAAATATCCTCTGTCTTCTTCGGAGACTATGGAATAGCCATGTCCTAAATGGTCATTGCCTGTAACCATAATATTGTTTTCTGCCATTTTTCTAGCAAAATCATCATATCTTTCAATATGCTCCAGCATACCATGAGATATTTGCAGTATTCCTTTTATTTCACCCTCAGGAATCCATTTAATAGCATGAATTTTTGTTTTGTTGTCATATGAATTGTAGTAAAAGTCACTTTTATTTATTTTAATCACCCCTGTAAAATATTATCTGTATTTTCATTATACAATAAATTTACATAAAACAACATTAAATAATAATGTATCAATGTAATTCAGTTGCTTGTACTTCATTTGAAGATTGTCTTCTGGTAATTAATGGGGTATAATTAAATCAAAGGGATATGTACGCTTTAAATAATATTAAGTAAAGTAAAGCCGCTCACTAAGGAGGGAGTATATGAAGAGAATAATATCTATCATTTTAATATTGTGCATGGTTTTTACATCTTGCAGCAAACCAAAGCCTGTAGATGTGGAAGAACCAGAAAAAAATATTATACCACCGGGGGAAAAATATGAACTGGAAGCACTTAGCTCTGATAAGCAAGGAATTGAAAAAAATACTGTTTTTCAACTAACATCAAAAGAAGAAATTAAGGATAATTATATTAAAGATAACTTGCAAATAGTACCCGGTCAAGAATATAAGGTAGAAAAACTTTCAGCAACCGTACTAAATATTATTCCTACCGGTGATTTGGAAAATGACAAGGTATATCAAATTAAGCTTAATGATGAAAATTATGAATATTCATGGGCATTTCAAACAAAGAAAAAATTTGAAATTGAGAGTACCATTCCAGCCAATGAAAGCAGCTTCGTGCCGGCTAATTCAGGTATAGAGATTTACTTTACACTTAGCAATATAGAGAAAATGGATAGTTTTTTTAAAATTGAGCCACATGTTGACGGTAAGTTCATTTATAAGGATAACACTGTAATTTTTGTTCCTGATAAGCTTGAGGAAGACATTAACTATACGGTTACAATCAAAAAAGGATTTGGACTAAAGGATAGCGAGCAGAAGCTAGAAGATGACTACTCATTTAAATTTAATACAAAGCTTCAGAAATACAATGAAATATATTTTGACAGCCCACTTACTAATATTTATGAAAACAATACAAAATTCATAGAAGCATATATAAACGATCAAAACGAAAACATAGAGTACAATATAAATGTTTATAAATATAATGACGCAGATTCTTTTGCAGTAGGCTTAAAAAACTATGCAGACACAGCTAAATTTTCCATTGATAACTTAACAAAAATAAATACTATAAAACAAAAGCCAAGTATTGTTTATAAACATGATAGACCAAAGGCATTATTTCAATTGCCTGAGGAATTAACTAAGGGCTATTATTTGCTTGAGTTTAACAGAGATGGCAGTGATGAGAAAAATTATCACTTTTTACAAATAAACGATATGCTTATTTACAATGCTTTTTTTGACAATCAAATAGCAGTCTTTGCAGGGGATGGCAAGGACAGCAAGGGCATAGCGGATGCAGCAGTAGTTATTAATGACGAGCATTTGGGGGTTACAGATAATGACGGAATGCTGGTTATTGAAAAGGACACGTCTGTTTATAGGAATAAATCAATTCTTATGAGGGTGGAAGCAAAGGGTTACACTGATTTTATTTATGCACAAAATGGTTATTTATATGATTATTATTACAGAGGTCAAAATGAAGCATATAAATATTTACGATATATTGATACAGACAGACCGGTTTATATGCCTACTGATACCATTAATGTGTGGGGATTTGCAAGACACAGGGATGACAAGTCTATTAATCAGGTAAAAATAGATTTGGTAGAAATAGATACGGATTTAGTACTTGATACTAAAATGGCTGATTTATCAAGTATAGGGACATATGAGACAGAATTTAAAATAAATAATATAACATCTGAAAACTGTTACATAAATGTATATGATAATGATATAAAAATTTCATCAAAATATATTTCAATTGGTGAATATACAAAGCCAATATACACCTTTAAGGGTGAATTTGACAAGCAATTTGTTTATAGGTCTGAAGATGTAAATTATAAATTAAATGCTAATTTCTTTGATGGCTATCCTGTTCCTAATTTAGATGTAAAGGTGTCTACACATATATATAATAATTATGGTGCTTTAGAGTATAATCCCTTGGATTATAATGTAAATTTAGGGGAATCAGGAGAAACTGTAATAGATATTAATACAGATATAAAAACAGATAACTGGAGACCAATGACTATTAATTTAGATGTTTGGAATACTCAAGCAGAGGATGCAACCATCAGCACCTATGATTCCTTTGAAATATTTCCAAAGCGCAGAATGCTTGAAATAAAGCAACAAGACTTTGAACATCCTGATTCAGTTGATATTTTACTTCATGAATTAGATAATTCTAAGTATAAAAGTGCTAATTACAAGGGATATGAAGACTTAAGAGGAAAGCCTTTAAGCGAAAGCATATTTGTTGATATTTTTGAAAGATACTATGAAAAGGTAAAGGTGGGAGAGCATTACGATTATATAAATAAGGTAAATGTAATTGATTACAGGTATAATCAGGTGGATAATTTGGTTTACAGCCAAGGATTAAACACTGTTGACGGTAAAGCAACTGTTAATATTCCTAATTTTATTGCTGATAGGAGCTACACAGTAATTGCATATTATACAGATGATAACGGAAATATTAAAGAAGAATCACATGTTGGTGGGAGGCCATATTTTTATGAAAAATTGTATTACAGCTTAGAAAAAATTCAAGAAAAAGACAAATTCAGGTTAAATGATTATGTGGATTTGCAGCTAACATATGACCATCAACAAGTTGAAAATACAGGAAATGACAAGCTCTTAATACTTCTTATGAGAGAGGGGTTAGTCGATTACCAAGTAACAGACAACACGAAGGAGATTATCACATTTAAGGAAAATTATATACCAAATGTAATGATTGACAGTGTTTATATAAAAAATGGATACATATATCCCGTAGAATTTATTGATAATATATATTACGACACAACTGAAAAGCAAATATATTTTGAAGTAACAACAAATAAAGAGGAATATAGACCGGGAGAAGAGGTTGTATTAAATGTTAAGGCTAAGGATGAAAAAAACAATCCGGTTGTTGCCGATGTTAATATTTCTGTTGTGGATGAAGCATATTTTGCTATGTTTGAGAAAAGAGTGGATACTTTAAATGTCTTGTATCAGATAATATGGAACGATGGTTTAAAATTCAGTTATTTATCAAACATTGATTTAAGTGCGGATAAAGGTAGTGGAGCTGAAAGGGGTGGCGGAGGAGATCATTATACAAACTTCAGAGATAATTTCAAGGATACAAATATATTTAAAACAGTTACCACCAATAAAAACGGCAACGCAACTTTGAAATTTAATTTAGCTGACAATTTAACATCCTGGAGAATAACGTATCAAGGTATATCTGATAAGCAATATGCAGGAAGCGGAACTAAAAATATCACCGCCTCTTTACCATTTTATGTGGATTTAATAATGGGAAAGGAATATTTAAAGGAAGATAAGATATCAGTTTCATTAAGAGTATTTGGGACTGAGGCTAAAACATCTGAACAAGTAAAATATGAGATAAAGGTTAAAAATCTGGGAACAGGAAAAGAGCATAAATTTGCTCAGGAAGGTGTTATAGGGGATTATACTAATATTTCATTACAGAAATTTGAGGTGGGTCAATATGAAATATCTGTTTATGCAAGCTACAAAGATTTTGAAGACGGCATAAAGGAAACTTTTAATGTAGTTGATTCGTCCATATTTTTTAATAATACTGATTATTACAAGGTTTCAGAAAGCACTGTGCTTGAGGAAGTTTATTCAAATCCGGTAATCACGTTGTTTAATGAAAGCAGCTCTGATTTTTATAACAGCTTAAATAATCTTGCATCAAGTTACGGGAAAAGATTAGATCAAGCTGCATGCTCACTGCTAGCTACTAAATATATTAATGAATATTTCAGTACGGATCTGCCTTATGATAAGGAAGCATTGCTTAGTGAAGTCAATAAATATGAAAAAAACGGCAGAGGATTAAGCTTATTAACATATTCAGAAGCTGATGCAGAATTGACAGCAAAGCTCTTAAATATAGTTGATGATGAGTATTTAAATGTAAAAAATAAGATTTACTTCAAGAGAATATTAGACGATAATGCACAGTATAAAACATCAATAGCAGCTGCGTTATGGGGGTTAAGCAAATACAAGGAGCCGGTATTATTAACAATTTATGATTTGCTGGAAAGTGATGAATTAGAAACTAGAGATAAAATTTATCTTTCCCTTGCCTTAACAGAGTTAGGAGACAATAAAACGGCTAGAAAAATTTACAAAGAATTTGAGGCGAATTTCAAAACAGCCAGTGATTATTTGTATTATGAAAGTGATAAAGACTCAAATACAAATGCAGATAGCTATGAACTAACCGCACTTTTATCAATATTAGGAGTAAAGATCCATGAATTTGATACAAGTGACAAGTTATTTAAATATATCTATCATAATCCATCTAAATACACACTTGCTAATTTCGAACAATTAATTTATATCATGAACAGAGATATTATGCAATTAGACGAAATCAAAGACTTGTTCGGTGAAGTTACAGTTGCAACAGATGGCACTAAGAAAACTTACAAATTAAAATTATTTGACAGAGAAAGTTTTGCAGTGACAAGAGATAAAATAAAAGATGTTAAGTTTAATAACATTAAGGGCAACATTGCTTGCAAGGTTGAAGCTTTAGGCAACAAGGATGATTTAGATAAAAATAAAACTGATGATTTTTCTATTAATATAAAATATACTAAAAAAGATTCAGCACAAGAGCAAAGGGAATACAAACATTCAGATGTTGTAAAAGTCACAATAATGCCAAGCTTCAGTTCAAGTGTAGCAAGAGGCAATTATGAAATAACATATGTAGTTCCATCAGGCTTTAGATTTATTGAAATCGAAAAGAATAAACCATTTTGGGCAGAAGAAAACGGTCAAAAGCTTAAATTTAACTTTTATTACGATAGAGAAAATTTTGCAGCCATCCCAATAACATTTTATATTCAAGCTGCTCAAACAGGAGAATATACCGTGGACTATGCAGTAATAAAAGAAAATTTGGAACCAAAATTAAATTATATAAACAAAGAAACCCTAACAGTAAAATAACGTCTTGTATGGAACGGTGTTCTGAAATGCAGGTGAAAACATTGATTAAGACTTTAAAAATAATGGTTGTTCTTATTTCATTTATAGCATTTATAGGTAGCATATATGTTTATAAAATAAATAATTCAGCAAATAACAGTGAAATACAACCATACCTTTATAATAGTAATAATATAGAATGCTTATACTACAATGAAACTGATTTTATCAATATACCTGATTATGAGGTAATGAAAAAAGCAGGTACTATACGGGGGTGTATAGTACCTCATCATTTAGTTGCAAAAGATTTGATTCATGAAGTTTTTCAAAATGTGAGTAAAAATAAATATAAAACAGTGGTTTTAATTGGCCCGGACCATGAAAGCATGGATAAAGGCAAAATATTTACAACGTTAAGTGATTGGCAAACGCCAACAGGTATATTAAAAACAGACACAAAAGCAACTAAAGAATTAATGAAGAATAATTTTATAACAGAAAACGACAGAAAATTAACACTAGAGCACTCGACTTCCAGTATAATTCCATTTATAAAATATTATTTAAAGGATGTTAAAGTAATAACATTAGTGTTAACTAAGCAGGTTAAATTGGAAGATACAGAAAAGTTAGTAGATGCATTATATAAAAATGTTAATATAGATGAAACCTTATTTATAGCAACAGTTGATTTTTCTCATTATTTAAATTTAGAACAAGCTAATAAAATGGATTTAATCAGTATGGAAGCTATACAAAATAAAGACATGAATAAAATAATGGCTTTTACTAATGACAATTTAGATTCGCCTATAACTATAGCAACCATGCTTGAAATGATGGAGAGGATAGGCATATCTGAAAAGACAATATTAAATCACAGCAACTCAGAGCTAATTTTAAAAAAGAGAATTGATGAAACAACCAGTTATATAACTTATATATGTTATTAATTATAACTAGAGGGGTATAAAATATATATCTTTACTTTACCTAAATATATTGTTTTGTTGGGAATATGATGATATAATCACTAAAAAATACCAAAGGGCAGATAAACATATGTATGGTCCAATTTTTTATATATTAATAATATTAGTTTCGATTTTTCACATTTTCGCTATTAATAGACGAATAAAACTAATAAGAGAAAATGAAAAAGAGAATAAGAGAGAATTATTAAGATATAAAATTATTACTGATGTTTTATCAAGAAATTTTGAGAGCAAGCAAGAACAGCTGGATTATGTTTTAAATGAGGCTCTTAAGTTAACTGATAGCCAATATGGTTATTTATATATATATGATGAAAACAATGAATTGTTTTCTCTTAATTCTTGGACTCATGGGGTTATGGCGGATTGTGATATAACCGAGAAATTCACTAAATATCAAATACATAAAACAGGTATTTGGGGTGATGTTTTAAAACAAAGAAAAGCAATTATATCTAATAATTTTAATGAACCCAATTTTAAATGCAGTTGACATCACAAATGAATTGGCTGAAGCAGTTCTTCATCATCACGAGAATTGGGATGGCAGCGGGTATCCAAAGGGGCTAAAAGGTAATGATATACCTTTAAACTCCAGAATAATTAATTTAACCGAACATTATGATAGATTTTTAAGTGGTCATAATGGAAATAAGCCCTTAAGCAAAGAAGAAGTACTAGATTTAATTAAATGCTATTCTGGAACTAAATTTGACCCACAGCTTGTTGAACTATTAATAAGAATAATTAAAGTATCCAACTAAATAATCACTAATGATTCATGCTGCTTTTAGATGAGCATAGATATCTGAAAAAAATTGTGGTATACTATAATAGTGTTGCAATATGATTGAAATATAACAAAAAAATATAGAAGAAAATATCATTTAATAATAGAATTACAAGGAGGAATTATGAGTTTAGTTTATTCAGAAGATGTCCAATATCATATTAACATGAAACAGGGAGATGTGGGAAGGTATGTAATTTTGCCGGGAGACCCTAAACGTTGTGAAAAAATAGCAAGACACTTTGATGACGCAAAGCTGGTTGCGGATCACAGAGAGTATGTTACATATACAGGATATTTAGATGGGGTTAAGGTAAGTGTAACTTCAACAGGCATAGGAGGTCCATCTGCTTCAATTGCCTTGGAGGAATTGACAAATATAGGTGCTGATACGTTCATTCGTGTTGGAACATCAGGAGGAATGGATGTAAATGTAATGGGAGGAGATTTGGTTGTTGCCTCAGGTGCGATTCGTATGGAAGGTACAAGCAGGGAATATGCTCCAATGGAATTTCCGGCAGTAGCAAATTTTGAGGTGTTAAATGCATTAGTAAAAGCATCACAAAACATACAAAAGAAATATCATGTGGGAGTTGTTCAGTGCAAGGATGCATTTTACGGACAGCATGATCCGGATTCAAAACCTGTAAGCTATGAGCTTACAAACAAGTGGGAAGCATGGCTTAGAATGGGAACTATTGCTTCAGAAATGGAATCAGCAGCATTATTCATTGTAGGTGCATACAGGAAGGTTCGTGTTGGAGCGATATTAAGCGTTGTTGCAAATCAGGAAAGAAGAAGGCTCGGCCTAGATGACCCACAGGTTCATGATACTGAGGATGCCATAAGAGCTGCTGTAGAAGCCATAAAAATACTTATCAAGGCAGATAATCAATAGCTATTAAATAATATTTAATAAACAATAAAAAAATAGTAATTATAATATTTTAATTACTATTTTTTCGCTTATATTGGTTATTTAGCATTAATGTTAATAAATTCAGCCTTTAGTTTAGAATAAACTATTTTCTGGCTTGAGTAAAGTCCGTAGTAGCCTGATAGCATGTAGCTTACGCTGCATGCAATTGCAAACAATATAATTCCTTCTGCACCAAAAAGCTCTAAACTTAATATAATTGAGGCTATGGGAGCATTTACGTTTCCGCAGAACAATGCCACTAATCCTATTGCTGCAGAAAATCCTGGATCAAGACCTAAGAGACCTCCAGCAAAGCATCCGAAAGTTGCTCCAATAAAGAATGTTGGAACAATTTCTCCTCCCTTAAAACCAGCCCCAATAGTGATGGCAGTAAAAATAATTTTTATTAAAAATGCTTCAGGTTTTACAATGCCATTTATGGCATTTTCAACAATATTCATTCCTGCACCGTTGTAATCTCTTGTGCCAACAATAAGTGTCAGTATAACTATTATTAATCCTCCAACTAAGCCTCTCCAATTATTATTCTTAATTTTATGACCCAGCAAATGCTCGGTTTTGTGCATAGTAACACAAAATGTAATGCTTAGAACAGCCAAAAGAGCTGACAATACTACAACTGTTATAATTGATTTGAAGGAAAGCTCTGGTATGTAGCTTAATGTGTAACGAACCGGTTCAACACCAAAATAAAGGGAAATACCATATGCCACAAGTGAAGAGACAAGGCATGGTACCAAGCTGGAATAATATATTACTCCAATGCTTATTACTTCCATTGCAAATAATGTTGCTGTAAGAGGAGTTCCAAACAAAGCTGAGAATACACCACTCATGCCACAAAGAACAACTAGGTGCATATCCTTGTTATCAAGATGAAAGAATTTACCTACAAAGGTCCCAATGCTTCCTCCAAGTTGCAATGCAGCGCCTTCTCTTCCTGCAGATCCTCCTAATAAATGAGTTATTACTGTACTAATAAATATTAATGGTGCCAATACTATTGGGACTTGGTCATCGGTACGAATTGCATTTATAATTTGATTTGTTCCTGTTGAATCACTCATTTTAAATAATTTGTATAATACCGCTATGGCAACACCACCCACAGGCAAAAACAATATAATCCAATTGTTCATAATTCTAAATTCAGTAGCTTTTTCTACGCTTATATGAAACATTGTACCTATAAATCCACCTACTAAGCCTGTAATGCCTGCAACTATAACCCATTTTAAAAATGTTCTTACATAATTTTTTGCTGATTTGTATTTTCTTAATAATAATTCCATTTTACACTTCCTATATTTGATATACCGAAAATTATTGTATCACGAAATAATATTTTGTCAAAAATTTATTATATTGAATGTTAGAGTAATAATAATACATAAATTCTGTAGATTAGAATAATATATTTTGTTTTTAATGCGATTTTAATAAATCACTAAAACATGTTTAATTATATAAAGATATATTAGTACCATAAGAAAATAAAATAAATTGATGGAGGCAAAAAATGAAAGTAACTTTGGAACAAATCGATGAATTAAGAAGCAGAGTAAATGTAAGCTATGAGGAGGCAAAAGCAACCTTGGAAAAAAATGACGGTGATTTAATAAAATCTATAATAGAGCTTGAAAATAAAAAAGGCAAAAAAAACGAGAATAAAGGAAACTTTACTAATGCAACAAATAGATTGCTGGCTTTAAGAATGTCTGTTAAGAACAAGGATGGAAACATATTAATTGATTTACCACTTGTACTGATTTTATTAATATTTGGCATGGCGTTTTGGGTTATAATATTCTGTTTTGTATTGGCAGTATTAACTTCATGTAAAATTAAAGTCTACAGAGCTAAAAACTCATTAAATGTAAACAGCATTAAAAGAAACATGAAAGACACAGTTGATAAAATAAAGGTAAAATCTGAAGAAATCATCAAGGAAGATGAAAAGCCGATGAGTGCTGATGAAGACGAAGAAAATGAAATAATAATTGAGTAATATATCGCAACCATAAACAAATATATGTTTATGGTTGCAGTTTTGTTCCAGTATATTCAGAATAAATAAATTTGATAGGCGATATTATATAAATTTGATATTACAAGAAAATAATAGTATAATGAAAAGTAATGAACAACAAATATTGCCATGAAGTCTTGAAAATTTTATATAATGCACATCAGGAGGCATTTATGGATAAAAAGAAAATTTTAATAGTTGAGGACGAACAAAAAATAGCTCGTTTTTTAGAGCTTGAGCTTAATTATGAGGGCTATGAGGTTTTAATAGCTAATAATGGACGTGATGGCCTGGAAAAGGGTAAAAAGGAAGATGTTGACTTGATTATACTTGATTTAATGCTACCTGAATTAAGCGGTATAGAGGTTTGTAGAAGAATAAGACAAACATCAGATGTTCCTATCATAATGCTTACTGCAAAAGACGACATATCTGATAAGGTAACAGGTCTTGATATAGGTGCAGATGATTACATGACAAAGCCTTTTGCCGTAGAAGAGCTTTTAGCAAGAATAAGAGTTTTGTTAAAAAGAGCAAAAATCTATAAGGATAAAACAGATTTACAAGTAATAGAAATTGGGAAGCTTAAGCTAAATAAAAATAATTACATGGTTGAATATGATGGGGAAATTATTGACTTAACTAAAAAAGAATTTGAATTACTTGAATTTATGATGATAAATAAAAATATTGTGTTAACAAGAGAAAAAATCCTAGATAAGGTTTGGGGTTACGATTATTTTGGAGACACAAACATTATTGACGTGTATATTAGGTATATAAGAAGTAAAGTAGATCAGAAGTACAATATAAATCTCATTGAAACAGTAAGAGGCGTAGGATACATAATACGGGATTAAGCTATGATAAAATCTTTATTAAAATCATTGTTAAACATAATTTTATATCCATTTAGGTTTTTATTAAAATTTGTTATTAGTCTTTTAAAAAGACTGCGATTTTCTATTGCACTAAAAATTTCAGCAGCATATTTGCTAATATATATTGTGATTATAATGATTGTCACCTTTACAACAACTTTAGGATACTTATCATTGGAATTTCAAAAATTTGAAGACAATGTAATAATGCAAGATGTTGATCGTATAATTAATGATTTTCCTAATATAAATTTCAATAATTATAACAGGCAAATTGAATCGATAGAAGTATATGATTCAAGCTTGAATTCTGTATATCCTTTAAATAATGAAGATAGATTTACTGACAACTTTATTGTGTTTGCAGAAAAACTTGTGTTTAATCAGAATTATATACATGCATTTAGCTTTAGCAAGGATATAGAATATTTTTCAAATATTAGATACGATGTATCAGCAATAATTTATGATGGACTGAAAATATTTTTCTTGGTGGCAATATCAGGCATTGTAGGTCTTTTATTATTTGTTCCCGTAGTATCCAGAACAAGCTACAAAATGATTGGACCAATTAAAAACATGACAGAAATAACAAAGACCATAACAGTTAATAACATTAATACAAGGCTTGACGTAAAAGGCACTCAGGATGAATTAAAGGAGCTTTCCCAAACATTTAACGACATGATGGACAGAATTGAGGAAGGCTATAAAACGCAGCAGCAATTTGTTAGTGATGCCTCCCATGAGCTTCGAACTCCTATAGCTGTAATAAAAGGCTATGTGAATATGCTTGACAGATGGGGGAAAAATGACAGAGCTATTTTGGAAGAATCTATAGCAGCCATAAAAAATGAAACAGAAAGCATGCAGGATTTAATTGAAAAACTTTTATTTATTGCAAGAAGCGATAAAAGTACGTTGGTTTTTAATAAGGAAGATTTTAAAATATGTTCCATACTAAATGAAATAGAAAAAGAAACAAAAATGATTGACAATAAACATAAGTTTTACTTTTATTTTTATGATGACGCAAACATGTATGCAGATAAAAACCGTATTAAGCAGGCTATAAGAATTCTTATTGACAATGCCATAAAATTTACACCTGATGAAGGTTATATAATGATTTCCAGCTTTATTAAGGATGATTACTATGTTATTAAAATTGAGGACACAGGTGTAGGAATTGAAAAGAAGGACATGTCAAAAATATTTGAGCGTCTTTACAGAGCAGAGCAATCAAGAAGCAGGCAAATAGGCGGTCATGGACTTGGCCTTTCTATAGCGAAAATCATTGTAGTAGGACACAAAGGAAAAATTAAGGTTAAAAGCACGGTGGGTAAAGGCTCTGAATTTTCCATTATGCTTCCTTATATTAAATAAAAAACAAGAAAATAAATTATTAATCGACAAATATCAACAAAAGAAGTCAAGGAAAAATCCTTTTATTAATTGTATAATAGCTTGTACATAACTAATGAGAAAGGATTTGAGAAGAGTGAATTTAGAATTTATTGAATCTGGACAAGTCTTAACAATCAAACTTAAGGGAGAGCTAGATCATCACAGCGCAGATGAATCAAGAGTATTGATTGATGAAAAAATTAATAAAGGAAAATTTAATAAACTGGTAATAGATTTAAAAAACCTTGATTTCATCGACAGCTCCGGGATAGGCTTTGTAATTGGTCGCTACAAGGTAATAAGAAAACGAAACGGAGTAATTGAAATTATTAATGCCTCAAGCAAGGTGCGCAAAATTCTTGACATGAGCGGCATAGGAAAAATAATTGAAATTAAATAGGGGGAAAAAATGCAAAATAATTATGTAATATTTAAAATACCAAGCTTATCAGTAAATGAGTCCTTTGCCAGATCTGCGGTTGCAGCTTTTTGTTCTATTTTAAATCCTACAATCGGTGAAATAAACGATATAAAGACTGCTGTTTCAGAGGCTGTTACTAATGCAGTCATTCATGGATATGAAAATAATGTGGGGGAAATAGAAATATCATGCAGAATCAAGGGGCAGGTGGTAGAAATCATAATAGAAGATTACGGCTGCGGAATTATAGATGTTGAAAAGGCTAAGGAACCATTATATACAACTAAGCCTGAGCTAGAACGTTCTGGAATGGGATTTGCAGTTATGGAGTCTTATATGGATGAAGTTGTGATTTTATCAGAAAAAGATGTTGGAACAAAAGTTATAATGAGAAAAAAAATCTCTGAAAGATAAAAGATAAAAGATAAAAGATAAAAGATAAAAGATAAAAAATAAAATATTAAATAAAATGAGATTTATTAATTATATATTGAAATTTAAATATAGTAATAGATTTAAGAATAATAAATCTCTCATAAAATTTAACATTAAAGTTTAAAAAAGGCACATATAGTGCTTTTTTTTAGTATTCAAAAACTTTTTTTGTAAATAATAC
>CAZJKK010000052.1:0-13804 GCA_964546605.1 uncultured Clostridia bacterium
ATCTTTGTCTGTATCTTGTGTCCATGTCTTTTAATCCATGGAATTTTTCAGGCAAGGTTTGTAAAGATGTTGATAAAAGCTTTACTTCTTCTGCTTTTATGGATATTTCGTCTGTCTTTGTTTTGAATACTTCTCCCTTAACACCGATAATATCTCCTATATCGTATGTCTTGAGCCATTTGTATTCTTCTTCACCTATTGCATCTTGTTTTACGAACATTTGAATTCTGCCTAATTGGTCTTGTATATCGTAAAATCCAACTTTACCTTGACCTCTTTTAGACATTATTCTTCCGGCAATAGAAACATGTTTGCCTTGCATTTCCTCAAAATTATCTTTTATTTGTTGAGAATTTGAATCTATTTCGTATTTTGAAACCTTATATGGGTCTCTGCCTGCTGCTATTAATTCTTTTAATTTATCTACCCTAACCTGTCTTAAGTCTCCTATTTGTTGTTCGCTCAACTTATACACCACCTTATCGTTTGTTAAAATTTAAATTTATACTATACTGTTAGTATTTCATATTTTATCATATCCCCTGCTGGAGATGCAACTTCAATAATATCCCCGTTCTTCTTACCTAAAAGTGCCTTTCCAAGAGGTGATACATTAGATATTTTACCTTTAAACGGATCAGCTTCAGCAGAGCCTACAATGGTATACTCCATTGTTTCATCAAACTCCAAATCTCTTATAGAAACTTTGGAGCCTACTGCCACTATTCCTTTTTGTTTGCCTGCTTTTATTATCTTAGCGTGCTTAATCATGTGCTCTAGTTTAGCTATTCTTGCTTCAACGTTTGCCTGTTCATTTTTTGCTTCATCGTATTCAGCATTTTCGCTAATATCCCCAAAAGCTAAAGCCACCTTAATTTTTTCAGAAATTTCCTTTCTTTTAGTAAGTTTTAGAAATTCCAATTCTTTGTTTAATTCTTCCAAACCCTCAGCTGTAATCAAAGTTTCATTATTCTTCATATTATTGCTCCTTCTAATAATGTTGCTTTCTACAAATTAATGCATTAATTGTTTGTTAATCTTATGTATATCTATTGTATTAAAGAATTAATATAATATGATAATCTGGTAACAATTCTTTTAATTAATTAGAACATTATAATAAAGCTGCATATAAATGTCAAGAGAATATTTGGCACAGCTAAAAATTATTTAGTTTTACATATTCATCTAAAATATTGCACAAATCAGCTGCTGTTGTAATTTTGTTGATTTTGCCTCTTGCATCTGAGGAATTTTTCATTCCCTTCAAGTACCATGCTGCAAATTTTCTCATTTCTAATATTGCTATTTTTTCATCCAGTTCTTCTGTAAGCATCATTGCATGCCTTTTAACCATTTCTATTCTTTCTTCAGGAGTAACAATATAAAAATTAAAATCATCATTTAATACTTTAACTGAATTTTTTATAAGCCATGGATTTCCTAATATTCCTCTTCCAATCATTACACCATCGCAGTTTGTTTCTTCAAGCATTTTAATAGCATCTTGGGGTTCGTAAATATCTCCGTTTCCTACAACAGGAACATTTACATTTTCTTTTACTTGTTTTATTATGTTGTAGTCTGCCTTACCTGTATAAAATTGCTCACGGGTTCTGCCATGGACTGCAATCATGTCTGCTCCGTTAAACTCTAAAATCTTTGCAAATTCGGGAGCATTTATGGTTTTTGAATCCCATCCTGCCCTTATTTTCACAGTTACAGGCTTTGTTGCAACCTTTTTAATTTTGTTTACTATTTCTCCTGCTAACTCAGGGGATTTCATAAGTGCGCTTCCATCACCATTTTTTACAATTTTAGGTGTAGGACATCCCATATTAATATCTATTATGTCTATGTCTGTTCTATCATTAATATATTCATCAACCACATATGCCATTATAGTTGGGTCACTTCCAAATATTTGAAGTGAAACCGGTCTGTTTTTTTCATTTATTTTCATGAGTCTTTTAGTTTTTACATCCTTATAATAAAGACCCTTGGCTGATACCATTTCCGTATATACCAGTCCTGCCCCCATTTCCTTACATATGGTTCTATATGTAATGTCTGTAACACCTGCCATGGGTGCAAGCAAGACGTTTGTATCTAGTTGTATGTTGCCTATTTTAAGCTTGTTTTTCATATGTTATAATTGTTTCTCCCGGACTAAGTATTTCTTCAATTCCATTTTCATTTTTTACAACAAGGTGACCTTCTTGATTAATATATTTAGCAAGAACCTTCCTCTTTGTCTTTTTCCCTTTTTTCATTACTTCAACTGTTTCATTGAATATTAAGGAATTTTGATTGTAGATGTTCAGCAGTTGTAATGCTCCTTTACTGTAAATAAGCTCATTATAAAAATAATCAACATTATTTAATATTTCTCCTATTAGAGCCTCTCTATCCACCTCTTGATTTAATTCAATCCTTAATGATGTAGCTGTATTTTTTATTTCTTCATTTTGCTCCAGCTCAGCTTTATTAGTATTTACATTTACTCCAAGGGTTATAATAACACCGTAATTATTGTTGGTGCTTATTATATTGCTTGCTACTGATGATATTTTTCTTTCATTTATTATAATATCATTTGGCCACTTTATTTTAAAGTTTAAATTGTATAATTTATTTAAAGCCTGGCACACACATACACACCCAATTGCATCGTATATGGGTGTTAAATGATTATTAACCAAAGGCTTTAAAATTATACTTAAATAAATATTTTCATCTGGAATGCACACCCATTCTCTGCCCATTCTTAAGCACCATTTATCCTGATTTTCGGATAATACAACTGTTCCTTCAGGGCAGGTAGCCATTATATTTTTAGCCTTTAAATATGTGCTTGTTATTCTGTCATATTGAATTATTGTCCTTCCCATATCCTTTGTATTAAGACAATCATTTATCTTGTTTAAATCATACATTCAATCACCCGTTTCCTCGAATATATTACTACAAAGGACAAATTTCGTCAAGAAATGGATAATATGTCTTCTATTGTATTTAATAACTCTTTAATTTCGTCTATGGTTAAGTCTGCCATATGGGCAATTCTAAATGTTTTTTCTTTTAAATCTCCATAACCGTTTGATATGGCATAGCCTCTTTTTCCCAGCTCTGTATTTAAATCTTTTACACTTATTTCTTTTGTGTTTTTAACTGTGGTAAGGGTAACTGAAGCGTATTTTTCATCAGCAAAAAGGTCAAAATGCTTTTTCGCCCAGCTTCTTGTGTATTCTGCCATTTCCTCGTGGCGCTTGAATCTGTTTTCTAATCCTTCTTCAAATATTCTGTCAAGTTGATAATCTAAGGCATACATGAGAGATAAATTTGGTGTTGAAGGATATTGATAATCCTTTTTCTTAACTGTGTCATACAATTGTACCAAATCTAAATAGTATCCTCTGTTTTTAACCCCTCTTGCCTTTTGTATGGCTTTTTCTGAAATTGTGCATATGGCAAGTCCAGGAGGCAAACCAAGAGCTTTTTGTGATGAAGTGATGCATATATCTATTCCCAACTTGTCCACTTCAATTTTTACACCTGCTGCTGAAGAAACTGTGTCAACACAAAATATTACATCAGGATATCTATTTACAACTTGGCTGATTTCTTCTATGGGATTCATAACTCCTGTTGATGTTTCATTGTGTGTTATGGTTACTAAATCATATTTTCCTGTGGAAAGGGCTTCTTCAACAATTTCAGGTGTTGTGCACTTTCCTAATTCTGATTGGAACAAATCAGCTTCTTTGCCGTTTAATACAGCCATTTCATGCCATCTGTCTCCAAAGGATCCTATTGAAAATACAGCTGCTCTTTTTTCAGTACAGCAGCGCACAGCAGCCTCCATTAATCCTGTACCTGAGGATGTTGATAATAGTATTTCGTTTTCTGTATAAAACAGCTTTTTTAATTTGTCGGATATATCTCTTTGAAGCTTTGATGCTTCTTTACTTCTGTGTCCTATCATGGGAGTTGACATTTTGTTTAATACATCCTGTCGCACTTCTATAGGACCTGGAATGAATAATTTTTTATGCATGAATCCTCCTTGTACATTAAAATACATACTATTGTAAATTTATTGAAGTATATAACTTTATTCTAAAAGTGTCAAGAATACAAACAGCTTAGCTTTTATGAAAATATTTCAATTTCTTATTTAAATCATTTCATTTTGTTAATAATATATATATTGACAGTCATATAGTATTAGTGTACTATTTAACTATGATACTAATACGCTAAAGAAGGTGAATCATGGAATTCAATAACAACATACCAATTTATATTCAGGTAATGGTAAAAATAAAACAAGACATAGTAACTAAAAAGCTTGGGTTGGGTGATAAAATGCCATCATCCAGGGATTATGCAAATGAGCTGGGCATTAACTTCAATACAGTGGCGAGAGTTTATAAGGAGTTGGAAATGGA
The DNA here is from genome assembly GCA_964546605.1 of uncultured Clostridia bacterium. Taxonomy (GTDB): domain Bacteria; phylum Bacillota; class Clostridia; order Tissierellales; family Sedimentibacteraceae; genus Sedimentibacter. Next base: position 4,452 of record CAZJKK010000052.1, read on the forward strand.
AGAATTATTATTTACAAAAAGAGGACTTGGAACGTTTATTACAGAAGATCCGAAAAGAATAGACAGCTTAAGATACGAAATGGCAAAAATGCAAATAGATGCTTTTATTAAAGGAATGAAGCAAATAGGGTATACAAGAGAAGAAATGATTAAATTTATTAAGTCTGAAGACAGCTACATGGAGAGAATTGAATAATGAGAATATATTATGATAAATTGGAGGATAACAAGTGGAATTATTAAAAATTGAAAATTTAACTAAAAAATATTATAACAAGATTGCTCTTAGCAATGTGAGCTTAAATCTTGAAAGAGGAAAAATTTACGGACTTTTAGGTCCAAATGGAAGCGGAAAAACAACATTAATGAAGGTTATTGCCGGACTTCATAAGCAAACATCAGGGCATGTTCTAATACAAGGTGAACCATTATCCTATAAAACAAAAGCCAATGTATCCTACATGCCTACAGAGAACTTTTTATATGATACCTTTAAGGTTAAGGATGCAGTAAAATTTTATTCTAATATGTATACAGATTTTAATGAAGAAAATGCCTTTAAAATACTAAAGGAAATTAATGTAGATTCGGAATTTAAGATTTCAAAGCTTTCCTCCGGTTTGGTGGGCAAATTAAAAGTGGCGTTAGCCTTATCACGAAATGTTGATTTATATATGCTGGATGAACCGTTAAATGGAGTAGATGTAATGTCCAGGGATGCAATAATGGATTTAATTACAAGAGCCTACAACGAAAATAAAACAATAATTGTTTCAACACACTTGGTAAGTGAAATAGAAAAAATTCTTGATAGTGCTATATTTTTAAAGGATGGTATCATTGCACTTGAAGGTGATGCAGAGGATTTAAGATTATCCCATGGCACTTCTATTGAAGGGGTTTATAAGGAGGTATTTAAAAATGCTTAATTTAATGAAATATGAGTTTATAAAAAAATCTAAATTAATAGCAATTACATTAATAGTATCATTGGCTGCAAACATATTGCTCTTAACAAAAGGTGCTGGGGGCAGCGCAATGTTCTTGGGTTTATTTCCCTTGGTTATGTCCGTATTTTACATTGTTGACATATTAAAAATGTATAGCGAAGATTTAAATAAAAAATCCGGATATATGTTGTTCATGACTCCTAACAGCGGCTACAAAATAATAATATCAAAGATTTTAACTGCTGTTATTGAGGGATTTGCGTTACTCTTTTTATATTTTATATATGTGCTCATTAATGGATTCTTCATATTATATAAAGCAGGATCCAACATTAACTTTAATATAAGTGAAATAATTGCATCGGTAAATAATTTGTTGTCAGGAAATCTTGGCTTTAATCTTGGTCATGTATTTATGATATTAATAACGGCTCTTCTTGTCTTGGTAGGCTTTTTAACTACTGCTTACACTGCCATGACCATACGAAAAAGCATATTTTCTGAAATTAAATTTGGTGGAGCTTTAAGTTTTGTAATATTTTTACTCATTAACTGGGGCTTATCATATATCTCTTCAGGAATTCTAGATATGTTGACACCTTACTATGATTTTATTAATGCAACCACTAGACCAACCATACAAGAGCTTGCATATATATTTGCTCCTATAAATGTTCTTTCATTAATAGAAATAGTGGCTTTAACCTTTTGTTCCGGTTATCTGTTGGAAAAGAAAATTAACCTATAATAAAACGGGCTTTATCTAAAATTTAAATTATGAAAATATAAATAAGGAGAAAATTATGAAAAAGGTAATAAGTTTAGTATTAGTAACATCTGTTTTATTAAGCGGCTGCTCATCAATTACTAAAGTTGATGAAGATAAGGTAAAGGATGTTTCTGATAAAATAACAGAAGCAATTATTGACAACGTTGGAAAAGAAAAAGCAAAGAGACAAGAATCACATACTATGAATGCAAAAGACTTGAGCCTGCTAGATATTAAAAGCACTGTGGGAAACATAAATATTAACACTCATGACTCAAATGAAGCTGTAGTAGTTATAGATATTACAGCACAAGCAAGTTCTAAGGATAAAGCTCAAAAGCTGGTTGACGAATTCGTTTATACTGTCAATGAAGAATCAAATTCCATAGTAGTTGATACTTCTTATAAGGATATAAGTTTAAATGGCGAAAATATTACAACCGATTTATCCATAACAGTACCAAAGCATATGGAAAGCATTACATTATCATTAAATGTTGGAGATATTGACATTAAAAACATAAACGGGAAATATGAAATTGTAAATAATGTAGGAGAAATAACTATTGAAAATGCACAGGCTTCTTACAACATAAAGACTGATGTGGGAGATATTGATTTAATTAATGTTGCTGCTGTTGATGGCTCAAAGTTCAAAGCAAATACAGGAGAAATAAAAATTTCATTAGAAGATATATCTGATGCTAATACACTAGAAGCTGAAACAGGTGTGGGTGATATTGATATTTCTGTTCCTGATGATTCAAGCTACAAGGCTGTTATAAATGAATTTATGGAAAAAGAAAGAATTGAAACTAACAAGGATGAAAAAACAGAAATTATAATTACTACAGGTGTGGGAGATATAAAATTTAATTAAAATTATCACATATTCACATTATGAAAAAGATGCAAATTATTGCATCTTTTTTTACATAATTCTTGTTTTGATTTACCAATAGGGTGGTATAATTAAATAAATAACCATATTTTACTTTAAATTTACTTTAAATATATTCAGCTATAATGTATAATAAATATGCATTTCCAATAAATTCTAACTGGAGCAAATTATGATAAGCAAAACTGATCTCCCTATTTATTTATTTCATCAAGGCACTAATTTTTATTCCTATAAATTATTTGGTGCGCACATTTTAAATGACAAGGATGGCACTATTTTCAGGGTTTGGGCTCCAAAGGCAAAAAATGTACATGTTGTAGGCAATTTTAATATGTGGCAAAAAAACAGCAGCCATGAAATGAAAAAAATAAATGATGGAGGCATTTGGGAATTATTTATACCTTATATTAAAGAAGGAGAACTTTATAAATATCTTATAACAACAGGGGAAAATCAAGAATTATTAAAAGCTGACCCTTACGCATTTTCTTCACAAACTCAAACTGAAACTGCATCAATTGTTTATAACATAAATGATTACAGCTTTAGAGATGCAAATTATCTTCAGTATAAAAAATCATTAAATATATATGAATCACCCATAAATATTTATGAACTTAATCTTTCATCATGGAAGAAAAAACTTGATGGAAGTTTATATACATACAGAGAAATTGCTTCTGAGCTTATTAAACATGTAAAAACTCATAACTTTACTCATATTGAGCTTATGCCTGTCATGGAACACCCCTATGACGGCTCCTGGGGCTATCAGGTTACAGGATACTATGCTCCCACAAAACGTTTTGGTGAGCCGAGAGATTTAAAGTATTTAATAGATGAATGTCATTTAAATGGTATTGGAGTTATTCTTGATTGGGTTCCTGCCCATTTTCCAAAGGATGCTCATGGTCTTTACATGTTTGATGGCAGCCCGGTTTATGAATTTAAGGAAACTTGGAAAAGAGAAAATAAGGGTTGGGGTACTCATAAGTTTGATTTTGGGAAGGCTGAGGTTCAATCCTTTTTAATTTCAAATGCCATTTATTGGATAGAAGAATTTCATGTGGACGGCTTAAGAGTCGATGCTGTAAGCTCAATGCTTTACTTGGATTATGACAAAAATCCAGGAGAATGGAAACCTAATATTTACGGAGGAAATGAAAATCTTGAAGCAATTGATTTAATAAAAAAATTAAACGAAGCAGTATTTAAGCTTCATCCTAATACTATGATGATTGCAGAAGAATCAACATCTTGGCCCATGGTTACAAAACCCACATATTTGGGGGGCTTAGGATTTAATTTTAAGTGGAACATGGGTTGGATGAATGACATTTTAGAGTATATGAAAACTGATTCTTTCTATAGAAAGTACAAGCATAAAAATATTACATTTTCATTTCTTTACGCATTCAGCGAAAACTTTATACTGCCTCTTTCTCATGATGAAGTGGTTCATGGAAAAAAATCTATACTTGACAAAATGCCCGGACCATATGAAGAAAAATTTGCAAACACAAGGGTCTTGCTGGGCTACATGATTGCTCATCCCGGCAAAAAATTGAATTTCATGGGTTATGAAGTTGGACAGTTTACTGAGTGGGATTACAAAAAAGAAATTGAATGGTTTATGATAAATTATGAATATCATAAAAAATTAAACATATATATTAAAGTCCTAAACGAATTTTATTTAGATAATTCAGAGCTTTGGGAAATAGATTATTCCTGGGATGGATTTAAGTGGATTTCCAGTGATGATTATGAACAAAATATCATTGCTTTTAAGAGAATAAACAAAAATAAGGATGAATTAATTGCAGTAGTTAACTTTTCTTCTGTGGAAAGGCACAGTTATTGTATTGGAGCAACTGAAGGAACTTACACAGAGATATTTAACTCAAACAACACAGAATTTGGGGGAACCGGTTCAGGAAATACAGAAAAAATTATTTCCTCAAAAGGGGAAATGCACGGTTATGAATCATATATTTCCTTAACAGTGCCTCCTTTGTCAATAATTTTCTTAAAACAAGATAAAGAGCACAATATGAATAAGGTGGGAGGTAGAATTTATGAAATTAGCTAAAAAGGAATGTGTTGCAATGCTTCTTGCAGGTGGCCAAGGAAGCAGATTAGGCCCGCTAACAAAAAAAATAGCAAAGCCATCAGTTCCATATGGAGGAAAATACAGAATAATTGACTTTCCTCTGTCTAACTGCGTCAACTCAGGTATTGATACAATTGGTGTTTTAACTCAATACCAGCCATTGTTATTGAACACATACTTGGGAGACGGTAAGTCATGGGATTTGGATAGAATGTATGGGGGTATTCAAATATTGCCTCCTTATCAAAGAGTGGATAACTCGGATTGGTATTCAGGAACTGCTAATGCAATATATCAAAACATAGACTTTATAAATCAATACGATCCTGAATATGTATTAATATTATCAGGTGACCATATTTATAAAATGGACTATTCCTTAATGATAAATTATCATAAGGAAAAACAAGCAGATTGTACTATTTCAGTAATTGATGTTCCTTACGAAGAAGCTTCAAGATTTGGAATTTTAAGCTCTAATGAGGAGGGAAGAATAATTGATTTTGAAGAAAAGCCCAAGATACCTAAGAGCACAAAGGCTTCCATGGGTATTTACGTTTTTAGTTGGAATAAACTTAAGGAATATTTGGAAATAGATGATAAAAATCCTGATTCATCAAAAGATTTTGGTAAAAATGTCATTCCTAACATGTTAAATGAAGGTGAAAAACTTTACTCCTATGAATTCTCAGGATATTGGAAGGATGTTGGAACCATTGAATCCTTGTGGCAATCAAACATGGATTTGTTAGGATGCGGCGGCTTTGATTTAAATGGTGATTGGACAATTTATTCAAGACATGCTGAAAGACCTCCTCAATATTTAAGTAAAAATTCAAGTGTTAAAAACTCTATTGTTTCAGAAGGGGCGGTAATTTATGGAACTGTTGAAAATTCTATAATTTTTTCAGGGGTTGTCATAAATGAAAATGCAGTTGTTAAGGATTCAGTTATTATGGCAGATGTACAAATAAAAGAAAATGCAATAGTTAATTATTCTATAATTGATGAAGCTGTAACCATAGGTTCAAACATCAAGGTAGGCACTCCAAAGGACAAAAATCTTGGGATTACTGTAATACCAAGAGACAGCATCATAAATTCACAGGAGGTGTAACATGATAAAAAACGCATTAGGAATAATATTTTCAGATATGACGGATTGGAGCATGAGTGAACTTGCTTCTCATCGCTCTGTTGCAGCCATACCATTTGGCGGAAGATACAGACTGGTTGATTTCCCATTGTCCAATATGGTGAACTCAGGTTTGAGCAAAATATGTATAGTCACAAAAAGTAATTACAGATCCTTAATGGAGCATGTAGGCAGTGGTAAAGATTGGGACTTATCAAGAAAAAATGGTGGTATATTAATATTCCCTCCCTATGCATTAGGTGAGAATCATGGTTTGTTTCAAGGAAGACTAGATGCTTTAAAAAGGGTATTGGATTATATTTCTTCATCTAAGGAAAAATATGTTATACTGTCTGACTGTGACATGATTTATAACATTAATTACAAGGATGTTCTTCGTTTCCATGAAGAAAATAATTCTGACATTACAGCTGTTTATACTAATATAAATATTGATAAAAGCACCTCAATTCATAAGATAATTTATGAATTTGACTCTAATAAAAGAGCTGATGACATTTTAGTATACCCTGTCATGAACGGAAAACATAATGTAGGTTTAAATACATGGGTTATGAACAAAGATTTTCTTGAATCTATAATTTATGACGCCATAGCAAGAAATTATAAAGATTTCAGCTATGATGTCCTGGCAAGAAAAGTAAATTCATTGAGAATTTTCGGATATGAATATAAGGGATACTATGCTCACATCGATTCATTGCAAAGCTATTACAATAATAGCCTTGATTTACTGCAGGAAGAAAATCTTAAAAAGCTGTTTTATTCCAATACAGGTCCTATATTTACAAAGACTAAGGATTCAACCCCTACTAAATATTGTGCTAATGCTGATGTGAAAAACTCATTGATAGCAAGCGGTTGCGTCATAGAAGGTACGGTTGAAAACAGCGTTATTTTTAGAGGTGTCAGAATAGGCAAAAATGCAGTAGTTAAAAATTCTGTTATAATGCAACATGCAATTATTGGGGACAATGCCAGATTGGACTCCATAATTACGGATACTTATGCTCAGGTAGCTAATGATAGGGTTCTTTTAGGATACTCAAGCAGTCCGTTCTTTATTAAAAAATATGCAGTTGTATAGGAGGTACATATGTTGAAAATTTTATTTGCAGCCTCAGAAGCAGCGCCCTTTATTACAACAGGCGGACTTGGAGAAGTGGCAGGGTCGCTTCCAAAGGCCTTGAAAGAAAAATATGGTGATGAAATTGATATAAGAATAGTCCTTCCCCTGTACCAAGGTATATGGGACAGGAGCGAGTTTGAATATGTAGGTAAGACCACTGTTCCCTTAGCTTGGAGACAGCAGTATTGTGGTGTATTTAAAAAGAGAGTGAATAATGTTACATATTATTTCATAGATAATGAATACTATTTTAAGAGAGGAGAATGTTACGGTCATTTTGATGATGGGGAAAGATTTGCATTTTTCTCTAAGGCTGCCTTGTTTGTACTGCCCATGCTTCAATTCATACCAGATATAATTCATGCTAATGATTGGCAAACAGCTCTTATGCCCATTTATCTAAGAACAATTTATTCTAATTCACCGGAATATAAAAATATAAAAACAATAATAACCATTCATAACATTGAATATCAAGGGGTATTTGATTTAAATATAGCCGAAGACGTCTTTGGCATATATGGAAATGAAAAATCCATCGTTGAATACAAAGGCACAATTAACCTTTTAAAGGGTGCCATGGAAAGTTCAAACGTGGTAAGCACCGTGAGCGAAAGCTACGCAAATGAAATATTTGATGATTACTATGCTCATGGTCTTGCATCAATTATAAAAAATAATTCCTCTAAAATAAAAGGAATTTTAAACGGTATTGATACGGATTTCTATAATCCAGAAACAGACAACTCTTTGTTTGAAAATTACAGCAAAGATAATATTGAAGGCAAATATACCAATAAAACAAGCATCCAATCTCTTTTTGGCCTTCCTCAGGGCAAGGATATTCCTGTTGTTGGCATTATCTCAAGATTGGTTAAGCATAAAGGCTTTGATTTAATCATTAATGGAATTGAAGAGCTGTTAAAGGAAAAGGTACAGTTTATTATCTTAGGCAAGGGAGACAGAAATTATGAGCTATACTTTAAAAGCCTTCAAGAAATATATCACGACAAAATAGCTGTTAGAATAGACTTTAATCCTGACTTAGCAAGAAAGCTATACGGAGGAGCTGATTTTCTTCTTATGCCATCCATAAGCGAGCCCTGCGGAATTGCACAAATGATTGCATCAAGGTATGGCACAGTGCCCATAGTGCGAGAAACAGGAGGACTTAAGGACTCTATAAAGGATGCCTCTCTTGGCTTTGGCAATGGCTTTACATTTTCTGAGCAAACCCCAACTGCCCTTGCGAATGCAGTTAAACGTGCATTAAATGTATATTCAAACAAAAATGATTTTAACAAACTTATAGAAACTGTTATGAATGTTGACTTTAGTTGGCAAAAATCTGCTGAAAAATATTATGCAATGTATGAAAACTTATTAGATTAGGAGTAAATAATGTTAGAATCAAATATAGATTCAAGGCTGATCAACTTACTTGTGGATGAGGAGATTTCTCGTTATTGGAACATTGAGCCTAAAAATGCCAGTGCTGATCAAATATACAGAGCTCTTTCTGTAGTAATTAAAGATATGCTTCTTGATAAACGAAATCACTTTATAAACAAAACCAATAAAAAAGCTGAAAAGCAAGTTTACTATATGTGTATGGAATTTCTCATAGGTAAGTCACTAAGAAATAATTTATACAATTTAAATATAGAAAAAGCAGCTGCTGAAGCTGTAAAAAAATATAATGTTAGTTTAGATGAACTGTACGCCATTGAAAAGGACCCAGGGTTAGGAAATGGTGGTCTGGGAAGACTTGCAGCATGCTTTATGGATTCTCTGGCAACACAAAATTATCCGGCAATGGGATATTCCATAAAGTATGAGTTTGGACTTTTTAAACAAAAGATAATTGACGGCTGGCAGACAGAACTTCCTGATGACTGGCTTACTACCTCAGATGTATGGCTAACCCCCAGGACAGAAGAAAGGGTTATTGTTAAATTTGACGGTAAAATTCAAGAGGAATGGACCAGTGAAGGTTTAAAAATCAACTATTTATATCCAACGGAAATTGAAGCTATTCCCTATGATATGTTCATATCGGGGTATGACAGTGAAGGTGTGAGCTTACTGAGGCTTTGGGAATCCAGAAGCTTGAACTCTATAGATATGAATTTATTTTCTCAAGGAGATTACATACGGGCATTGTCTGAGGATTCTATGGCTGAAGCTATTTCAAAGGTTTTATATCCCGCTGACAATCATTATGAAGGTAAAATATTAAGGCTTAAGCAGCAATATTTTCTTGTTTCTGCATCTGCCCAGGACATGGTGAGAAAGCATTTTAATCAATATCGCACCTTAAGCAATTTTGCAG
>CAZJKK010000053.1:0-13616 GCA_964546605.1 uncultured Clostridia bacterium
TTTATTTACTTCATCATACTTTACTAAATGTATGGCCGATGATAGTGTAAGTGTAACATTGCCTACTTTTGATGTTAGTTTAAATGGTCAACATACTACATCAACATATCGAAAATATCCACTTATAGTATATAAAAATATAACATATTTTCCAATGACATATTATGATGCTAGATTACTTGGTTTGTCTACAAAATGGAATAAAGTTGACGGACTGAGCGCGGATAAAAATGAAGACTATTTTTATGAATATGTTAATTTACTTAATGTTGATGAAAATTCAAATAAGCAAATTGCAAAAATAATATCAAGTAAAATAAAAGTGAATGGAAAAGACATAAATAATTCACAAGAGCCATATCCATTATTATTGTTTCGAGATGTCACTTATTTTCCTCTAACATGGCGTTTTGCAGTTGATGAATTTGGTTGGAAATATAGTTTTGATAACAAAACCGGGCTCATTATTTCTAATGATAATGTAATAATGAAGAATCCAAATACTTACGATTGGCTATTTGGTTATTATGTAACTGATGGAGCTGGGTCCATGTTAGGAACAGATGGCATGATGTTTCCTATACGTGCATTATCAAAGCATACAGAAATATCACTAGGAAGTACTGAATTTGATGAAAAACAGAAAATAAGCAGCATAGAAAAAGCTAGCTTATCACTTTACCACAGAAGTTTTTCAGAAGATTTAATAATAAAAGAATCTGAACAATGGGAGTATCATATTTATAAAATTATAAGCAATAAGGAAGAATTAGTTTATAAAAAGATATTTCCATTTTATCATGGAGATATTGAAGTGCGTAGGTTTGCTCATTACTCAATGGATATTTCGTATTGGAAAGAACATATTGATATTGGAAATTATGTAATCAGATATGTTCATCCTGAAAACATTGAATATACTCATAAGGGCTCAGAACAAGTACATTCTGTTCCAATAGAAGCTCCTTTAAGCTCTGCTGATTTTAACTTAGAGAGTACTGTAACAATAAATAAATAAAGAAGTATTGAATCAGGGCAACGTGAATATAAGCAGCACTATACCACATAGGATCTTTTATAATATCAAGATATGCAATGATGACAGATAATCAAATTAACAGTAAATATTTATAAAAACAAAAATACAGAGCTTCGTTTCAGTATATTTATTGAAAATATTTTTACATCTTATGCAACTTAAAGCAGGGTTTAAACGTTTTATAGTTAGGAGGTTACAACAGTTGTAAGTAATCATAACAAATCATAACCAAGATAAACAAAAAACTATACAAACCTCTAAAATGTGATATACTTAAATTGAGGTGGAAACTAATGGGAAAAATGATAAGTATATCAGAAGCAAGCAAATTGACAGGCGTTACAGTAAAAACTCTAAAAATTTGGGATAATGAAGGGTTATTAAAATCAAAGTACAAAACAGCATGGACATAGAAGAAAGTAGCGCTAAGCTTTACGGCAGCAGAGGGGGCAGGAAGGTAAAAAAAGCTATACAAAAATCCATTCAAGAATTAGAAAACGAAAGGGATGAAGGTATTGAAAATAACAATACAAGCAGTATTGTTTAATGTGCCAGAGGAATATACGAAGACATTAAATGATATGATGTTAATATTTTGTACTGCTATAAGATATTCATTCAAACGACTACTTGAAGGACAAAAAATAGGAGATTTAGAAAAAGACGTAGCTTTTAAATATAACTTAAACATCAGGCAAGCAAAAGATGCAGTAGAATTAGCAAGGCAGACAATACAGTCACAAAAAGAATTATTGAAACTAAATTATAATAACTATAATAAAAAGGTAATTCGTATAGAAAAAGAGTTAAAAAATGAAAATTTATCAGAAAAGAAACAAAATGCTCTAATAAAAAAGTTAGAAAAAAGAAAACGGAAGTTAAAATATTATAGACAATTAATAGAAACCAACAAAATTCCACCCGTAACATTCGGTACTAAAAAAATGTTTTTGAGAAGGTGCAAAGAATTAATAAGCAACGAAGAATGGAAAAGCTGTAGAAACAATAGAATTTACAGCAGAGGTGACAAAACTAAAAACGGTAATCCAAATTTAAGAATAATATTAATAAATAATATGACATATTTAGAAATATCAACACTTGAAAAAACTCAAACCAACCGAGCAATAAAAATACAAATACCCATATATCTTCCTCAAAAGTTATCAAAGAAAACAGGCAAGGTGAATGGAAATAATTACAGAGAGATGTTTCTAAATTATTTAGAATCAAAGGAAGCATATCAAGTAGAAATATTAAAAAGAAACAATAAATATTATGTTCATATAGTATTTGAAGTTAAAGAAAAGGCACCCACATATACAAATAGAGATGGAGTCATAGGAATAGATACAAATCCAAATGGATTTGCTTTAACCTATATAGACAATAAAGGAAATCACATATGGCATAAATACTTAAAACAACCTGAATTAGTATATGCCAGGAGTAATAAAAGAAAGAATTTATGCGGACAATTAGCAAAACAGGTAACAGAGATTGCAAAGATAAATAAATGCGGAATAGCAATAGAAGATTTAAAATTTGAAGATGATAAAGATGTACAAAGTAAATTTGCAAGAATAAAGCATCAATTCATATACAAAACATTATTAACAATGTTAGAAAGTGCATGTAAAAGAGAAGGAATAGAAATAAAGAAAGTAAAGCCACAATTTACAAGCAAAATAGGACTATACAAATACTGTCACCAATATGGACTGGACGTACATAATGGTGCAGCAATGGTAATAGGAAGAAGAAGCTATAAATTAAAAGAAAAGGTACCAAAGATATTAAAGAGTAAATTAATATCCAATAAAGAAGAGTTTAATAAAAAGAATGAATGGTCAAAATGGGCGATAATAAATAATATTATAAAAAGAAAGGTAGGTGAAAAACCTGATTTGTGGATAAAAAACAGAAAACAAACACTGGGATTAGCATCTTAATATAAAAAGACTGCCAAAGAACACTAAGTTGAAAGGCTTTGGTGGGAAAACATATTAGGAGCAGCTAACAGCTGCAATCTTGTTGAACTTAATTGAAAAAATCAATTAAGGCTTGCGAGGTTTTAATACGAAAGTATTAATCTTAGTGGTTGAATCCTGTGACACCACCGTCTTATTAATGTAATAAGAACCTCAGAACGCGAATCAAAAATCTGATTTCTGCTAGATACTGAGAACCTTATTGTATTCACAATAAGATGAAAAAGCATAATGTTATGAAATGTTATGTTTTTAGAAACCAGGTGGTTTTGTGGCCAGTAAATCATTGATTGAAAATGATAAATTTCAGTATTATCGAGCTTTCCAAAATTCTCGGCAGGAAAGAAAATACCATCAAGTCACAACTGAAGCGAGGCAGAGAAATATTAAAGGATGTGATTAAAGATGAGTGATTTTAATGATTTTAAAAGAATTAAGACACCGAAGGAATGGCAAGAGAGACTATATGCCAAAACAACTGAGAGAACAGCAAGTTCTGTTAGTCGAAAGAGACTGTCTTTGACTGCAACGGCAGTAATCGTATTAGTTGTAATTTTATCTACATCAGTTCTTGCAGTCTCGCTTATGGGGGGAGACTTTTTCAGACAGATGTTTATAAATAAGGCTGAAACTACGAAGAATGCATATGATTACATGAACGTTGACCAGCTTAGATCTATTGCAGGTACTACAATTGGCACTGTATTAGATTCTGATGAACTAAAAATTGAGGTTATGGATATTATCTCCAGTGGTAACATGGCAATGCTAATGCTGAGAGTTACTGCAAAAGAACTGGAAAGTGTGCTTTTCGATACAGGATATGAAACATTAATGAATTATAGGTTTGGAACTGATATTGATGGAAGTTTATTTAAAAATATGGAACAAACTTCAATACGGTATTATTACGGCGATGATGCCCAGACTTTAGCAGACAATCAATTTGAGATGCTTTACACCATTGTGAATCATCATATATTTAAGGCTGGTGCTTATTCCTTAAAGCTCGAAGATTTTGGATATTATGTTAGCAATGGAACAGCCCTTGTATTGGAACCACTGTATAAGGGCAAGTGGGAATTTAAGGTGGAGTTATCAGATGGAAATCAATACAGTTACACCGCTATTCTACAAAAGCCTTTTACAGTAGGTGGATACAATTTTACACTTGAAGATATTCGAATAACCCCTATGAGTTCTACAATTGTTTTTTCTTATGATTCTAATGATGAATTATCAGAAGTTTACAAAGCTTTTTCAACTAACGTGAATAATTTAGGTGTTATTCTCTCGGACGGTACTATACTTACAAAGGATGATTTCAGTTATACTATTAGTAGTGGTAGTGATGGAAGAGGCAATCCTATTTCAGCTATTATAATGAACCTCAAATTCAACCTTCCAATTAGAGCAGAGTCTGTAAGAAAGTTCTCTATTTTTAATGAAACGTTTTCGATTTCCAACTTTGAATCAATGCCACTTCCATAAAAGGATGATTTATGAGCCAATAGATAAAATAGCAGGACAGCAATCATGCAAATACTATTCTGCTATACTGCGACCTAATCAATAATGAGGGAAATAACCCTCATGTTACCTTTTCTTGCGTAATAGCTAAAAGAACTAACTGAAAAAAAGGGGATCTAATAAAGATAAGTAAAATATTACGTCGCATAAGTAGAACTATGGTCAGTAAAATTTTAAGGAGGTAATTAATGAGAAAATCTAAACTTAATGTTTTTATTTTAATGTTCATATTATTAATATTAATTTGTGCAGGAACTACTACTGCATTTGCATCAGAAGTAGCTGTAACACTACCAACATTTAAAGTGACAATTAATGATGTAGATATTGAGAATGAATACCGACAATACCCATTTTTAGTTTACAAAGACATAACATATTTTCCTATGACTTATTATGACAGCAGATTTTTAAGGCTTGTAACGGAATGGGATGATTTAAAAGGTCTTGAAATATATCATACAACTGAGGAAGTAGAATATGGACCATACAAACAGAGCTGGAAAAATTCAAATAAATATACTGCTTCAATTCCTAAATTTAATATTGTAGTCAATGGCAAATCGATTAATAATTCTGCTGAAAGATACCCACTCCTTTCTTTCAGAAATGTTACTTATTTTCCAATGACTTGGCGTTTTGCAGTTGATGAATTCGGATGGAAGTACAGTTTCTCTAGTGAAGATGGATTAATAATTAATTCTACACCACCAACTATAAATATAACTTCTTCAGACGACCCATATCCATTGATTTTTGAAAGAGCATTTGTAATAGATGATGATAAAATTAGTATTCAGATTAAAAAATACAGAATTGCATATTCTTCAAAACTTTACATATCGATAAATGGTGAAGAACAAAGGCAGTTGGGAGATAATAACATAGTTTATGGTGTAACAACCTATGAAGATATTGATAATAATAGTATAGGAATGAGGTCTAATTCCTATATGGAATTAATTGATGAGTGGCTATATATTAATGCATATAATTATAATGAAGAAGCTTTCAGCAGAATATATAAAGTTAACATTAAAACAGGAGAGACTGTTTCGTCAGATGCATCTGATAATTTAAATTATTTAAAAATAAGCTCATACTTGCAAGAGGAGTCTGTAAAAGTATTTTCTCCTTATTATGAACTGTTAGATTTCATAATTTCTGATTATCATGAAGAAGTCACAAATGGAAATATAGAAGCGGTGTTTCAATATAAAGTGATAGAAAAGAATTATGATAGAGATCCTGATACAGTTGAATACATTAAAGAAGCCAAGGAACGTGGCGACAAGAATTATCAAATATATTACGATGAATATTTGAAACCTAGAGAAATGAATTTTTATTTCAAAGCTGTAGTTGACGAAAATGGCAACATAACTTTATATTCTAGAAATCCGGCAATACAATCTGAAGAATGGCACCAAGTAGAAATGTCGGATTATATTATTAAATAATTTGAACTGAAACTTCAATAGAAGAATTATCAAAATAGCAGATATTTATTTATGTTATACATACTTGTAAACTTTTCGTAGGTCTTTTCAGGGCTGGTTCTTTTTAAGCATAAATTTCAGGAAAAAAGGACCATCCCCAAAGGATATTACATAAAAAGTATTATTTCCGTAAAATCTTATCCATTGCTTTTCCTTTTGCCAACTCATCAATCAACTTATCTAAGTAGCGAATTTCTTTCATAATTGGTTCTTCGATGTTTTCCACTCGAACTCCGCATACCACACCTTTGATTAAGGCTCTTGAAGGATTAAGCTCAGGAGCTTCTTTAATAAAGGTTTCATAGTCTGTTTGTTTATCCAGTTGCAATTCTAATTCTTCCTGGCTATATCCTGTCAACCAACGGATGATTTCATCCACTTCCGTTTTTGTACGTCCTTTTTTTTCTGCCTTTTCAATAAGTAGGGGATAGATTCGTGCAAAACTCATTTTATAAATATTGTTTCTAGACATAAGATTCTCCCTTAAGTTTTTCTATATAGTAACATGAAAAAGTGTTGTATTCAATATCTATTCATTGATGCGCCCCTTATTATACTAAATTGATGTTTCGAAAAGGATCGTCCCACAGAAGGATAAAAGAATTAGTGTAGCAAGATGATAAGTTGTGGTATAATTAGGCAATATTATGGAATAGAGGTAAGGAGTTATTATGGAGCGGATAGATTCAATGGATACAATTCATGAATTAATAAAAAACAATGAAATGTTATTAGTTTATTTTGGAAGCAATAGTTGTGGTGTATGTGTTGATATAAAGCCAAAAATTATAAAATTACTTGAAAAATACGATAAAATAAAATGTGTTCATGTGGATGTTAATGAATCAGTTAAAATTGCAGCACAAAATAATATTTTCACCATTCCTGCTGTTCTCGTATTCATAAATGGAAAAGAAACAATACGGGAAGCTAGATTTATTAGCATAGATATTTTATCTGATAAAATTTCTAGATATTATGATTTATTATTTGGAGATAAGATTCCAGAAAATATGTTAAATAAATATATCTTAGGAAAAACTGATGAAAAAGGTTTTGTAGAAGGTTTAAAAAGTAATAATATTTTTTTAATTGAACATGAAAATGTAAAAACGGTAATTAAAAGAAGAAAAAGAGATTCCCATAAGGGAAGCTATGGCAAGGTAGGAATAGTTTCAGGTTCAAAAGGAATGGCTGGAGCTTGTGTGTTGAATCTTAATGCAGCTCTAAGAAGCGGTGCCGGATTAGTTAAAGGATTTATACCTGATGAAATATACTCGGTGGCTGAAGCCATGTCATTAGAATCAATCACATGCACATATGATGAGAAAGAATTTTCCTATGAAAAACTTCAAACTGAAATAATTGATTATTCAGATGTTGTGGCAACGGGGTCTGGATGCACGAATTTAAAAAAATATGCTGATATTTTAAATTACATATTAGAAAACTCTAACAAACCTTTGGTTATTGATGCTGAAGGTATAAATAAACTTAGTTTGAACAAGTTAAGAAATCATAAGCAGGATATTATATTGACACCTCATTATGGAGAGTTTGCAAGACTAATAAAAGAAGACATAAATTTAGTAAGAGATAATATTGTACAAAAATCAGTTGATTTTGCAAAGGAATATAATATTTATTTGGCTCTTAAGGGCCCAAGAACAATAATAGCATGTCCGGATGGTTTAGTTTACATTAATACAACCGGAAACCCAGGCATGGCAACAGCCGGGAGTGGAGATGTTTTAACTGGAATAATTGCTTCTTTTATTGGCCAGGGTATACCTATTACAGATGCACTTAAAACAGCTGTATTTGTTCATGGACTTGCAGGAGATTTAGGGGTTAAACAAGTTGGTGAACATTCTTTAATAGCCGGTGATTTAATAAAATATCTACCTGAAGCAATAAATATTATTTCTGTATAGTATAATAATTTATAAAAAGATTCGAGCATATCAAAGCTCGAATCTTTTTAACATATTGTAATAACAATATTTTATTTATCATTATGATGATCTACATTTTCTTTAATTGCTGCCTGTGCTGCTGCAAGTCTTGCAACAGGAACTCTAAATGGTGAGCAAGATACATAATCAAGCCCCACTTTGTGGAAGAATTCTATTGATGCAGGGTCTCCGCCATGTTCTCCGCAAACTCCAAGATGTAAATGATCTTTTGCTTGTCTTCCAAGTTTAACAGCTGTTTCAACTAATTTACCAACACCAACTTGGTCGATGCTTTGGAATGGATCTTGTTCAAGAATTCCAGCTTCCTTGTAGTCTTCAAGGAATTTGCCGGCGTCGTCTCTTGAAAATCCAAATGTCATTTGTGTTAAGTCATTTGTTCCAAATGAGAAGAAATCAGCATATTCAGCTACTTCATCTGCAGTTACGCAAGCTCTTGGTATTTCTATCATTGTTCCAACCAGGTAACTTAAGTCTGAATTCATTTCTTTCTTTGTTTGTTCAGCAACTTCTATTATTAACTTTCTTAATATTTCAAGCTCTTCTTTTTTACCTACTAATGGAACCATTATTTCTGGAACTATATTTATATTTTCTTCTCTTGATGTTTCTATAGCTGCTTCGATGATGGCTCTTGTTTGCATTCTTGCTATTTCAGGGTATGATATGGCAAGTCTGCAGCCTCTGTGACCAAGCATTGGATTAAATTCAGCAAGCGAGTGAATTGTTTGTTTTAATTTGTCAACTTCAACATCCATTGCTTCTGCAAGTTCAAGTATATCTTCTTCTTCAGTAGGAATAAATTCATGTAATGGTGGGTCTAAAAGTCTTATGGTTACAGGACGTACTCCCATTACCTTGAAAATTCCCTTAAAGTCATTTTTCTGCATTGGTAAAATTTCAGCAAGTGCTTTTTCTCTTTGTTCAACTGTATCAGAAATTATCATTTTACGAACTGAGAATATACGGCTTTCTTCAAAGAACATGTGCTCTGTTCTGCAAAGGCCAATGCCTTCTGCTCCAAATTTAATAGCTGTTTCAGAATCTTTAGGAGTATCTGCATTTGTTCTTATTCCTAATCTTCTAAATTCATCAGCCCACTGCATAAGCTTTCCAAAGTTTCCTGATAAACTTGCTTCAACTGTCCTAAGGCTTCCATTATATACACTTCCTGTGCCACCATCAAGAGAAATGTAATCTCCTTCGTTGTAGGTTACGCCTTTAACAACCATTATTTTTTTATGTTCATCCACATGTACTGCTTCACAGCCAGCAACACAGCATTTACCCATACCTCTTGCAACAACAGCTGCGTGAGAAGTCATACCGCCTCTTGAAGTTAAAATACCCTTTGCTTTGTTCATTCCCTCAATATCTTCAGGAGATGTTTCTTTTCTTACAAGTATGGCAGCTTCGCCTCTGTTTGCTGCTGCTACTGCATCTTCAGCATTAAAGTATATTTTTCCTGTTGCTGCACCTGGAGATGCCGGAAGCCCCTTAGCAATAGGAGTTGCATTTTTTAATTCTACTGGGTCAAAATTTGGATGCAACAGCTGGTCTAAGGATTTAGGGTCAACTCTCATAACTGCTTCCTGTTTAGTAATTAGGCCTTCGTCAACCATTTCAACAGCTGCTCTTAAGGCTGCATCTGCAGTTCTTTTTCCTGAACGTGTTTGAAGGATAAATAATTTTCCTTCTTCTATAGTAAATTCAATGTCCTGCATATCTCTGTAATGTTGTTCGAGTATGTGTGTTACTTCTATAAATTGATTGTATATTTCAGGCATTACTTCATTTAATTTATCAATTGTAAGAGGAGTTCTGATACCTGCAACAACGTCCTCACCTTGAGCGTTCATTAAAAACTCTCCAAAAACTTTCTTTTCTCCAGTTGATGGATTTCTAGTGAAAGCTACTCCGGTACCTGAAGTATCTCCCATGTTACCGTATACCATAGATTGAACGTTTACTGCAGTTCCAATGTTGTGAGGAATGTCATATAAATTTCTGTATGTTATTGCTCTAGGATTGTTCCATGATTTAAATACAGCTTCAACTGCCATTAAAAGCTGTGTTTCAGGATCCTGAGGGAAATCTGTACCAGTTTCTTCTTTGTAAAGTTTTTTAAATTCTTCTGCTATGTATTTTAAATCTTCAGCACTTAATTCAGTATCAAATTTGTAGCCGTTTTTTTCTTTAGTTGAGTCAAGTATGTGATCAAATTTATGCTTAGATATTTCAAGTACTACATCTCCAAACATTTGGATGAATCTTCTGTAGCTGTCATATGCAAAGCGTGGATTGCCTGTTTTTTCTGCAATTCCTTTAACAGTATTGTCATTTAATCCAAGGTTTAAAATTGTATCCATCATGCCAGGCATAGAAAATTTTGCTCCGGAGCGCACTGATACCAATAATGTGTTTTCTGCATCTCCAAATTTTTTACCTGTTTGTTCTTCTAGAACTTTGAGATTTGATTTTATTTGACCTATTATTTCTTCAGTCAATTTTGCACCTTGAATGTAAAATTCTGTACATGCTTCTGTAGATACTGTAAGTCCGGGAGGTACGGGGAGACCGATATTTGTCATTTCACATAGGTTAGCACCTTTTCCCCCCAATAAATCCTTTTGTGAAGCACTACCTTCTTTAAATAAATAAACCCATTTCTTGCTCATATAACCCTCCTAAAAATAAAATTCCATTATTATGATTAATGCCAAAATTCGATATAATGTGACACCCAATACATAAAATGATGTAAATAATATAGCGTAATTACTTTTAATATTATAACATAATTATAGAAAAGTACAGTGATTTTTTATAAAATTTTACTATGAAAATTCTTGGTTTTTCCTGTGAAATTTAGTTTTTGACATATTTATTTATACATTGTATAATTAGCATAAATTATCAATGGGAGATAGCAATGAATTATTTAGAGAAAATTAATACACCCACAGATTTAAGAAAACTTAATATAAATGAGTTAAAAATTCTAAGTGTTGAGCTTAGAAATTTTGTATTAGATAGTGTTTCTAAAACAGGAGGCCACTTGGCATCTAACTTAGGGGTAGTGGAGCTTACTATTGCCCTACACTATGCATTAAACACTCCTGAAGATAAAATAATATGGGACGTTGGCCATCAGACATACATACATAAAATATTAACAGGCAGAAAAGAAAAAATGTCTACATTAAGACAACTTAATGGATTAAGCGGATTCCCTAAGCGCTGTGAAAGTGAATATGATGTTTTTGACACAGGCCATAGCTCTACATCTTTGTCTGCTGCAATAGGCATGGCACGTGCCAGAGATCTAAAAAAAGAAAAATACGAAATTGTTGCTGTAATAGGTGATGGGGCATTAACCGGAGGCATGGCATTTGAAGCGTTAAACGATGCAGGAAGAAGCAATACAAAGCTTATAATAGTTTTAAACGATAATGAAATGTCTATATCCAAAAATGTAGGCGGTTTATCACATTATTTAAGAAAGCTTAGAACTGATGAAAGATATCTATCAACAAAAAAAGATGTTGAAAAAATATTAAATGGATTACCCATAGGCGGAAGAACAATTAAATCCTTCTTAAAAAGAACAAAGGATGGAATCAAAAAAATGGTTGTACCTGGCATGCTTTTTGAGGAATTAGGATTAACCTACATGGGTCCCATAGATGGTCACAATATTGATGAGCTTTTAGAATCACTAAAAGCTGCAAAGCATGTGGATGGTCCTTTAATAATGCATGTTGTAACTAAAAAAGGTAAGGGATACAAATATGCCGAACAAAGACCAAATGAATTCCATGGAGTTTCTCCATTTAATATTGTGACTGGAGAAAATGTTAAGAAATCCAGTGTGCCTTCATATTCAGATGTATTTGGAAACAAGCTTACTGAAATTGCAGGCAATAATGATAGGGTAGTTGCCATAACAGCAGCTATGACAGATGGAACAGGTCTTTGCAGTTTTTCAGTAAAGTATCCGAACAGATTGTTTGATGCAGGCATTGCAGAACAGCATGCAGTTACCATGGCTGCCGGACTTGCTGCAAATGGTATGGTGCCAGTGGTTCCATTGTATTCCTCATTTTTGCAAAGAGCATACGACCAAGTGGTGCATGATGTGGCATTACAAAATCTCCATGTTGTGTTTGGTGTTGACAGAGCAGGACTTGTGGGAAATGACGGAGAAACACATCAAGGTGTTTTTGACTCGGGTTTTTTAATTCAAATACCTAATATGACTGTGGTTTCCCCTGTTGACTATAGAGAATTTGAAAATATGCTTGAATTTGCGGTAAATGAGCATGAAGGACCTATTGCATTAAGATACCCACGAGGCAATTCTGATGAAAATATAAGTAATACAGATTCAAAAATAGAGTTGGGAAAAGGAATTGTAGTAGCTGAGGGCAAGGACCTTACTATTATTACTTCAGGAAAAATGGTTTCCATTGCTATGAAGGTGAGGGAAATATTAAAGGAAAGCAATATTGATGCAGAAATTTTAAATTTAAGGTTTTTAAAGCCATTAGATGAAAATCTAATATTGCAATCAGTAAATAAAACTAAAAATGCAGTAATTGTGGATGAGGCGAACATAAACGGTTTGGCGTTGTGTGTTAAAAATGTAATTCCAAGTGATATAAATATTTTTTTTAAAACTCTTCCAGACAAGTTTATTAGACATGGGTCAGTGGATGAGTTGTTAAAGGAAAACTCTTTAGACGCACAAGGCATCGCTAATAGTATTAAGAATTGGATTTAAAAAATATTATTTCCTATTGAAATTTTAAGGATTATACTTTAATATTATTATATATTAATGATTTTTTAAATACATTTATTTATATACAATATTAAAAGAAAAATAAAGGGGATTGGTTATGAATAAAATAGAGATTATTGTAGCTGACAAAAAGTATAATGTCAAAACTGATGAAAGTCCCGAATACGTTAAGCATATAGAGAAAATTTTAAATGAGCAAATAAATCAAATTGCTAATTCCAATAAAAGATTTAATGAGGTAGACAAATTAATATTGGCATCATTTGTGATTTCAGATAAATATATTAAGCTTTCTAAGGAAGTTACAGATTATAAGAATAGCATAATTAATGAAATTAATCTTTTAAAGGAACAAAGAGAAAAAGCGTCTCTAGACAAAGAAGAGGCTCAAGTAAAGCTAAATGATGCAATTCTTGATAAAGAAAGATATCGAGAAAAGTTGCTTGCAAGAGACAATGACAGAGAATATTTAAATTCACAAATTGCTAAGCTACAAGATAAAATTAATGAGCAGGATCAACAGCTTATTAAAAGTGAAATGCTTATTAATGAATTAAAAAATAAAAATGAGGATTTGGAAGAGGCTTGTGAAGAGCTTAAGATAGAGCGTGAAAACTTTACAAAGGAATTAAGCTTCATGAATAATACTAAAAGCAGCTTAAACGGAAGAATTTCAAAGCTTCAATTAAAGCTTAATGAAAGAGAACAAGCTGTTTTGCAGTTAGAAAAAAGCATAAGAGAGTTAAAAGGCTCCAATGATGAAAAGTCTCAGAAGATATT
>CAZJKK010000054.1:0-8169 GCA_964546605.1 uncultured Clostridia bacterium
GGTGCAAAAATAATTGAAAAAGCATTAGAAGAACCAATTAGACAAATAGCAGCTAACGCAGGTCTTGAAGGTTCTGTAATAGTTGAAAAAATCAAGAACAGCGACAAAGGAATAGGCTTTGATGCTTTAAATGAAAAATATGTAAACATGATTGAAGCTGGTATAGTTGACCCAACTAAAGTTACAAGATCAGCACTTCAAAATGCAGCTTCAGTGGCTTCTATGTTATTGACAACAGAAGCAGCAGTTGCTGATGAACCAAAAAAAGATGATCCAGCAATGCCACCAATGGGCGGCATGGGCGGTATGGGCGGCATGATGTAACAACATCATTCAGCTTGAGATACAAATATAAATAATGGCGAAATGTATGTTAACATTTTGCTGACATATAAAGAGGCTTTTCATTAATTTTTAAAATTATGTAGCCTCTTTTTTATTGATAAAAAGGATGGATTCGTTATTTGCTTATATTTATTTTTATGATATAATAAATACAAAATGAAATAAAACCTAATCGGTTTTATCAGATTTGATGTATTTATTGTATCGGTGTGAAGAAAGCCGTATTAACGGCTTTCACTTATGATATAATTGCATAACTAAAATTTTAAAAGGTGATATTTATGTACAATTTGTCTATGATTGCAGACACCGTTAGAAAATATGCAAAAATTACAGCTGAAATAGCCAAGGTTCATGTTGAAATTGTTGACTCAAATCTCATTAGAGTGGCAGGTACAGGAATATTCAGCGGTGACATAAATAAAGATGTATCTGATTATTCGCTTATATATAAAAATGCACTTGCAACAGGAGAAAGACAAATAGTTCGGGAACCGAGCAAGGATGAAAGATGCATAAATTGTCCAATTAAGCATGAATGTTTGGAAACCTTTGAAATATCCATGCCAATAAAAATACAAAATGAGATTATTGGCGTAATAGGTATGGCCTGTTCCAGTGAGGAATCCAAGAATATAATAGAAGATAATTTAGAAAGCTACTTGGAGTATCTTTCTCAAATTGCTGATTTTATTGCAACCAAGGCTTATGAAAAAGAAGAAGAGAAAAACAAGGTGGCAATAATTAATATACTTAAATTAATTATTAGAAGTATGGATGAAGGAGCAATCATCATTAATAATGAAGGAAATGTGGACACCATTAACCTAAGTGCTAAGAATCAGCTGGGAATTACAAGAATTATTAATAATGAAAAAATTTATATAGATGCAACAGGTGATACTGTAAACAACAGTAAGGAGTACAGAATCAGGATTGGTGAAAACACAAATACAGTAATAGGTGATATATATGACGTTCCTAAAAATCCTATGTATAAACAGGTTATGCTTTTTAGAGATTTAAGTAATGTGCAGTCTAATATGTATGCCATGACATCTACCATTAATCCTGTTAATACTGATAAAATAGTTGGCAGCAGCAAAAAAATGGTGGAGCTTAAGGAAGAAATAAAAAAGGTGGCTAATTCATTTTCAACTGTATTAATTACGGGGGAAAGTGGCAGCGGTAAAGAGGTTGTGGCAACAGCCATATGGCAAAATTCGGACAGAAGGAACAACAGGTTTGTAGCGATAAATTGTGCAGCCATACCGGAGCCCCTATTGGAGAGTGAATTATTTGGATATGTTAAGGGTGCATTTACAGGTGCAGACCCTAACGGAAAAATAGGGAAATTTGAGCTTGCTAACAAAGGTGTAATTTTCTTGGATGAAATAGGAGACATGCCTATATACCTTCAGTCAAAATTATTAAGAGTAATTCAGGATAAAAAGGTAATACGAATTGGTTCTAATCAGGTTATTCCTTTAGATGTAAGAATAATTGCAGCAACAAATAAGGATTTAAGGCAAATGATAAATGAAAATAAATTCCGTGAGGATTTATATTACAGATTAAATGTTATTCCTATAGAAATACCACCTCTTCGAGAAAGAAAAGAAGATATAAATGACTTAATATTTCATTTCATACATTATTACCGAAAAATGTTTGGTAAAAACTTTGTGAAAATTGAAGATGATACTATGAGAAAACTATTGGAATATCCTTGGTACGGCAACGTAAGGGAGCTTGAAAACACTGTAGAATTTATGGTCAACATGATGGAATACGGCATTATTAATGACAAAGCTCTACCTATAAATATAAAGAAAAAGAACAAAACATATATAAAAAATGATAAAATAAGAACGTTGAAAGAAATTGAACAAGAAGAAATTGAAAAGGCTATTGAATTTTACGGAAATACTACAGAAGGCAAAGCTGAGGCAGCAAATGCACTAGGTATTGGTATTGCAACATTGTACAGAAAATTAAAATAGGAATAAAAAAATCCCATATTGGATATTAATATCAATGTGGGATTTTTGCATATTTTATTAAATTGACAAAGTTATAAGAAGTATAAAATAAATTCTTATTAATAATTGGTGAGGTTTTTGCTTTGTTATAAATACAAATAAAGATATAAAGGAGAAATATATGGAATTAAAAATTGTACCAATAATAATGCTCGTTGTTTATATGATTGCATTATTTTCAATCGGTTATTTAACAAATAAACTAACTATTAAAAATAGCCATGACTATATGTTAGCTGGACGCAGAATGGGAGTTTTCATGGTTGCCGCTTCTTTATCCGCGAATAACATAGGTGGTGGAAGTACAACAGGAGTTGCAGCTAAGGCATTTTCGGGCTGGGGCTTAAGTGCAGCTTGGTACGTTCTTGCAGCTGCTATTGCAATGGTTCCATTAGCTTATTTTGCACCAAAGATTCGTAAAACAATGGCAGTAACAATTCCAGAAGTTGTTAATAGACGTTTTGGCAATGCAGCAGGAACCTTTACCGCAGTATTAAATGTTATATCATTGTTCTGTTTAACAGCATCACAAATTATGGCTGCAGGTTCTGTTGTTAGTGCTTTAACAGGAATACCATTGAATGTTTGTATTTTATTATCAGCTTTTATTATAATTGTTTATACAACTTTAGGTGGTATGCTGGCAGATGCAATAGCAGATATGGTTCAATATTTGATAATATTTTTCGGTTTGCTTATTGCGCTCCCTTTCATTATTAAAGGTGCAGGCGGTTGGGAAGCAATATCAACATTGTTACCTCCTGCAGAATTAAGCTTTACAAAGGTAGGTGTAGTGACAATCATTGGTCTAATATTTAACTATTTCTGTACATTCCTTTCTGGACCTGAAATGGTTAGCAGATTTTCTTCAGCAGAGGATGCAAAAACAGCACAGAAGGCCTCTGTACTATCAGCAATTATGATGGGTATGCTTGCATTTATTCCTACAATAATAGGTCTTATTGCTCTTGCTGAAAATCCTGGATTAGATGGAGGTAAAGGAACAACAGCATTAATGTATGCTACATCTACTTATGCCCCAACATGGATTACGGGAGCAGTGTCAGCTGCAATATTTGCAGCAACTACTTCCAGTGCTGACTCTAATCTCCTCTGTGCGTCAACTATATTAATTAAGGACATATATCAAAGATTCTTTAATCCTAATGTAGAAGATAAGAAGTTAATATTCCTTACAAGAGCAAGTAATATTGTTATTTGTTTAATCAGTGCTTCAATAGCTATGTTCAATATAAGTCTTGTTACATTAAACCTATTTGCTTTCGCATTAAGATCTGCCGGACCATTTGCAGCTTATGGACTAGGTTTGACTGTAAAAGATGCAACGGAAAATGCAGGTATTGTATCTATTGTTGTTGGTTCAATAGCGGTGTTGTTCTGGCAGCTTTCAGGTTCACCTTATGGAATATTGCCTATTGTTTTCGGTAGTTTCTTCGGTATGGCATCATTCTTCATAGTTACTTGGGTTGAAAGAGCAATGGGTAAACCAGCAGCCCCATCAGCTTATGATGAAAAATTAAAATAAATTTTAAAAAAGGGGCTAAAAATATTTAGCCCTTTGCTTTTTACTGATGAAATTGAAAATTTATCAAAATGATAAATAGAGTGTTATTTATAAGTGTAATGTATTTGTTTGTGAATTTTTAATCACTAAAAACATTAGGAAACTGTGAAAATCTTATAAAATAATTGTTATAAAAAACTTGAAAAGATGTAATTTATCAATTTGATAATTTTTATCGTTTTGATAAAAAACCTGATTAAACTGATAACTGCATAGAAAAGTTCACAAATCATTGTAATTTCTTTGAGGCTTGGATATATTAAAATTACAAGGAATAATTTTTTGAAATAAATTAAAACTAAAAAAATAAAATTAATATGTCAAAAATTATTGGCATGAATTTTGCTATTAATATAATCGTTAAATAATAAATAGAAAGGTAGTAGACATGACTGTTAAATATGATTTAGTACAAAATGATAGCAGCATAAGAGAAAAGGCTGATATAAGCATGTTAAATGAAGACATAGCAAAAAAGGTTCTTAAATATCATTCAAGCTTTGAGCAGTATACTGAAACCCCATTGGTTGAGTTAAAAGAATTGGCTAAGTATTTGGGATTAAATGATATTTTTATTAAAGATGAATCCTATAGATTTGGTCTTAATGCATTTAAAGTATTGGGCGGAAGCTATACAATCGGCCAATATATTGCTAAAAAATTAGGAAAAGACATAGATGAGCTTCCATACAAAACATTAATTTCTGATGAAACGAAAAAAGAATTAGGCGATCTAACATTTATTACAGCAACAGACGGAAACCACGGAAGAGGAATAGCTTGGACTGCAGAGCAGTTAAAGCAAAATGCCATTGTGTATATGCCAAAAGGCAGTGCACAGGAAAGAGTGGAAAGAATAAGAGCTCATGGGGCTAAATGTGAAGTGACAGAATGGAACTATGATGACACTGTTAGATACTGCAATGAATTAGCAGAGAAAAACGGTTATGTAATGGTTCAAGATACAGCATGGCCTGGATATGAAGAGTTGCCAAGATGGATTATGCAAGGTTATATGACCATGGCATATGAAGCTTATTTAAAGCTTGAAAAAGAGGGCAAAAGACCAACTCATATATTCCTGCAAGCAGGAGTAGGCTCAATGGCATCTGGTCTTACAGGATTTTTCTCAAATGTGTATAAGGATAATAAGCCAATAATAACAATTGTTGAGCCTAATGTAGCAGCTTGTTTATACCAAACTGCAGAGGCTGATGATGGAAAGCTTCATCCGGTCACAGGTGACATGAATACCATAATGGCAGGCTTGGCTTGTGGCGAGCCTATTACAATTGGATGGCCGGTGCTTCATGCTAATGTGGAAAATTTCTTGTCTGTGCCTGAAGAAACAGCAGCGCTTGGAATGAGAGTTTTAGGTAATCCTCTTAAGGGAGATGAAAGAATAATTTCAGGTGAAAGTGGTGCGGCTACCGCAGGTGTTGTTGCACAGGTTATGAAACAAGAGGAATTGAAAGACATTAAAGAAAAATTGCATCTTGATGGAAATTCAGTGGTTTTAATGTTCTCTACAGAGGGTGACACATACTTCGAAGGTTACAGAGATGTAGTATGGAATGGTAAATACCCAAACAAATAATTAAAAATAATAAATTAAAAATTCATTCATAATAAAAAAAAATATTTTAAGGAGAAAAAAATGAACAAGAATTTTAATGATTTAATAGCAAAATTAAGCAAGTTAGACTACAAGGATCTTTATCAAAATGACTTTTTATTAACTTGGGATAAAACTCAAGAAGAATTAGAAGCAATATTTACTGTGGCAGAAACTCTCAGATACATGAGAGAAAACAACATAAGCCCAAAAGTATTTGATTCAGGCTTAGGAATATCAGTATTCAGAGACAACTCAACAAGAACCAGATTCTCATTTACTTCAGCATGTAACCTGTTAGGATTGACAATTCAAGACTTAGATGAAGGAAAATCACAAATAGCTCACGGTGAAACTGTAAAAGAAACTGCTAACATGATTTCGTTTATGGCTGATGTTATTGGTATTCGTGATGACATGTATATTGGTAAAGGTCATACATACCAAAAAGCAGTTGCAGAGTATGTAGAAGAAGGATTTAATGATGGTGTATTAGAACAAAGACCAACTATTGTTAACTTACAATGCGACATTGACCACCCAACTCAAACAATGGCTGATGCTTTACACTTAATCAATGAATTTGGCGGAATTGAAAACTTAAAAGGTAAAAAAGTAGCTATGACATGGGCTTATTCACCATCATACGGAAAGCCTCTATCAGTACCACAAGGTATCATCGGATTATTAACAAGATTCGGTATGGAAGTAGTTCTTGCACATCCGGAAGGATATGAAGTAATGCCAGAAGTTGAAGAAGTAGCTAAGAAAAATGCTGAGCAATACGGTGGATCATTTACAAAGACAAATTCTATGGCTGAAGCATTCAAGGATGCTGACATAGTTTATCCAAAGAGCTGGGCACCATTTGCAGCAATGGAAAAAAGAACTAACCTTTATGGAGATGGAGATTTTGAAGGAATAAAAGCATTAGAAAAAGAATTGTTAACACAAAATGCACAGCATAAAGATTGGGCTTGTACAGAAGAATTAATGAAAACTACTAAAGAAGGAAATGCTTTATACCTACACTGCTTACCAGCTGATATTACAGGCGTAAGCTGTAAAGAAGGAGAAGTTGATGCATCAGTATTTGACAAATACAGAGTTCCTCTTTACAAAGAAGCAAGCTATAAACCATATATAATTGCAGCAATGATGTTCTTACAAAAAATTAAAAACCCTGTAGAAATATTACAAAACTTAGTGGATAAAAATAAAGCAAGATTAGAAAGATAAGAGTTGGAGGAAGAAATGGCTAATTTAGATTTTAATAAAATAAAGGAAGCTTCTCAAGGTTATGAAGCAGCAATGACTAAATTTTTAAGAGATTTAGTAGCTATTCCTGGAGAAAGTGCACAGGAAGAAGGCGTAGTTAAAAGAATAGCTGAAGAAATGAAGCAAGTAGGCTTTGACAAGGTTGAAATAGACACTCAAGGTAATGTTCTTGGCTACATGGGAACCGGAAAAACATTAATAGGCTTTGACGCTCACATTGATACAGTTGGCATAGGTAACAGAGCTAACTGGAAGTTTGACCCATATGATGGATTTGAATCAGAAACAGAAATAGGCGGACGTGGTACTTCTGACCAATTAGGCGGAATTGTATCATCTGTATATGGCGCTAAAATAATGAAGGACTTAGGTCTTTTAAATGAAAAATACACAGCATTAGTAGTAGGTTCAGTTCAAGAAGAAGATTGTGACGGACTTTGCTGGGAATATATAATAAAAGAGGATAAAGTAAGACCGGAATTTGTAGTTTCTACGGAACCAACTGACGGTGGTATCTACAGGGGACAAAGAGGTCGTATGGAAATCCGTGTTGATGTTCAAGGAGTTTCATGTCACGGTTCAGCTCCTGAAAGAGGAGAAAATGCTATTTACAAAATGGCTGAAATCTTATTAAACATCAGAGATTTAAATGAAAATGATACAGCTGATGATAAGGAAATCAAAGGCTTAGTAAAAATGTTAGATGAAAAATACAATAAAGAATACAAAGAAGCAAACTTTTTAGGTCGTGGTACTGTTACTACATCAGAAATATTCTTTACTTCACCAAGCCGTTGTGCAGTAGCAGACTCATGCTCAGTTTCTTTAGACCGTCGTATGACAGCAGGAGAAACTTGGGAAAGCTGCTTAGATGAAATCAGAGCACTTCCTGCAGTTAAAAAATATGGTGCAACTGTAAGCATGTACAACTATGACAGACCAAGCTATACTGGATGTGTATATCCAATTGAATGCTACTTCCCAACTTGGGTAATTCCTGAAGATCATGCAGTTACTAAAGCTATGGAAGATGCTTACAAAGGTCTTTACGGAATTGAGCGTATAGGCTCTCCCGAAACAGAAGCTATGAGAAAAGTGCGTCCACTTACAGACAAATGGACTTTCTCAACAAATGGCGTTTCCATAATGGGACGTAACGGAATTCCTGTAATAGGATTTGGTCCTGGTGCAGAAGCTCAAGCTCATGCTCCAAATGAAAAAACTTGGAAGGCTGATTTAGTAGTATGTGCTGCTGTATATGCTGCTCTTCCAACAATTTATACAGAAAACAAGTAAGCAGACAT
>CAZJKK010000054.1:8269-13222 GCA_964546605.1 uncultured Clostridia bacterium
TCTCGTTAAAAGAAAGGCGATAATTATGAGCGATACAATGAAATCATTATCCTTTGAATATCTTATAGAAAGTTGTCTTAAGGACTATTATACAAAAGGAAAAATACTTGAAATAGATAAAAAGGATTTTTTCACAGAAACGAATGATAATCTCAAAATGACTTTTAATAATGAATATTTAAGATATCCCATTGGTCCGGCTGCCGGCCCTCATACTCAGCTGGCTCAAAATTTATTATCTGCATATATAACTGGTGCAAGATTTTTTGAATTAAAGACTGTGCAAATCATTGATGGTGAACAAATGCAAAGTATGATTGAAAAGCCTTGTATTGATGTCAAAAATGTAGGTTATAACGTGGAATGGTCAACAGAATTAACTGTTGAAGAAGCACAAAATGAATATATAAAGGGTTCAGTTTTATTGCAGGTAATGGCA
Source organism: uncultured Clostridia bacterium (assembly GCA_964546605.1). Classification (GTDB taxonomy): domain Bacteria; phylum Bacillota; class Clostridia; order Tissierellales; family Sedimentibacteraceae; genus Sedimentibacter. The sequence goes on from CAZJKK010000054.1 coordinate 8,709, forward strand.
ATTGAATTAGGATTGTCCGATGTAAAGGATTTTGTGTTTAACATAAGCGTAGGATATAACTTGGAAGGAATTCAGTCAAAAAAAATTTCTGATTTCATAGACAATTTAAAGGAAGCAAAAGATACAAAAGCATTTAAAGATTGCATTAGCATATTAAAAAATAATATAAATATATTTAAACGTTTCAAGCTGGAAGATATAGAGAAAATTTCTTCAAAAATAACGAATACCGTAACATTATCTACCATGCATGGAGCAAAGGCAGAGGAAATTTTAGATATTGCAAGACACTTAGTAACAAATAAAAATATAAATACATTTATTAAATGCAACCCTACACTTTTGGGATTTGAAAATGTAAGAGAAGTATTAGATAACTTAGGCTATAATGACATAGTTATCAGAAAAGAAGATTTTGATCATGATTTAAAATTTGACATGGCTGTTGACATAGTCAATAGACTAAAAAAACTTGGAAAAGAAAATGGCGTGTTTGTAGGAATAAAATTAACAAACACATTACCTGTATATAACTCAAGAAATGTTCTTCCCGGTGAAAGCATGTACTTATCCGGCAAGCCACTATACCCAATAGCTATGGGAGTTTCAAGAATGTTTGCGGAAGCATTAAATGGAGATATTCATATTTCCCTATCGGGAGGAATTGACAAAAATAATGTTGTAAGTGTACTTAAAACCGGTATAGCACCACTTACCGTTTCAACACTTTTACTTAAGCCAGGTGGATATAAAAACATGAAATCTTTGCTGGATGAAATTTCTAAAGAACCTATGGAGTTTGAAAAGCTGTATGTGGGTAAAGTAAAGGAATTAGCTGAAACAGCAAAGAATGATACAAATTATAAAAACAAGGGCGATGGAAGATTCTTAGAAGATACTTTACCGGCATATGATTGCTTTAAGAAAAATTGCGGCATATGCGTTGACGTTTGTCCAAACCGTGCTAACATGAGGGTTTATGATGACAGATTTGATGCACCTTATCAAATAGTGCATATTGAAAATAGATGCAATGAATGTGATAACTGCCATACATTTTGTACAAGAGGCGGATTCCCATATTTAAAAAAGGTAACATTGTTTGCGGATGAAGAGGAATTTAAGAATTCTGAAAATGCAGGAATTCTTAAATTAGAAGATGGCAAATTTAAATTGAGAGATGAAGACAAAAGTGAGTATGTTTATGAATTGGATCATTCGAATGTGAATAAAAAGTCAATTGAAAAAATTCTGGAAACAATGATTAAAGAATACCCATACTTATTACAATAACTCAACATTGGAGGAAAATTATGAACAAGAAAATAGTTATAGCATTGGGCGGAAACGCTCTTGGCAGCACATTAGCTGAACAAATGGAAGCTGTTAAGCATACAGCTAAAGCAATAGCTGATTTAACAGAGGCAGGTTATGATGTAGTTGTGGCACACGGAAATGGACCACAGGTTGGAATGATTAACAATGCATTTACTGAATATGGAAAGGTTGATCCGAAATTCCCATTTATGCCTTTATCCATGTGCGTAGCCATGAGTCAGGCATACATTGGATATGACCTTCAAAATGCATTACGTGAAGAATATTTAAACAGGGGAATAAAAAAAGCAGTAACATCAATTATAACTCAGGTTGTAGTTGATGAAAAGGACCCTGCATTTGAAAGACCTACAAAGCCAATAGGTCCGTTTATGAATGAAACAGAAGCGGAAGCTGCAAGAGCTAGAGGATTAATAGTAGTTGAAGATTCAGGCCGTGGTTACAGAAGAGTAGTTGCATCTCCAAAACCAAAGGATATAGTTGAAATTGAAACAGTAGAAGCATTAATAAAAGAAAACCAGGTAGTTATTGCATGCGGCGGCGGCGGAATTCCAGTTGTACAAGAAGGAAATCATTTAAAAGGCGTAGGAGCAGTAATTGACAAAGACTTTGCTAGCTCATTATTAGCACAGCTTATTGATGCAGACAGCTTTGTAGTACTTACTGCAGTTGAAAAGGTAGCTATTAAATTTGGAAAGCCTGAACAGGAATGGTTATCTGATTTATCAATTGAGCAAGCTGAAAAATATATTGCTGATAAGGAATTTGCTGAAGGCTCAATGCTTCCAAAAGTTAGAGCTGCTATGAGCTTTGCGACTTCAAAACCAGGCAGAAAAGCGCTGATTACATCTTTGGAAAAGGCAGCAGAAGGTTTAGCCGGAAAAACAGGTACTTGGATACATTCATAGTCTAAAGGAGTAAACAATGATTATAGGCAATGGTAAGATAATTACTAATGATTCATATAATACTTATTACGATAATGGTGCAGTATTCATAAAAGGTAATGTAATTGAAGATATAGGCAATCTTGAGGATATTAAGAAAAAATATCCTCAGGAAGAATTCATTGATGTTAAGGGCAGGGTAATAATGCCTGGAATGATATGTGCCCACAGTCATATTTACAGCGCTTATGCAAGAGGTATGTCAGTTTCAAAACCAACATTAGATTTTTACACTATTTTAGAAAACTTGTGGTGGAGTCTTGACAGAAAACTTACTTTGGAAGATGTTAAGTTAAATGCCCTCACAACTTATATAGAATCAATACAAAACGGTGTGACAACATTAATAGATCACCACTCGGGACCTAATTCTGTCACAGGAAGTTTGTTCGCCATAGCAGATGCAGCTAAAGAACTGGGAATCAGAACATCTTTATGCTATGAAGTATCTGACAGAGATGGAAAAGATATTGTATTGAAAGAAATCGAGGAAAATGTTAGCTTTATAAAGTACTGTCAGCAAAATGACGACGATATGATACGAGCGTTATTCGGTTTGCATGCATCTTTTACCCTGTCAAACGAAACAATGTACAAGGTAAAAGAAGCAATGGAAGGCTTGTATGACGGTTATCATGTACATGTGGCAGAAGGCATAGAGGATCAATATGACTCTTTGAAAAAATACGGAAGAAGAGTTGTTGAAAGACTGCATGACTTTGGAATATTAGGGGAACATACAATTGCAGTTCATGGAGTTCACTGTAACCAAAGAGAAATTGAAATATTGAAACAAACAGACACATCTGTTGTACACAATCCTGAATCTAACATGAACAATGCTGTGGGGTGCCCGCCGGTAGTATCAATGCTTAAGCAAGGGTTAAGGGTTGGTCTGGGAACAGATGCATATACAAATGATATGTTTGAATCAATGAAGGTTGCCAATATTCTTCAAAGTCATCATTTATGTGATTATACAGTTGGGTTTTCTGAAACAAAACAAATGCAGTTTGATAATAATCCTAAAATTCTTGATAAATATTTTAATAGGGATTTGGGGAAATTACAAAAGGGTGCATATGGAGATATAATCACAATGGATTATGACCCGTTGACACCTATGAATGCAAATAATTGGTTTGGCCACGCTTTGTTTGGAATGACCGGAAGATTAGTTAATGATAATATTATAAACGGTAAGATTGTAATGAGAAATCGTGAAATACAAACAGCTGATGTTAAAAAAATCATGGCCCTTTCAAGAGAACGAGTAAAACAAATTTGGCCGTTAATGTAGAAAAATAATAGCATATCAATTATTTTGCAAAGCAGAATAATTAAAGCATGTATGAGGCTTGATATGTAGCTGCACACTTTTATTGTTTGAAAGCATACATGCTAATTTTAAAAGGAGAAACAATTTATGAAGAAGAACGCAAGTGTGAATAATTCACTTTTTAGCCTTGATGGTAACCCAAGTCTCAGTACGGCACTGCCTATGTCATTACAGCATTTACTTGCTATGGTGGTGGGTAATGTACTTCCGGCATTAGTTTTATCAGGTGCTATAGGATTTTCGCCAACTCAGCAAATTCAACTTGTGCAGGCAAGTATGTTTATTGCAGCAATAGGAACGCTAATTCAGACTTTCCCCATTTTTGGCATTGGAGCAAGACTCCCTGTTATTATTGGAGTAAGTTTTGCATATATACCTACAATTCTGGCTATTGGTGCTGAATATGGCATAGGAGCCATATTAGGAGCACAGTTAATAGGTGGTATTGCAGCCTACATAGTAGGTGTTTTCATTAAAAAAATAAGAGTCTTTTTCCCGCCTATGGTAGCAGGAACGGTTGTATTCACTATAGGATTATCACTTTACAGAGTTGCTGTAAATTATATGGCTGGAGGATTTCAAGCAAGTGATCCAAGATATGGCGGTCTAGTTTATTGGGGAATATCCTTATTAACTTTGACTGTGGTGCTGTTATGTAACATGTTTGGCAAGGGATATTTAAAACTAGCTGCAATATTAGTTGGTATAGTTGTTGGTTACACCGCAAGTCTCGCTGCCGGTATAGTATCCTTTGATAGTATTTACTCAGCAAGTTGGTTCAATTTACCTTCTATTATGCCTTATAAAATGGAATTTCCCACAGCCGCTGTTATAAGTATGGTTGTAATGTATATAGTTAATTCTGTGCAAGCTGTTGGTGATCTTTCTGG
>CAZJKK010000055.1:0-12227 GCA_964546605.1 uncultured Clostridia bacterium
TTCCTGCTGGTGCTAATAATTCAGTCATTTTTTCCTCCATACTACCGCTATTCTGCGCTAAGCGCTTTTAACCAGTTGAAAAGTTTTTCTATAGTTAACAGCTTTTATTCATAAAAAATTAACTTTTTATATCATTATTTTATCATAACATTAATAATGTAACAATAAAACTTTTTTTAATGGAGACTGATCTAGGTTCTGCAAATTAACTTCTTGTCCTTTTAATTATTATGTATTTTATGAATAAATATCTGTATTTTTTCTACAAAAGCTGCAGCACTTAGTTTTCCAAGGCTAAATAGGATTTTTACTATATTTATTTGAGAAAAATTGCATTTCGTCGGTGTTATCCATTACATGATAGATATTTTATCGGAATATAATTTATATTTATGCAGCCATATTCCTTCTCTTCGCCTTAGGATAAAAAGTTCTCCACCGATTTTTATGACATCAAAAGCAGTAACAAAGGTAAATTATCAGACTTGTATTACAATTATTATATGTTGCAACAAAAAGAAAAACACAGTATAACTATCTGTATTTTATAAATAATCTATGCCATTTGGAATTAAGGCCAGTACGCTTGAAAGATTAAACAGTGTAGCATGTAACTTGCGTCTTATAAACCATATTAGAAATCAAACATATTTGATGCATCAAAGCGCTCATTAACATATCTTGCAAACAACTTTGCCATAGCAGAGAGATTGTGTTTTACATGATAATACCTAATTATCGGAATAATAAATCAAGTCATCGGTATAATCCAATTTCATATGTTTAAAAATACTATTTGCTCAAACATTTATTTTCAACTCAGGAATCATTAAAATTACTTATCAGTAGTGCTGTTTCCACATACCTTGAGGTGATTATCCATAGCCAAAACCTTCTTTTTGGTTGGCAATCGCTATGATTTTTGCATTCAACTTTGTTCCTCCTTTCAATTTTGGGTGCAAAAAAGAGCTAGTCATATAAACTAACTCCCTCTCAAAAAGTCTCGTTTTTTAATTATAGGATAACCTCATGGTATGCTAAATGTACTGCTACCAATATCCTATAGTCTCAAGCCATTTTGTAACCTCTTCCGATTGAGCAGTTCCATTTACAGCAATACCTGGTAGAATATTGGACTTTGGGCACTCCCTAGCTATATCATTTTCAATTTGGCCAAACCCACCGCCTCCATGAGTACAAAATGGAATTACTATTTTTCCTGTAAGATCATGTGCTCTAAGAAAACTTAAAACTGGAGGAGCTAATGTTTTAAACCAGTTAGGTGAACCTATAAATATTGTTTCACAATCTGCTATCGGCTCATTTCCATATATTAAATTAGGACAAAACCCTCGGGAAATTTGATTTCTTACTTCTTTAGCAGCAGTATTATAATCAAAAGAATAATTATTATCAGGAATTAATTCTCTTAAGGCACCATCAGTCTGTATTGCTATTTCTAATGCTAAGTTTTCTGTATTTCCAAAAAGCGAATAAAAAACAATCAGTGTTTTGTTCATATGCGTTATTTCCTTTCGCAAAATTTCGGTTTATCAATCTGTTTAGAATAATTCATACCATATTGAAATATGAAAAAGTAGAGTTCTTACAAAGTATGTTAGATTCTACTATAGGCCTGTTTGAAATTATAAAAACTGATATAGATGAAGCATAAATTATATTTAATACCCTATACCATCAAAAGGGAATTTCTTCTGAGTCTTCAGATAATTCTTTAATATATTCAAATTCATGGCTTAAATTATCCATCTCTTCCCAAGTTACTCCATAAGGAAATCCATTTGTAGTATATCCTACAATGAAGGAGAAGTTTTCATCGCTTTCTTTATCTAATGACGTACCTGATATAAGTCACTGCCTTCAACCCATGCTTTAATCCCATTTTCTTCTTTCAAAATTTCTTGCACATATTCATTTTCCTAATAACCCCATCCACGTTCTAAAATATGGCTCTCAAATAAGTGCTCCCATTCCATTATCATCATCCTCACTAAGGTTTATATGTACTGACGGAAAAAATATCAATTCTTTCAAAATAGTTTATCAGTATGTCCTTAATATAATTATTTCTTCTTGAATAAGAATTTTCTATCCTGATAAGCTCAAATCCATGATTTTTGCATATTTCGTTCTTTTTTCTATTTCAATAAAAGACCGGTTCTCAATTAAATAGAAAATCGGTCTTTTACTTTATGTCTTATAACTTCATTTTATTCAATCATTCAACTGAGATTCCCTAAAATCTTCAACGAATAATGAGAAGATATAATTGGGACTTTGTCCATAAAGACCGGATTCATCTTCAGAAAAAAGTTTTCCAATATGTGATGTATAGAACATCTCCAACGCTATATTTTCATCTACGTTATATTTTTCTTGGATTTTATTTATTACATCAGGAAGAATGACCGTTCTAACTATATTGTGTGCCATAAAAACACCTCCTGTTATTATTTCACTTCGTATGCTGTAAACTTTAAATACTTTAATGCCCTGTTTGTATTAAAACAGATTTGGTTATTAATTTGTTGGAATTTAAGTCGATCTAATGCATCTTCTTTTCTCATTATTCCAGCCATAACAAAAGATATTGTTTCTCCAACCTTATCATTTGCAATATTACCTATAACAATATCATACTCATGCTTAAATAACACATCTGAACGACAGGCAATTACGAAATCCATCCATTCTAAAGAAGGCTCGGTAAAAATCTTAATTTTTAAGTCCTTTTCAGCTGTTTCTACCTCGAACTCATAATTGTTTACTATGGCTCTTGAGCCAACCTTTTTACTTATAAGCGTTTTTCTTTTCGCCCATCTTGTGGCTTGTTCATAGATATCCGTGGTGTAGAATCCAAACCCAAAATCTCTTCCAATCTCTGAAACGATTATCTCAGGCTTTTCTACAACCGTATCAGATCCGTGGTAAACAATCATTTCTTAGCCTCCAAATACTCATCAATAAATTGCATTAAAAATTCTAAACCCATTCCGTGTAAGTCTCCATAGTCCGAGTCCAGTAGTTCTATCAGTTTAGTCTTTTCAAAAAGTTCATAGACCTGAGAACTATTCACATTTTTATATTCCGCATAGTTTTCTATGCAAAATACTTTGAAAGATAACTTGCTCAAGCCATCCACCATCCTATTTTCTTTTAATTAATGTTAACTTGATATGAATTTTTAGTCAAGATTTTCTTTCAAAATAATTTATTCTTTCTTTCAAAATAATTTATTCTTCATTCTTTATCCCATTGATTAATTTATCAAAGTCAGATTGAAACAACCTGTCTTAAATAATTCTATATTTTTCAAACTCGCTTTCAGCATGAGCTTTAGCAATTTCCTCAAAATAGTAAACTTACCCCTTTTTTGACTAATACTTGTTACTACAGGCATTAATTATATCAATGATTGACTTAGTATGTAACCCTCTAACTGCTGTACTGCCAATATGGTAAATCCCCACCAATATATCCTTCAAAATGTTTCTTATCTTCTGTGATTCATTTTCATACTCTAATTCCCAAAAGGGGTCGTACGGAACTACTTGTATAAACAATCTTAACCCTCCAATCTCATTTTCAACAAATAATATTTACGACATTTTTACGTGGGGCAGCCTGTTTCGGCTCCTCTGCAGCATAACCCATAACAACAGATCCATATACAATATGATTTGCCGGAATATCATGTTCTGTTAAGACCTCACGGATTAAAGGCATATGTGTAAGTCCTGGCAATTGATTGAGCCAGCAGGAACCAATGCCAAGCGAGTGTGCAGCCAACATCATATTTAGGAACATTATTACTTAACATAAATTTCTTAAAATCGTCTAAAGTTTCTATAAAGTTTTATTTGTCATAAATACATAAAATGCAGTTATTTATTAAGAAGAGCCAACATCAAAATAATAGGATTCAATGTTGGCTCACCTTTGCTGCATCTACTCCTTACGGATAAGATACATGATTTTTATTTAAATTTTAATGCCTTTTTTTATAAATGTCCTTGACAAGGGGACTACTTTATTTCAATTGCTCACTGCCTATTTTTTATATTTACAATTGAATTTTGTCTACATCAGGGTAGAAACCCTATGTCATCTATATTTGAGCTGTTTTTAGGGGGGTAAAAACGGCAATTTTTCGCTTGTTTTTTTGCCCCAAAATCGCTCTGAAACCACTATATGTTGTGGTTGATGGCGCTTATTTATCTGAATTGACACAACGTGTCATCAGAATTATCGTTTCCACATGCTTTGAAGAGATAATAATGATGTCGCCTAGACCTAGTTGCCCCTTTGCGTAGAATATCTTTTTTTATATATTCTAAATCAGTCATCTCAGCCAAAATGTTTTTTTGAGGTTATTCACTTCTATTTATCTTATCAGAATTCACTTAGCATAAATAAAAATTTCTTTTAATAAAGAATGGTAATCTTCTTTAGTTACAAGCAATTACCGGTAACTATTTTCCCTTTATCAGCAAAATTCTCAAGTAATTTATATTTGTCACATTTAATTACTTCTATAAATTCATCTTTTTCACAATATGATATATATTCCCCTGGAATCCATCCCTTGACTTTTAAATTATCATGATGTTCCCAGTCCAATTCTATGGCATATCTGAATTCTGTTTCCTCTTTATTATCATCCAAAATAATAAAATCAATATGATATTTAGCTTGCTGTACTATATTATCAGTTGATTTTAAAAAGTACCAGATTATATCTGATAATTCTTTACATCTGATTACATCTGGTGGTCTTTGGTCATAATGCTCAATTCCATTTCTAATCTTTAGTAACTCTTTCATGATAAACGGTCTTACTATTCCGTAATTTTCCAATAATTCTAAATATCCCTTTGGTTTGTTTGCAAAATCTATTTCCTTAAAACAATATAGTTTCTCTATTAATTGTAATCGATGATTCAATAATCTTTTCAAGTTTGCAATTCCATCCGTCAACGAAAATTCATTTTTAGGTTTATCAATTAATCCACAGGCATGTTCCCATATTTCATAGCTCCTTTCCCATAGTTCATTATCAATTAACTTTGATATTCCAACAGATCCATAGCTATTAAAAATATTATTAGAAATCCAAATTTTATCATTCATTATTTATTCACCTCTCTTTACAGGGCTTCCCATACGTTCGAATAGGCTAACGTTTTCCAAGTGCCTTGAACGGTCAAAGAAGATGCCGCTTAATCCTAATTCCTGCAATTAAAGGCCATGTAACTGTTTCGTATGTAGGGAAAGTTAAAATCTTTCGGGACGCCACCCATTTTTATATTTATTAGCAAGTTCAATTATCTCTTTATCATCAATAGATGCTGAATCTTTTGCCTGCTCTATGCGATTTTTTAAGATGTCTTCATCACCGTACAATTCAATAAGCGCATCCCATGCCAGACGAATTTCTTTCCGAACAGCACGACTATCAATTGACTGACTCATTGCTTCACTTTGTGAAGACTTTAATACTACTAATGTTAATTCAGCAGTGTCACTGATACCTATCTGTTCATCGCTTGCTGATAGGTATCTCTTTGCGCGCAGAAGAATCCACAGAAGATCCGGTTCTTTTAGCAAATCTTCATCTGTGGCAGCTTTGACCTCATGTGCCCATTCCAACTCAAGTTGTTTGGCGGCTTCCTCAGATATTAATTTATGACCTTGTCCTTCTGTGTGACCAACCATACCAATTAATTCATATTTCGCGGATATGTTACGACTTCCGGAAGTATTGATTTAACGACACTTTCTATTACATCAGGAGCTTTCAAAGACCTTATGAGGCGATATACTACACGCGTAACCTTAAGACGGACATCATAATCAAACATATTAACACGGTTGTCCGGTAGGGTATGCAAGAGATTGAGAAGAACAATAGATGCTGGTTCTACACTCTCGCTTTTATATTGATCTTCATAGACTTCGAGCGCAGTTATTACATCTGTTATCTCAGAAACATCAAGTGAACGCAGGTAATGATCAAATAATTCACGATTATCCATAAATAGCTGAGCCTTCTCAGCATGTAAAAAAGCTTTAAGATGGTCTCCAGCATAATGTTCTAAGTACAACTGGAGTATATCTTCATGTGCGGCACGACGTTCTCGCAACCATTCTTTCTTCCACTCTGCTCCGTAGCTGTTATTTTCAATATGTCGTCTTGCGGCGGGAAATAACCTACATATCATATCTTTTGCGATATTTGAATTATCGCCAGAAACCTCGATTAATTTCTCAATTTTAGCTTTCAACGGTTTATCTACATTACTACTATAACCAAATATGTGATTATCTGTTGTAGTAAGGGCATCAATTGATGAATGCAGTAATTTAAACACATCAGGCATGAATATGCGGATTGCTTCAAGTGCAAGCACATCTGTCAAAGCAACTTCGCCGCCAAGCGAAGCTACCGTGCCACGTATGTTAACAGCGTAACGTCGAACATCGCGCATCGTTCTTATTAAAGGTCTTATTATCTCAACAAATATATCTGGCCATACTTGTTTGTCGAAAGGCCCCACTTTTTCGATATCTTGTATTGCGTTATCAATTGCTGCTAGTATCTGCGTGCTTAGAATCTGATATGGGATTGGAGGAATATCAATTGCAACTTGAAGTATCTTTTCTAGATAGTCGCGTCCGTTTATACCTTCTTCGTTTAAAGCATTTTCAACACGGATTCTGTCAAAAGCAACAACATATATTATGTTTGGGAAATTCGCAGTCAGTCTGACGAGCTTAAATATATCCCTTATTTCGGCTGTTGACAAACGGTCGATATCATCAATAACGACAATAATCCTTTTGTCGAGTTTAGTTAAGCCATCTTCAATTTTCTTACGGTGAACTCCGACACCTTCTTTATACCCCTGAAGTACTTTGCTAATAGCTTCAGTTGCTTTATGTCCACGTTCAATCCATGGTCCAACTATTGGCAACCATCCCATACCAGAAAATAAATCTCCATATGTACCTATCGCTTCTCCGATTTCATTGAGGTCAGGCCATAGTCGAAGTTGCGCAGATAATTCGGAGAAAAAAGATTGCATTAGTTGCTCTGTCCCGCTGAACATCCATGGATTAAAGTCAAGAATGGTAATATTATCTTGATTAAGCTCGTTTCTTGCAAGGTTTATGAAAGATGTTTTTCCAGAACCCCATGCACCAAGTACTCCGACAACACTACCTTTGCTTGTATCAAGCGAAAGCATCTGCTTTGCAAATGATTGTGCGAAATTATTTCTGCCAATGGTATCTTCCTCAGGAAGAGCAATTGGGTTGTCACCGGTTATTTTTATGCTATTCAATTTTGTATTAGCTTGAGTCGCCGTCTCTGTAGTTCTATTAATAATTTCAGATTTCCTATTAAAAAACTTCAATAATAATCCCATAACAACTCCTCCATTTGTTAAGAAAGTTTTTTTACGAAAAATACTTCTATATAACTTGAGTGGTCAATAAAAATTGGCACCCCTCTAATATCTCCCTATCAGCATAAGCTTTTAACTAATCTTTATCTGCTTCAACAAACATTTCTTAATATTTACTTACTATTTCAAAATTTCTTTGTCTAATATATTGCTCCACATTATGTATCTCATCATCAATGTATATTTCTGTCTTTTCCAGAGCAATTTTGCATAATGACAGCAATATTTTCAAAGTCTCATCATAATCAAATTTAGCCTGCATTTCAGGGTAAGCAACTCCTACAATGCATTTATCATTTTCGTTTAAAACCATTCCTAATTTTGCGTTAAGAAAATCATTTTCATCATGTGCTATATATTTATCCCTTATTTTCTTTAGCTTCAAATAACATTCTATCGGCTCTCCTGGAACATCTTTATATACTTTGTTTAGCGAAAGCTGAGATCTACCTCTACCGGAATTGTTAATGCATTTGACATATAAAACTAAGGCTATTCTAAACATTCCTTCTTTTATTGCCATATCAGTGGTTTGCAGCGATATTCCTAAATATTTGATGGCATTTAATAAATCTATTTTTATCAAACCATATGAGTAAAGCCGTTCAAACCTTTTTTCTCTTGGAACTTCAACAAATTTTGTCTTAAAAGGTAGTCCAGTTATACTGATTTTCCCTGTTTGTTCATCAAAATTATATTGATAACGATATTTCAAAATCTGATGCCTCCCTTAATAAACTCTCCATGAAATTAAATGTTTTTTTTGCTCATAAATATTGCAAATTATAATATCCAAAAAGAACTTCATAGCATATTATAGGCTCTGAAGCATTGCTATTACTGTCTTTATCGGCAATGTCATCTGTTTCGCATCCTCAAGGGTAGCACATGATGTCATCTGTCATGGGCCCTGCAGAAATCCTTTATTTTCAATGGTTTGAGGACTGTTGAAGCAGGATTACGGTCTCCACATGCCCTGTTGCAGTAATTTTGATGACCAAAGCATATGATCCCCCCTTGGTGTCAGGGTATATTTTCAACCTTATACCAAATATAATTGCCTTTAATCTCCATAAAGCGTGTACTTTCTAAGCTGAACTACTCATCGTAACTTTCTAAAAACAGATCAAAATCACTCTTGAATAATTGGTCTTGCACAATGCGGTATTTTTCAAATTGTGTTTCAGCATGGAGCTTTGCCTGCTCTGCTGATATTTTCCCTGCATCCATCAATAAATCTCTTCCGTTGAACTCTATAAAACTATCCAATCGATTTGCCCAATCTTCCATTGTCATCGGAATGCTGTTCTCTGCTTGCACTTCTGCATAATCGAGATACATCGAAACTAAGCGATTCAAAAAGTCAATTTCTTTTTCCGTAAGATAGTTTTTTGCAATGGAAACATCGAACTTTTGAATTTTTCCTTCTGGCGCCGATTTCCAAGTGGTCAATCCCATATTCTTTCGTTCTGCATCCGCTCTCTCCACGATTATTTCTGCTGCGGTGTGTCGATGAACAGCATAATGTAGTTTGTTCTGCACTTTTTTAAAAAATTCCTTTGTCGTCTTGGCTGATTTGTCATAATCAATGGCTGTAGAATAAATATCTGTAACTTTTTGATAGAACATACGCTCAGATTCACGAATTTCACGAATTCTGACAAGCTGTTCTTCAAAATATTGATTCGTCAATTTGTGACCGAGTTTAAATCGTTCATCATCCATAACAAAGCCTTTTATTGTATAATCTTTTGCAATTGTGATGATCCATTTACGGAATTGTACAGCTCTTTGATTATCAATCTTGAATCCAACAGCAATGACAGCCTGTAATGCATAGAATTTCACTTTATATGTTTTTTCGTCACTAGCAGTATGTGCAAAAATTGCACATACTGAATCTTCTTCTAATTCATCGTCCAAAAATACCTTTTTTAAGTGTTTTGTAATCACAGAACGATCAACACCGTACAGTTCTGCCATCATTTTTTGTGTCAGCCATATATTTTCATCTTGGTAACGAACTTCAACGGAGCTTTCACCACTTCCAGCAACAAATGTCAAATATTCTGCCGCTGCAGAAACCGGCAGATTACTTTCCTTATAGTCCGTCAAGCTTTTAATCGCTTTATTTCTTTGATCTTCTAGTTTTTTGACTTTGCTTTCTCTATCATCAGATTTCATAATCAATTGTCTCCAATCCTTTACATTTACGTTTTTACCATAAATTTAGCAAGCATAACTGTCACTTTTCTTATATATTATTAGAATGTTTCAGTTCAATATTATTCATATATGTACCACTCAATCCCCATTTTACTACCAATCGCAACCATACTGCTCCGGTGCTTCACCTTTTACCTCACTTATCTCGCATTCCTGTGTATGTTCATTCAATATACGTTCTACTGTAATCTGAAAATTCCACTCATCCCCAAAATCAAATAAATATCCGAATTGCATTCCTTCATAAGGCAAAAGCTCTGCCAATAAAACTGTATCAGCCTGCCATATTTCATCCTCACACTCCGGTGCATAGTACCTTCTTTGGGAGGTTCCTGAGCCAATTTGAAAATAATACAGATGATCCATGTCAAAGCCAACACTTTTTTGAATCAAATAATGCAATTCCTCCAGAGTAAACTGATCACCTATTGTTATTTTCCTGATACAGGAACCAATCGTTATTTTAAATTCAATTGTGTGAAGGCCTGCTTCCACCGGATATGCCCAAAACCCCATCAGCTTCTCTTCCATGTTAACAGTATCTTCTTCTACGACATTCCTAATGATTGGTAACACCGTACTGACATCCAGGTTATACCAAAATACCCTATCCTGTTTTTCCAACAGATCTTTCCAGGCATACCCTTCCTCTGTCAGATAAAGTGTCTTAATTCGAAACTTATTATCTTTATTCTCTTCTTTATCCTCCAACCATTGAATACGAAGCAATTGGAATAATGCAAAAAGGCGAATCTCCGGAATATAATAGCTTCCCCAGGGTGACGCTATCCTTCCTCTGAACGGATCCTGTAGTGCTTCCTCTTCCCTTGCTCCTCTAATCACCTCAAATATTCGGTCTCTCATAAATGACGAACGAAAATCCCCCAGTGCCTGCTGATACTCCCCAAGCCATATCGCCATCATAAGAATATACCGTTCCATAGCCGACATATGGAAAAATATTGAATATCTTTCACTCTTTTGAACGGTCATACCTTTCCCTTTCTTGCTCACAATCTTAAAAATACCGGCACGTATCGAAAAAAAATAAAAGAAATCAATTACTGTATAATAATCCTGTGTTCTTCCATATGTCAGGTATTTCTCCTGAACTATATCAAACAAACCATTCAATGCAAAGCAATCCTTTTTCCCAATATGACCTGTACGCTTTGACAGTTGTACTTCATTTAGCTCAAGATAATCCAAGAAGAGTTGATATTCCTTTTCTAATTTTTCTGCTGTCTTTTGAAATAGTTTCATATAATCTCCTTTTGTATCGATGGAGTATGTTTACTCCCATATCCCATCCGCTGTTTTTTATTATCATTGATTCATCTATTTTTCATTCCATATATCACCAATTCCTTGCGGAACGCACTTCGTCTGGAATACTCATTTCTATATTTCTCCATAATATGCGCCTTAGCATCAGGAATACCAAGAGACTCCTGTACTTCTCCAAATGCAGCGATAAAGGAAGCACACTCCCCATAATAGTTTCTATGATTTCCTTCCATAATCCCAGTCACTCTGCCGGCAATCCATTTTTCAATTTTCCCTAACCATTTCTTTGATTCTTCTATTGTTAGTTGTACTTCATTCTTCCATGAATTGAAAAGCTGTAAAAACAATTCATTATCCGATAGTTTAGAATTAATTTCCGTTCCCCGATAAAACTTATCAGCGGATATTTCGCAGACAGACTTTGCCCTGCTTTGCATTGCCTTCATACCTTCCGAAAATTTTTCTCCTTGAAACAGAAGCAAAAACATAAATGCCAGTCCCTGCTTCATAAACGTTGATGACCAACCAAGGGCATTCTTTTCATGCATACCCACAGAATACATCCTTTCAAACTGTTCTTCAAAAAACAGCATAGTACAATAACTCTCGTGATAAAGATAATTTTCCCTCTCGGCATTCATGTCGTAAGAAAGACTTTTTTCTCGATTTTTCGTTTTCTGATAAGTCTGTTCTATAATAAATTTAAGTTCCTGTTCCCATTGTTTCCAATTATTAGAGCAGATTCTTATTCGCATATAGTTAACCACTGTAGTTTCAGAACGAAATGCTTCAATCCAGCATTTTTCCATCTTCTCATGATCGTTCAATTTCACTGCATACTCTGCTGTAAGAAGTGCAATTTCGCTCCTGATTAGATAAGAAGATGGGATTTTCTCCATTGCTTCTATCCCAATTTGAAACATGCTATCACTTTCATCAGAATTTAGTTTTATCTCTAAAAACTGCTGATACAAGGAAGGATGCTTTGCCACATATTTTCTTGCATTTTCCAATAGACAGCTTTCATCCTGAATCATGGACTGAGCTTCTCTTAATAATTTGTCCTCTGATTTACTTTTTTGTGTACCAAGGTATCCTATCCACATCGATAGAAAGGCATCAAACTGTGGTAGTTCATCATTTCCAGATTGCATGATATCCTCAAGTTTCACATCATTACACCTAAAATTTCCCATCATGCAATATATTTCATCTGCTCTGTCTTCA
>CAZJKK010000056.1:0-10301 GCA_964546605.1 uncultured Clostridia bacterium
ATGGAATTTTTGAAGAAATACTAGACCAACTGGGTGAAATGCCACTTCCTCCTTACATACATGAAAAACTTGAGGACAAAAATAGGTATCAAACCATTTATGCTAAAAATCCAGGCTCCGCAGCAGCTCCTACGGCAGGACTTCATTTTAATGAAGAACTGTTAAAAAAGATAGAAGATAACGGAGTAAATATAGCAAGATTAACATTACATGTGGGCCTTGGAACATTTAGACCGGTTAAGGCGGAGTTTATACTAGAACATAAAATGCATGCTGAATATTATGAACTATCTGAAGCAGAGGCAGAAAAGATAAATAATGCAAAAAGAAATGGCAATAAGATTATTTCAGTGGGAACCACAAGCACCAGGACATTGGAAACCATTGGAGATGAAAATGGATTTGTCAGAGCACAAAAGGGATGGACAGATATTTTTATTTTCCCTGGATATAAGTACAAGGTTGTAGATTCATTAATTACCAATTTTCATTTGCCTGAGTCTACCCTGGTAATGCTTGTAAGTGCATTGGCAGGCAAGGAAAATATTATGAGTGCATATAAGTCAGCTGTACAAGAAAAATACAGATTTTTCAGCTTTGGTGATGCCATGCTGATTAAATAAAGAAAAGGATGAATTATGTTTAAATTTGAACTGTTAGAAGAATCTAAGGAATGCAAGGCAAGGCTTGGAATTATCCATACCAACCACGGAGATATTGAAACTCCCATATTTATGCCTGTAGGAACAAAAGCTACTGTTAAGGCAATGACTCCTGAAGAATTAAAAAAGTTAGAGGCTCAAATTATATTAAGTAACACATACCATTTATATTTAAGACCAGGCCACGAGCTTATAAAAGAAGCCGGAGGACTGCATAAGTTTATGAACTGGGATGGACCTATACTTACAGACAGCGGCGGATTTCAGGTTTTCAGTTTGGGACCTTTAAGAAAAATCACAGAGGAAGGTGTGGAATTTCGTTCACACATAGACGGTTCTAAGCATTTTATAAGTCCGGAGAAATCAATGGAGATTCAAAATTACCTAGGCTCTGACATTATGATGGCTTTTGACGAATGTGCTCCATATCCTGCAGATTATCTTTATGTTAAAAAATCCATGGAAAGAACTACAAGATGGGCAAAGCGCTGCAAGGATTACCACAAAAACACAGACAATCAAGCTTTGTTCGGCATAGTTCAAGGTGGAATGTACAAGGATTTAAGAATAGAAAGCGCAAAACAAATTACAGACCTTGATTTCCCCGGATATGCCATAGGTGGATTAAGCGTTGGAGAGCCTAGAGATTTAATGTGTGAAGTTATGGATTACACTGTGGATCTTCTTCCTAAGGATAAGCCTAGATATTTAATGGGAGTAGGAACTCCTGATTATTTATTTGAAGCTGTGGAAAGAGGAATTGATATGGCAGACTGTGTTCTTCCTACACGCATGGCAAGACACGGTGCATTTATGACGAGTAAGGGACAGATAACTATAAAAAATGCAAAGCATAAACATGACTTTAGTCCCATAGATGAAAATTGCGGTTGCTACACATGTAGGAATTATTCTAAGGCTTACTTAAGGCATTTATTTGCGGAAAATGAGATACTTGGGGCAAGGCTTGCTTCAATTCACAATTTATTTTTCTTGATTAATCTTATGAAAAGTATTAGAATAAGTATTAAGGAAAATAATTTCATGAATTTTAAAAAAGAATTTTATGAAAGTTATGGATATTATAAACATTAGGAGGAAATATGGCACCAGAACAATTTAGCGGAATTTTTATGATGATCATCTTATTTGCATTAATGTATTTTATGATGATTAGACCTCAAAAAAAGAAAGACAAAGAAATTAAAGCAATGAGAGACAGCCTTTCAATTGGTGATGAGGTAGTTACCATAGGAGGAATCCACGGCAAGGTTGTGAAAGTTAATGACGAAGTGATCGTATTAGAAATGCCACATGCAAAGCAAAGAATTGAATTTTCAAAGTGGGCTGTAGGAAGTGTTGCTAAAAAAGGAAAAATAACTACTGCAACAGAGGATATTGAAACTGCATCTGATGAAAAAGAAGACGATAAATAATAATTGAATTAATAAATAAGCCTCGGTGCGTTCACCGAGGCTATTGTTTTGCTATTTTATTTAATTGGTTTAAGCATTTTTCTTGAATATGTGCTTTCCTGCTACTATAATTTCATGTGATAATAAAGGAACAGCTGATAATAAGATTAAGTTACCCCATTCTTTTAATGATAACTTGCTTGTTTCAAATACTTCAACAAGAAAATCAATTTCTGTTACAGAAACTTGAAGTAACAGTCCTAAAACAAAGGCACCAATCATTGCTTTATTTTCGAAAAGATTTTGCTTAAACAATGACTTGTCGTAATTTCTCATGCCTATTGCATGGAACAGCTGTGATACGCCAAGCGTAGTAAAGGCATATGTCTGTGCATGTTCTAATACAATATATTCCTTACCGTGTTCAATAAATGTTTGCGCAAGCATCCAGTCTATATTTTTAAGTGTTATGGCCATGCCTTCAGCTTGTAAGTGTATAATAGGTGACCATAGGAATGCTCCCAATGTTAAACCAGCTATCATGAAACCGTTGTAAACAGTAAATGCCAATCCGCCGTGAGCAAACAAGCTTTCACTTGGGTCTCTTGGTTTTAATTTCATTATGTCTGGGTCTTTTGAGTCAACTCCTAGTGCTAATGCAGGAAGTGAGTCTGTTATTAAGTTTATCCACAATATATGAATTGACTGTAAAGGTGCTGCAAGTCCTGCTGCTATTGCGGTAAACATTGAAATAACTTCTCCAAAGTTAGAAGATAACAGGAACAATACTGTTTTCTTAATGTTTTGGTAAATTCCTCTTCCTTCTGAAACAGCTTTTTCAATTGTAGCAAAGTTATCATCTGTAAGAACCATATCAGCTGCACCTTTAGCAACGTCTGTACCTGTGATACCCATTGCAACACCAATGTCTGCTGCTTTTAATGAAGGTGCGTCATTAACACCGTCACCTGTCATTGATACTATGCTTCCATTTGATTTAAATGCCTTAACTATCATAACCTTATGCTCAGGAGAAACACGAGCAAATACTCTTAAGTTTCTTACTCTGTCATTTAATTGTTCTTGAGTCATTTCGTTTAAGTCACTGCCAGTTATACATTGGCTTTCATCTGTAGCTATTCCTAATTCTTTAGCAATTGCAAGAGCAGTATCTTTGTGGTCTCCGGTAATCATTATTGTAGTAATACCTGCTTGTTTTAACACTTGAACTGAATCTTTTGCTTCTGGACGAGGAGGGTCAATCATACCAACCAATCCTACAAATGTAAGATTTTCTTCGCTTGCAGAATCATCATCTTCTTTAATAGCAAGAGCAAGAACTCTAAGTGCTCCATGGGCCATTTCTGAAGCCGCTTTGTTAATATCTGCTATGTGTTTTTCACTTATATCAATAGTTTCACCATTAGTAAATATTTTTTTACATCTTCCTAAAAGAATGTCCATAGCACCTTTAGTGTAGCCTGTTATCTTACCATTTTGGTCCTTGTGAACAGTTGTCATTAATTTACGGGCTGAGTCAAAGGATTGTTCATTAATTCTAGGATTAGTTTCTTCAAGACCTTCTCTTGTTACATTAACAAGTGTACCCATGTCTAACAGTGCTATTTCAGTAGGGTCTCCCATCCTTTCACCATTAGCGGTGGAAGCGTCGTTGCAAAGAACAAAGCCTTTCATGAACACTGGGTTTTCTTCATATGTAACTTCTTTAACATCCTTTAATTTACCATCTAAATAAACTCTTGTAACAGTCATTTTGTTTTGAGTTAAAGTACCTGTTTTATCTGAACATACAGTACTTACTGCACCTAGCGTTTCAACTGCGGGCAGCTTACGAACAATTGTATTTACCTTAACCATTCTTTGAACGCCAAGTGCCAACACTATGGTTACAACTGCTGTTAAACCTTCTGGAACTGCAGCAACCGCAAGTGCTATGGCAGTTATAAACATTTCAATTATGTTTCTTCCTTGAATAACTGCTATACCAAACATTGCTACAACTATTACAACGGCAACTATACCAAGTACTTTACCCAAATCGTTAAGTCTTTTTTGAAGAGGAGTTAGTTCTTCTGTGCTTTCATTTAACATGGTTGCTATTTTACCGATTTCGGTATCCATACCAGTATAAGCAACAACACCTTCTCCACGACCATATGCAACTGAAGTTGATGAATATGCCATATTTATTCTATCGCCTATTCCAATTTCTTCTTTAGTAATAAAATTTGCATCTTTGTCTACAGGAACAGATTCTCCTGTTAAAGCTGATTCTTCTATTTTTAAGTTTATGGACTGAAGCAATCTTAAATCTGCAGGTATAATACGCCCTGCTTCTAATAAAACAATATCTCCAACTACTAAATCTGCAGCTGGTATTTCCATTACCTTACCATTACGTCTAACCATTGCTGTTGGACTTGAAAGATTTTTTAATGCTTCAAGAGCTGCTTCGGCTTTTGATTCCTGTACAACACCAATTACTGCATTTATTAATACAACCATTAAAATTATAATTGCATCTGTTACTTCGCCTAAAGCAATTGATATTGCTGCAGCTGCAAACAATATGTAAATCATAGTGTCTTTTAATTGCGCAAGGAACATTTGTAGCAACGTTTTTCTTTGACCTTCAATTAGCGCATTTGGACCATTTTGTTCTAATCTTTTTTTCGCTTCTTCTTGTGTGAGGCCATTGTTTTGAACTACGTTTAATTCAGAACATGTGGCATCGCTGCTTTTTTGATAATACATAATACTCTCCTTGTGTTTTAGTTTTTGTAAGTAGCTAACTTGATACAAAAAAAGGCTTTTAGCATATCTTTTCTGTAATCAAAGATACACTAAAAGTCTCGTTACCTGAGTTACAATGGCAGATCTTCAGCCAGAATTCTTATAATTCGGTTGTTGACTGAAAATTTAAAACTACTCCCTCTTAGTAGTCTTACTTTATCAAATGATTTTTTAAATGTCAAGTAATATTTTTAACAAACATTAGTATTTTTATTCTAATTAGTTCTTTTTTTATGAAATTTGAATAGAATTTAATGAATGTATATAACTTATTGGAGGTTAATATGAAATTATTAAAATTGTTGAGATATTCATTATACTTGCTATTAGTCATGTTGGGTGTGTTTTTTATCCTTACCCTTTATATGTATTATTTTTCTAAACAACCATCCATAGAAGTTGCATATAGATTTGTGGTTCCTGTATGTATGTTTATAGTTACCCTTCTATATGCGAGAAGTGTGCATGAAAAAGGCTTGTTAAGAGGACTGGAAATTTGGGTTGTTTATTTTGCATTTATATTGCTTTTAAAAGTGTTGTTTAAGTATCCTGCTGAAATATCAATACTTAGCAATCTTTTATACCTGCCTGTTGCAATTCTTGGAGGAATTCTTGGAGTTAATATGAAACAAAGAAAATTTCAATAAATAAAGAAGATGTAAAATATATAAAAAAGTACTTTTAAACTATCTTCAAAAATGCTATAATTGTAAAAGTTTAAAAGGGAGGTTCGTTATGGTACATATTAAAACACTAAACAAAGCTAAACTAACAGATAATATGAACGTAAAGGGTTGTGGCGAATGCCAAACTTCATGTCAATCTGCATGCAAGACTTCTTGTACAGTTGGAAATCAAAAGTGCGAGAATAAATAAGAACCCCACCCAACACGAAATCGAAGAGCATGATTTCTGTTGGGTACCCGGGAACCTTGTTGCTTAGCAATAAGAACAAAAACCCCATTGAGGGTTTTTTTTCTGATTTGAACCATAAAATATAGAACCTTAAATTTGGAGGAAAAATGATACACATTTTTAGTATGGACAACATGTATTTTGCCATTGACACAAACAGCGGTCTGGTACACGTTGTAGATGAAGTAATATATGATTTATTAAAAGATGAAAGCTTTAAATGTAAACATAAAGTAGAAGAAATTGAAAAAAAACACGGAAAGGAAATTACCGATGAAGCAGTTTCAGAATTAAGTTATTTAATTGTTAATGACATGCTTTATTCCCATGATACAAGTGTAGAAAATAAAATAAAGCCTGCTATTAAAGCAATGTGTTTAAATATGACACATGACTGTAATTTAAGATGTGAGTATTGCTTTGCTTCACAGGGAACATATAACGGAGAAAGAGCATTTTTAAATGTTGAAACAGGAAAAAAAGCATTTGATTTCCTTGTTAAAAGTTCTGGTAAGAGAAGAAATTTAGAGGTTGATTTTTTTGGAGGAGAACCTTTAATGAATTTCGAAACCATTAAAGAGTTGGTAGATTACGGAAGATCATTAGAAAAAGAGCATAACAAGCATTTTAGATTTACCATAACCACAAACGGAGTACTACTGGATGATGAGAAAATTGATTATATAAATGAAAATATGGATAATGTGGTATTGAGCATAGATGGCAGAAAAGATACTAACGACAAAATGAGAAAGACCATTAATGAAAAGGGCAGTTATGATGTAATAGTGAACAATTATAAAAACTTTGTTTCTAAACGAGGGGACAAGGATTATTTTGCCAGAGGAACATTTACTGCCTATAACTTAGATTTTTCTGAAGATGTAAGGCACATGAGAGATTTGGGTTTTGATAAAATTTCTGTTGAACCTGTTGTGGCACAGCCTACAGAAAAGTATGCACTGCTAGATGAACATATTGAAGTGTTAAAAGACGAATATGAAAAATTGGCAAAGCTATATTTAGAATCTCAACAAGACAAAGATAGAAAATTCCAATTTTTCCACTTTAACATTGAATTAGATGGTGGACCATGCATATATAAAAGATCAATTGGCTGTGGAGCAGGTACTGAGTATGTGGCTGTAACACCAACAGGTGAATTTTACCCATGCCATCAATTCGTGGGACAAGAAGAATTTATTATAGGAAATGTTGATGAAGGTATTACAAATGAAGAAATTGTTAATAAATTCAAAAATGTTTCAGTGAATGATAAGCCTGTTTGTAAGGAATGCTGGGCAAAATACTATTGTTCAGGGGGTTGCCATGCAAACGCGTATAACTTCAACAAAGATTTTAATATTCCGTATAATGTTGGCTGTGAGCTGGAGAAAAAGCGTATAGAATGCTCCATTTATATAAAGGCAAAACAAAATAATTAAGGTCTTTTGATTTAATTACAAAAAAATGTGGTAAATATATACTAATTTTAGTATAATATAGCTATAAATGCGTTCTAACTAATGATAATCTTTTTGCCGTGCTTTAGAGTTGCGTGAAAAAAAAGAAAAATGATGAGAGGAGTGTTAATATGCAAATTGGTTTTATAGTTATTTTAATAATAGCAATATTCGTTGCAATATTTGCTATACAAAATGGTACACCAGTGCCAGTAGATTTATTTTTAGCCAGATTTGAAATGCCTTTGGCAGTAGTTATGATGATATGTCTAATACTTGGAGCTGTAATAGTATTGGTTTTAGGAACTACAAGACAGTTTAAGAAAAGATCAGAAACCAAGGAAATTAAGAACAAATTAAAAACCTTAGAAAATGACAAAACCTTGGTTGATAATAACATTAAGGCATTAGAAACTGAAGTGACTGCATTAAAAGACACAAACAACTCGTTGACATCTAAAATAGCTGAGCTAGAGGAATTAAAAACCACACAAATTAAAACAATACAAATGTTAAATAAAGAATTGGATTCTTTGAAAGCTGAGCAAAATGCAATTATTGAATCTAATAATACAAATGAAGGTGTTGAATTAAGTATTAACAATGAAAACAGTGAAGCTCAAAGTGAATGATTATGATAAGAAAGAAATTGATGAAATAAGCTCTAGATTCAATCTTTCAAATATTTCTTCAAGAATACTCTTAAACAGAAATTTAAAATCCTTTGAAGAAATAGAAGAGTTCCTTGCCCCAAGCTTCAAGTATTTTGAGAGCGCAGAAAACTATAAAGACTTAAAAAAAGGTGCTTTAAGATTATTACAAGCAATTGAAAAGAAGGAAAGCATAGTTGTTTACGGAGATTATGACGTGGACGGCGTAACTTCAATTTCTCAATTTGTGATTTTGTTAAAAAAAGCAGAAGCAGTAGTTGATTATTATGTTCCGGAGAGAGAATCGGAAGGATATGGAATAAGTTCGGATTTTATAGATAAACTAAAAAGTAATACAATACAGGCAGATTTAATTATAACTGTTGACTGTGGAATTGCAGAGGTAGAAAAAATAACAGAAATAAACGGCTTAAATAAAACAGTTATAATTTTAGACCACCATCAGTGCCAAGAAATACTGCCACCTGCTTTTGCTGTTATAAATCCAAAACAAAAAGACTGTCCGTCAAAAAACAAGCAGCTTTGTGCAGCGGGACTGTCTTTTAAATTTTTAAAATATTTAAACCAATATTTAAAGTTAAGCGGCGTTGAAGATATACTTTTAGAGCTTGCATGTCTTGGTACTATTGCAGATATTGTTGATTTAATAGGAGATAACAGAATAATTGCAAAAAATGGATTGATAAAAATCAACAATACAAAATTAATAGGATTAAAAAAGCTTATAGAAATTTCAGGAATTACTAAAGAAATTGAATCTTACCATATAGGATTTATTATAGCACCCAGAGTAAATGCAGCAGGCAGAATGGATACTGCTAAAAAGGCAATTAAGCTAATGCTTTCAAAAGATGAACATGAAGCGGAACATTTAGCTTTAGAGCTTGAAAGCCTTAACGTGCTAAGAAAGCAAGCTGAGGGAGTTATATTTGAAGAAGCAGTTTACAGAATTGAAGCTGATTTTTTATATAAGAAAAATATAATTGTAGTAAGTGGAGAAAACTGGCATGAGGGAGTTTTGGGTATAGTTGCTTCAAAGCTCACTGAGAAATATGAAAAACCAAGTGTTGTAATAGCCATAAGAGATGGAGTAGGCAAGGGTTCAGCAAGGAGCTTGGAATATCTTGATATATTTGAAAGCTTTAATGCAGTTGACAAATACCTTGTTAGGTATGGGGGGCATAAACTAGCCGCTGGCTTAACTATACTAGAAAAAGATATTAATATTTTTGCTGATGAGCTGGATAATTATATTCAACTAGAAACAAGGGATAATAATGTAAAGGAAATTCATGCAGACGCATATATAGATGTAGAGAATGCAAACTTTAACTTATACAATGAAATAAGCAAATTTGAGCCTTTTGGAGCAGGCAATCCAATCCCTGTCTTAGCAGTTCAAGGTGCTGAGCTTAAAAATATAAGGAAAGTGGGCAAAGATGGAAGGCATCTTAGCTTTTCATTATCAAAACGAGAAAAAGAAGTGTCTGTTATTGGCTTTGGAAAAATAGGTATCCTTGAGAAGGTTCTGTTAAAGCCTAAATCATATACTGTTACAATGAACTTAAATGAGTTTAATGGAAGAAAAAACATACAGCTTGTACTGCAAAATGTTGAAGAAACAAGTAATTTTGATTATGTAATCGATGATGAAAAGCTTAAAATACTAAATTCAATTATAAATAAAACAAAATCAAAAATTATTAAAACAGATATATTTATGCTTGTGGAAAAAATAAATACAATATATAATACAAAAATAACGGCGGAAGAGATTTTATGTATGCTAAAAAAGGCTGATAATATACAATATGCATTAAAAAATGACGTTTTGTATATTAAAAAGTAGTGCATATAGGGAGGAAATATGGACTTAAAGAGTAAAATTCGTGTAATTGAAGATTTCCCTGCAAAAGGAATTAGTTTTAAAGACATTACCACATTGCTAATGGACGCAGAATCATTGAGAAGCTCTATTGACCAATTAGCTGAAAAATTTAAGGGCGTGCAGGTTGACACTATTGTAGGACCTGAGTCAAGGGGTTTTTTGTTTGCTACTCCTCTTGCATATAAGATGGGTACAGGTTTTATTCCTGTAAGAAAACCAGGCAAGTTGCCTTCAGAAACAATAAGCTATGAATACTCTTTAGAATATGGAACAGACAAGTTGGAAATACACAAGGATGCAATTAAGCCGGGACAAAATGTCCTTATAGTTGATGACCTTTTGGCAACAGGAGGAACAATGTACGCTGCTGCAAAGCTTGTTGAAAAGCTTGGTGGTAAAGTTGTAGGTCTTGGATTTTTAATAGAGCTTGAAGATTTAAACGGAAGAGAAAAACTTAAGGGATACAAAGTGGA
>CAZJKK010000056.1:10401-12029 GCA_964546605.1 uncultured Clostridia bacterium
ATGCTGGAAAACATAATTAATTTAATTGAATCATATAATCCAAATGCAGATATTTCCATAGTTGCAAAGGCATACAACTATGCCGAAATGGCTCATTCAAATGCACAAACAAGATATTCGGGTGAAAGGTATTTTATTCACCCTTATAATGTTGCGCTTATTTTGGCTGACTTGCATGTGGATGTTCAAACAATTGCAGCAGGGCTTTTGCATGATGTTGTTGAAGATACAGGTGTTACCTATGAAGATATTAAGAGAGAGTTTGGAGAAGAAATTGCCAATATGGTGGATGGAGTAACCAAGCTTTCCAAGGTAAAGTATAGGAACAAAGAAGAACGTCAGGCAGAAAGTTTAAGAAAAATGATAATTGCCATGTCAAAGGATATTAGAGTGGTTATTATTAAGCTTGCTGACAGGCTTCACAACATAAGAACACTGGAATATATGCCAGATGAGAAGCAATACCAAAAGGCTATGGAAACAATTGAGATTTATGCTCCAATTGCTAATCGCCTGGGTATGGCGTCCATTAAGTGGGAATTAGAAGATTTAAGCCTTAAATACATAGATCCAGAAGGCTACGAGGATTTAGTAAAGAAGGTTCAGGAAAAAAGCGAAAAACGCAAGGATTACATTTCCAGCATTATTAATACAATTACAGAAAAATTAAATGAAGCAGAAATACTTGCAGATATTAAGGGGAGACCAAAAAGCCTCTATTCTATTTATAAAAAAATGTATTTTAAGAATAAATCCTTTGAACAAATATATGATTTGATTGCTGTGAGAATAATAGTTGACTCAATTAAAGATTGCTATGGTGCACTTGGAACTGTCCACACCCTATGGAAGCCTGTACCAGGCAGATTTAAGGATTATATTGCCATGCCTAAGCCAAATATGTATCAGTCCCTTCACACTACTGTTATAGGGCCTGCAGGAGAGCCTTTTGAAATACAAATAAGAACTCTTGAAATGCATAGGACGGCTGAGTATGGTATTGCTGCCCACTGGAAATACAAGGAAGGAATTGACGAACAAACAAATTACGAGGAAAAGCTAAACTGGCTAAGACAAATGCTTGAGTGGCAGCAAGAAACCAATGACCCTGAGGAGTTCATGGAATCCTTGAAAATAGATTTGTATGCAGATGAAGTATTTGTATTTACTCCTAAGGGAGAGGTAGTTAATCTGCCCATAAACTCCACACCCATAGATTTTGCTTACAGAGTTCACAGTGCTGTTGGAAATAAGTGCGTGGGTGCTAAGGTAAATGGCAGAATTGTTCCCATAGATACAAAGCTTAAAACCGGTGACCAGGTTGAAATACTAACATCACAGTCCAGTGTGGGACCTAGCAGAGACTGGCTTAAAATAGCGGCATCCGGTCAGGCTAAATCGAAAATAAGAAAGTTTTTCAAGGAAAGGGACAAGGATTTCAATGTAGAAAAGGGAAAAGAAATTCTTGAAAGAGAAATTAAAAAGCAGGGTTTCTTGCCATCGGATTTTTTAAAGGAAGATTGGGTAAAATTTGTTGCAGATAAATACAACATGAATACAGCAAGCAATCTTTTTGCAGCCATAGGAAATGGTGGCATAACTGAAAATCAAGTTTTTAATAGATTAAA
>CAZJKK010000057.1:0-11988 GCA_964546605.1 uncultured Clostridia bacterium
AATATTTAATTTTAATTGCCCATCCTTGCTCACTAAATTAGAATCGAATTTGTCTGCTTTAACAAATCCTTCTTCATAAGCAGGGGTCACAATATCAATTGTATATTGTGGCGGATAAATTAATATCATAGGTCTGCCGGTTTCATAGTATCCGGTTATTTTTGATCCTTTTTCAATCTTTACTTCTTCTGCATAATAAGTATCTTCACTTAATATAAAATATGCCGGTGAATCATCTTCACCTTCTAAAAACACCTTTGTAAAATCATCCGTTTTTTCTATTTCATTCACTGTCCCGGTAAATGAATAATAAAATGGATAAGGTGGGTTATATTCAATGTCCGTTGCCATTGCAGGAACAATTGATATACAAATTGCTAAAAGTATTAATGTGGTTAATTTTATAGTTTTTTTCATAAAAGCCTCCTGTTTAATATTTTATGTTATATATTTAGACGATAACAGTGTTTTAAAGTTCCACTTTTATTGACATAATTTTTATTTTCGTTGTAATATTTCAATTTGTTTTGTATAATGTTATTTAAAGAATGTAAATTTTGTTTTGTACAATGTTATTTAAAGAATGCAAATTTTGTTTTGACAATTTTCTATAGGGTATAGTATTAATATGGCAATAAATTACCAAAATAATAACGCTTCATTTCTCAAACGATTTCATAAAACTTGTATCAAAAAAATTATTAAAAATGAGCTAGGATAGCCTATGTATAAATATATTAGAAGAATTATAGCTATTATATGTATGTTATTAATATTAATATTGAGCATGACTGCACAAAATTGTTCAGCAGATTCATTAATAAATTGGACAAAGGATGAAATTAGTTTTATTAAGAAAAATCCAACAATAAAAATTGGTGTAGATCCTAAGTTTGTTCCATTTGAGTTTATTGATACGGACGGCAAATATAAGGGTATTGCTGCAGATTATATTTCTATAATAAGTGAGAAAACAGGTATACAATTTGAAGTTGCAGAAGGTCTCACATGGAATGAAGCCTATAATAAAGCTTTGCAGGGTGAAATTCATGTGTTGCCTGCAATTTCTAAGACAGAGGAAAGAGAACAGCATTTTTTATTTTCCAAGCCATATTACCAGTTTAAAAGGGTTATTGTAACAAGACAGGATGATAAAAGCATATCCGGGATTGAAGATTTGTATGGACAAACTGTGGCAGTACAACGTTACAGTTCTCATCACAGCTATTTATTATCTAAAACTAAAATAAACTTAAGCTTGTACGAATCTGCAGAAGAAGCACTTACATCTGTTGCAAATTATACAGAAAGATCTTTTGTTGGGAATCTTGCTACTACTGATTACATTATTCGCTCAAATGGGTTGACGAATTTGAAATATATAGCTTTTGAATCTGAAAAACAACAAACAATTCATTTTGCTGTTAACAAAGACTGTCCTGAGTTAATAAGCATTCTTAATAAAGCTATTGATTCTATTACTGAGGAAGAAAAGATTTCTATAAACAAGAAATGGATAGCCTTAGAGCCTGATTATGGACCATTTATTCGTATTGCTTTTATAGTTGGTTCCTTTGGTATGGTTATATTGTCTGTTTCATTTTATTGGATTGTTCGATTAAGAGCGGAAGTTAAGAAAAGAAAGATTATTCAATTAGACTTAGAAAAGGCTAAGCGTGAAGCAGATGAAGCCAATGAATTTAAATCTAATTTCATGGCAAGGATGTCTCATGAAATCAGAACACCTCTTAATGCCATTACGGGAATGACATATTTGCTAAAACAAACTGAGACCACAACAACACAAAAGGGGTATATAGACATTGTTTCACAAGCCTCTGCAAACATGTTAGCTATAATTAATGATATATTAGACTTTTCTAAAATTGAAGCTAGAAAGACAGAATTGGAGATTACATCTTTTAGCATGGACCAGGTTATTAGCGAAGTTGTAAATATTATGTCTTATAAAATCGAAGAGCAGAAGATAAAATTTAAATTAATTAAAGATCCTCTTGTACCTAATTGGTTTTTTGGTGATCCAAAAAGAATAGAGCAAATTCTTTTGAATATTTTGAATAATGCAGTTAAATTTGCTGCTTCAGGTGAAGTTTTATTGGAAATTAAGCTTTTGTCAACGGAAGATGAGAAGTATAATTTATTGTTTTCTATTAAGGATACAGGTATTGGCATGAATGAAGAACAATTGGAAAAACTTTTTATACCTTTTTCTCAAGGAGATGCAAGCATAAATAGGCGCTTTGGAGGCTCAGGACTGGGATTGTCAATAGTTAAAAGCCTTGTAGATATGATGGAAGGCCAAATAGAGGCTATTAGTTCTGCTGGAGTTGGTTCTGTTTTTAATATTTCACTATCATTAATAGTTGATAAGGAAAAGGAAAATGATGGTGGACTAATAAATATTAATAAACTTAAAGAAGAGGTCATAATTACTAAAAATTATATGGATTCGTGCTCGGTTGATTTCGCCAAACATGGCGTGGTCTTGGTAGTTGAAGATAACAGTACAAACCAATTAATCGCAACATCTCTCCTCGAGCAAATGGGTATTGAGTCTATATCTGCTACTGATGGTGTGACAGCAATTGAGCTTTTTAATAAACATAAAAACCAAATCAGCTTAATTTTAATGGATTTACACATGCCCCATATGAATGGTTATGAGGCGGCACAAGAAATCAGAAAGATATCAAACTGTATACCAATAGTGGCCATGACTGCTGATGCTATATTAAGTGTTAGGGACAAATTTCAGCAAAGTGGAATTAACTATTATATTAGTAAGCCTTATGATCCAGAGTTTTTTATTCAAACGGTTAAGGATATTTTAGTAAGTAATAATAATGAAGATTCAGAAATGCTTAATCAGTCTTTAGGACTTAAAAATATTGGTGGAAATTTTGAGTTTTACAAAATGGTTTTAAAGGAATATCTTCAAGAAAACCAGAATACCCCGGACAAACTCAATGAAGCTGTCAGTGAAAAAAGGTATGCAGATGCTGTGCAAATAGTACATAAAATTAAAAGCAGCTCAAGCAGTATAGGTGCAAAAGGGCTGTATAAGCTGGCAATAAATCTTCAAAGAGCATTAGAAGTTGAAAAAGAAGAGGAAATACATACTCTTCAAATGGAGTTTTCACGTTTGTTAAGGAAGATTCTTGAGAAAATTGCAACGTTAGTAAACTAAAACTCAATGCATGGAGGAATTATGAAGGGAAAAATATTAATTGTGGATGATTCATCTACAGATCGTTTAATTATTAAAAATATGCTAAGTGAATATAACATTTTGACGGCAGGGGATGGGGTAGAAGCCATGGAGCAAATCGATGCTCATAAAGATATTGACCTGGTAATACTTGATTTAAATATGCCTAAAATGGATGGATTTCAAGTACTCAGCATTTTGAAGTCAAATGATCTTTATAATAATTTACGCATCATAATTTTAACAAGCAACGATGAAATTGATAATGAAATTAAAGGGTTGAAGATGGGAGCTGTTGATTTTATTAGAAAACCTATTCATCTTGATTCATTAAAAACAAGGATTGATTTACATATTGAAATGATTCGTATACAAAATTCATATAAAGAAAAGCTATATTATCAAGGTTTAACTTTTGATACACTTTTTCAGCAAGCACCTATGGGTATTACGATTTCTCATAACAAAGAGCAACGCAATGAATTAAATGAAGATGATCGTTATATGGTAAATCCAGCTTTTGAAAAGTTTACAGGCTGGACAAAAAAAGAGCTTATTGAGCTTGGGTGGGAGAATGTTTCTCATCCGGATGATTTGGTAGAAGACTTAAAGTACTTTCAAAAACTTCAAACAGGCGAAATTAACAGTTATTCAATGGATAAAAGATACATTAAAAAGGATGGCTCATATGCATGGGCAAATATTGTTGTATCAAGAATTGAGTTGCCAAATGATTATAAATTTAACCATATATGTTTTATTAATGATATTTCTAAACGAAAAGAAATAGAAAGCTCCTTAGAGGAAAGCGAAAGAAGTAAATCTGTTCTTCTTTCTCATCTTCCTGGTATGGCATACAGATGCAAGTATGACAATGAATGGACCATGCTTTTTGTTTCTGCAGGTTGTTACAAATTAACCGGATATACACCGGAAAGTCTTATAAATAATAAAGAGCTTAGTTTTAATGATATAATAACACCTGAATATCGTAATGTTTTATGGAATGAATGGAAGAACATTTTGGCAAAAAAAATGCCGTTTAATTATGAGTATGAAATAACTACATTTGATGGAGAGCAGAAATGGGTTTTGGAAATGGGGCAAGGCATTTATAATGACCAGGGTGAAGTGGAAGCACTTGAAGGAATTATTCTTGATATATCTGACAGGAAGGAATTTGAGAACAGCCTTAAATTTAACAGTGAGCATGATATTTTAACAGGTTTATATAACAGAAGGTACTTAGAAAACATTTTAAAACAAGACATAAATCGCTTTGTACAAAAAAAATCTGCTATTGTAAGTATAAATCTAAGCTCCATGCATTCATTAAGCTTGACATATGGATTTCAATATAGTCAAGAACTAACTAAAAAAATAGTTGAAGCCCTAAAATTGCACTGCACCACGGAGCGTGAATTGTATAGTATACACGAATATCGTTTTGTATTTTATGTGAATGATTATGAGGAAAAAAGCGATTTGACAGAATTTTGTGAAGGTGTGTCCAGCACCCTTGAATCCATATTGTCTGTTGAAAGAATTGGCGGAGGTATGGGGGTTGTAGAAATCGATGAAGACAATAGGCATGATGTGGAGCTGTTGATTAAAAACAGCCTTATTGCTTCTGAAAAAGCTTTAAGTGTTTATGAAAGAGACTTTGGTTTTTGCTTTTTTAATAAAGAGATGGAATCTAATATAATTCGTGAAGAAGAAATAAAATTAGAACTTGCTGAAATTGCAGAAGAAGAAAATAATAACAGCTTATTTTTGCAATATCAACCAATAATTGATCTTAGAACAAATGAAATAACAGGTTTTGAAGCTTTAGCAAGGATAAACAGTTTAAAATTAGGTTTGATAGGACCAAATGAATTTATTCCCATAGCTGAGAAAACAAAGTTGATTATTCCATTAGGCATAAAAATTATGCACAAAGCATTAAAGTTTTTAAATACATTGAAAGAACTTGGATATGAACAAATTGGAATATCTATAAATATTTCTGTGGTACAACTGCTAAGAAAAAATTTTGCTAAAAGCTTTTTAAGTATGATAAATGATATGAATGTTAATCCTTCAAATATAACCATTGAAATTACCGAATCCATGTTTTCCTCTGATTATCAGGAAATAAATGGGATTTTAGGGGAACTTAAAGAACTGGCAATTAAAATAGCTATTGATGACTTTGGAACAGGATATTCATCCCTTGCCAGGGAGAGGGAGCTAAATGTTAATATTCTTAAAATCGATAAATATTTTATTGATAAGCTATTAGCCTTAAATGATGACAATGATATAACTGAAGATATTATCTCAATGGCTCATAAGCTAGGACATAGTGTAATAGCAGAAGGTGTAGAATATGAAAAACAAATGCAATATTTAAAAAACAATTGTTGCGATGAAATACAGGGATACTTTATAAGTAAACCTTTAGATGAGGAAGCAGCCTTAGAATTTCTGAAGAAACATTAAAAAAAGACCCTCATGGCTTTAGAACCGGCCCATGAGGGTTTGAGGGTTAAGATTTTATATTATAGAGCTTTTACAGTAGATTTTTTAACTTCATATCCTAATTTGTCGATAGCATTTTCGATATCTTTTATTGATGTTTT
The DNA here is from genome assembly GCA_964546605.1 of uncultured Clostridia bacterium. GTDB lineage: Bacteria > Bacillota > Clostridia > Tissierellales > Sedimentibacteraceae > Sedimentibacter. The sequence continues at coordinate 5,854 of CAZJKK010000057.1, forward strand.
TTCATCATCGAAGTTTAATTTTACTTTGCTAGAGTTAAAAGATACGTTTAAAGTTTCTTTATCTACTCCATCTATAGATTTTACTGCGTTTTCTATTTTTGTCATACATGATGGACAAGTTAATGTTTCTAATTGTATAGTTGCCTTTTGCATTTTCATCTCTCCTTAATATTTTTTATGATTTATCTATTTGGGAACATTCCTCGTGCTCACAAAGACTATCTTTTCAATATACCTAATTCGGTGCGTCCCCATACTTTAATATATTATACACCATTATTTATTATTTTAATTTGATTTACATCAAAATTTTATTTATTTTTACCTTATTATTTTAATTTGTATCTAAGAAGTCTCATGCCGTTTAAAATTACTACTAATATACTTCCTTCGTGCACTAACATACCTATGGACATGTTCATCCAATCAGAGAAGAATACGGAAGCTAGGAGTACTAATACTACACCTACAGCAATAATAATGTTTTGTAGCATGTTTCTTGCTGTTGCTTTTGTTAAACCTAGTGCATGAGGTAGACGGCTAAAATCTGAATTCATTAATACGACGTCTGAAGTTTCAATTGCTACATCGGTACCGCTTCCCATTGCTATTCCTATATGTGCTAAGGCTAATGAAGGGCTGTCATTTACTCCATCCCCTACGAATGCAACAATATGACCTTTAGATTGCAATTCTTTGATATATTCAGATTTGTTTTCCGGCAACATGTGTCCGTGAGCCTCTGTCAGTCCTAATTCACTAGCTACTAAATCAACTGTTCCTTGGTTATCTCCTGAAAGAACTACCAGATTTTTAACACCTAATTTTTTAAGCTTTTTAAGATCTTCTTTTACACCTGGACGTATTTGGTCGCGAATGCCCATTAGCACCTTTAATTCACTGTCTACGGATGTTAAAACTAGTGAATTTCCACTTTTTTCAAACCTTTTAATATCTTCACGAGCTTTTTCGCTTAAATGAACACTTTCTTGTTCCATGAGCGCTACATTACCAACTGCCACTCTGCGGCCTTCTACCTCTGCAACAATTCCGCCGCCCTTTACAACATCTGTTTTTTTAACTGCATAAGTTTTTATTTCTCCAATATGCTCTATAACTGCTTTAGCTAATGGATGATCTGATTCTTTTTCAACACTTGCAAGGTATCCCAACACTTCATCTACATTGTCAGCATAAATTTCTTTGTCAGCTACTTTTGGGTTTCCTATTGTTAATGTGCCTGTTTTATCAAATACAATTGTATCAACTCGGCTAAAATCCCCAATAACTTCGCTGCCCTTTAGAAGCACACCATGTTTTGCTCCATTACCAATGCCCGCAACGTTTGAAACCGGTACACCAATAACCAATGCTCCCGGACATCCCAAAACTAATATGGTAATTGCAAGTTCAATGTCTCGTGAAAATATCCATACAATTATAGAAAGTACTAAGACAGCTGGAGTGTAGTATTTAGAGAATTTGTCAATGAATCGTTCAGCTTCAGATTTTGAATCCTGTGCTTCCTCAACTAACTCAATAATTTTTCCAAAGGTAGTATCTTCACCTACACGGTCGGCAACTATTTGAAGGGTTCCATTTTCTAAAATTGTTCCGGCAAAAACTTTTAAATCTTTTCTTTTGCTTACAGGAAGTGATTCACCGGTGATGCTTGCTTCATTAATATGTCCTTCTCCTGATATGACTGTACCATCAACAGGTACCTTTGCACCTGTTTTAACAAGAAGTATATCTCCAACATCCACTTCATCTACATCAACTTCTTCAAACTCGCCGTTTTCCATTTGTTTCAAAGCACTTTCAGGTGCCATTTCAGTTAATTCCTTAATTGCAGAACGTGTTTTATTTAATGTACGTTGTTCTAAATAAGCTCCAAATAAGAATAAGAATGTAACAATGGCTGACTCTTCAAAGTTCTTAATAAAGAATGCTCCAACAACTGCAATGGTAACTAATACGTCAATGCTTACAACCCTAACCATTAATGCTTGATACGCTTGTATTGCAATGGGAGCTACCCCTAAGACTGACGCTATTACAAGCGACCAAACAGCTACTTCTTCATTATGAAAACCTAATTCACTTATAAATCCAATTGCAATTAATATTGCACTTATTACTGTTATGTGATTTTTCTTACCTAATATAAACTTTTGCATAATATTTCTCCTCTCCTATAATTACTATTTAATTTTTTATTAATATTTTAAAGATTAACTGGTATCAATTCGCCTTTAAAATACTTCCAGAAAGCAAATGCTTTCTGGAATATCCAGTTTAAGCTTGATATGCTTTGTCTGCTTCAGATAACATGGTGTATACCGCTTCATAGCTTTCGCATACATCTCCTGGCACTGTGTAGTTATTTGTGATTTCACGAAGCTTTGCAAATTCCTCATTTAGTTCAGGCAATTCAGCTCCTGCTGCTTTTGTTTTTTTAATGATTAGATCAAATACCTTTTTAACTTCATGAAATTCCGGGTGATTGCCTCCATGAACTCGTGCTACTATTGGTACATATTTCTCCAGTGTTTTAAATTGATTTTCCTTTACTTGATTAAATAATTGATTTGACATAATTTTTCTCTCCTTCTTTTAATAAACTTTTTAAAGTGCTACATTGCTTTGATGATTTTATTATACCAAGCTTTTAAATAATTTAAATTGACTTGAATCAAATATTATTTAATTATTAAAATATTTATCTTATGTACTTATATTATCAAACATTTAATAAATATAAATTGACTTGAATCAAATATTGTTTAATTATTAAAATATTTATTTTATGAACTAATATTATCAGCTGTTTTGTAAATTTTAATTGACTAAAATCAAAAATAAAAAATTATCTGCTTTTAGGGACTATGATTTTTTCGTATTAAAGAAAAATTTATGGAATTAAAGCAATTTAAAGCTTATAATGTAAATAACATAAAATTTAGGGGTGAATTATGACCAAACAGTTAAAAGCAGATTTAATGCTACTGCTTGTTACATTGTGCTGGGGAGTTTCATATTATCTTTCGGATGTAAGCCTTGAGGATATGGGCCCATTTACATTAAATGCAAACAGATTTCTTATAGCATTTATTGTGGCAGTACTTATAGCGTTTCCAAAGCTTAAAAATGTTTCTAAAACAACCTTGAAATACAGCGTAATAATGGGTGTATTGCTCACCTTTGTTTATATTGGAGCAAACATGGGTGTTCTTTATACATCATTATCAAATACGTCTTTTCTTTGTGGGATGACAGTTATTTTTACACCCATTTTATCAAGCATAGTTTATAAAAAAGTGCCTGATAGGAAGCTAATCATAGTAGTACTTATGAGCACAATAGGAATTGCACTTTTAACATTAAAGGATAATTTCTCCATAAATTATTACAATTTGTTAGGAGATGCCCTTTCCATAATGACAGCATTTTTTTATGCGGTTGATTTGCTGGTTACGGAAAAAGCAGTTTCCCAAGAGGATGTTAACCCATTTCAGCTTGGAGTATTTCAGCTGGGGGTTACGGGAGTTCTCAATTTAATGCTTGGTCTATTGTTTGAACAACCTCACCTTCCCACAGAGCCAAGGTATTGGGGGAGTGTATTGTTCTTGGCTATTTTATGCACAGGACTTGCATTTATAGTGCAGGCCATAGCTCAGCAATATACAAGCGCCTCACACGTTGGTGTAATATTTTCAATGGAAACTGTATTTGCAGGCATAGTAGCATTTATATTTGCAAAGGAGGTTCTTACCTTTAAATCATATATGGGTGCGATTCTTATGATATCGAGTATTTTCGTCATGGAGATTAATTTTAGAGAATTGTTTAAAAGAAAGACGGATATTAATTAACGAAAACAAGACAAGTTGTGTAATATAATCATTAAGGTTAAGAAATGAAATTAAGGAGGGATATATTGAAATTACAAGATATTAAGAAGGTAGGAGTTTCCGGCGGCGGAACTATGGGTTCAGGTATTGCTCAAATTTTTGCACAGCATGGATATGAAGTTGTAGTAACGGATATTGCCGAAAAATTTTTAGAGAATACAAAAAGAATTATTTCTTTAAATCAGAAAACCTTAATTAATGAGGGATTGTTAACTGAGGAAGATGCAGATAAAGCGTTAAAGCATATTTCATACACCACTGATAAGAATGTTTTTAAAGATGTTGATTTGATTGTTGAAGCCATTATTGAAAAAATGGATATCAAGCAGAATTATTGGTTGGAAGTTGAAAATATAGCTAGGGAAGATTGTATTTTTGCAACTAATACATCAGGACTCAGTATTAATGGCATATGCAGCAAGTTAAACAATAAAAAGAGATTTATTGGTATGCACTGGTGGAACCCACCTCATATTATTCCATTAATAGAATTAATTAAGGCTGATGATACAAGTGATGAGACTGTGCAAGTGCTAAAGGAATTAGTGGACAAAATAGGCAAGGAATCAGTAGTTGTGTTAAAGGATGTAAATGGATTCATAGGAAACAGAATTCAGTTTTCTGTCTACAGAGAAGCATTAAAAATAGTTGAAGAAGGAATAGCTACAATCGAAGATGTGGATAAAGCAATGAAATATGGGCCGGGATTCAGATATCCTGTCCTGGGACCTTTTGAAACAGCGGATTTAGGCGGCCTTGACACATTCTATTACATTTCTTCATACTTGTTTAATGAGTTAAGCGATGCAAAGGAACCTACAAAGCTCCAACAAGAAATGATGGATAACAATAATCTCGGTGTGAAAACCGGCAAGGGTTGGTACGATTATTCAGAAGGAAAAGGCGATGAAGCAATGGCTAGAAGAGATAAAAACTTTTATAAAATGCTGAAAAATATTCATAATAATTAACAATAAAGGTGATTGTTCCTTGATAGGTGCAGTCACCTTTAATTATTTATAATTTTATTTAATAAATTCGTGTTAATATTTATTATCGGTGTTTTCTCATAAATAAGGATAACATGAGAACAATTCCGCAGTAACCTACAAATGGATATAAAAACCGCACTAAATTAGAAAAACCAAACTGACTTGCTAATAGTGCTGCAATAGATGTAACAGCAACAATTAAAATACTTTTTAGTCTATCCTCATTAATGTGGGTAAACCTTGAAACAAATCCATAAAGAGAGCCTACTGCTGTTGTGTATATTTCAGCAATCAAAACAATGGAATAGGCTGTTTGAACAGCACCGGACATTTTACCTGCTATGTAGATCATAGGAACTTCTAAGTCCGAAATTTCAGATATGTTGCTTAAAAGAGCCAAGTTTATCATAACTGCTCCAAGTCCTAGGCCACAACCTCCAAGTATTGCACCGTTAATAATAGCTTTTCTGTTACAGGATTCATAGCCTAATGGAGCCAGAACTGCTATGGAGGTGATGAGATTGTAACTTACATATAATACAGCTGCCATAAACCAATTGGTTATTAAGCTGCTTTCATTTATATTTATTGCTGCACTAAAGCCTGTAGGTGAGTTAATAATAGAATAAACACTTATCAAGACTACAGAAACCAATAAAAAAGGAACAACCATGCTTATGGAATTAATAACTCCTTTAATGCCTGTAAGAACCGTGATGGCGGATAGAATTACCATTAAAATGTTGCCGAAATAGACAGGTAAGTTAAATTGTTGCTCTACAAGCGCACCGGTTCCTGCAATCATTGCTGTGAATGAGCCAAAAAGAAAAAAAGTAATAATTATATCTATTACAGTTCCAAGATTTTTGCCGCCAACATATTTAATAATTTCTAGATGGGAATATGCTTTTAGTTTCTTGCCTAAATCCATAATGATATATCCAAATACTATGAACATTATGGTTGTTATTAGGAGTCCTATTAAACCTATAAATCCAAATCTAGTAAAAAACTGCAGTACCTCTTGCCCGGTAGCAAAACCTGCACCAACAATAGTTCCTATGTATGCTCCTGCCACCTTTAAAGCAGATACACCATTTTTCTTCAATTTATCACATCCTTCTAACTATATTTTATAGATAAAAAATATAAATATGAATAATCATTATAGATGAAACAACTGTTACTTGCTTTTTATAAAAAAAATTTATATAATCATTATAATAATA
>CAZJKK010000058.1:0-11940 GCA_964546605.1 uncultured Clostridia bacterium
CCATTATTGAATTCATCAACCATTTTCTTTGTTTCCTCAGGCAAAATGTTGGCAACGACCGAAATAACCCCATGGCCACCCAATGACATTAATGGAATAACCATATCATCATTGCCTGAATATACTAAAAAGTCCCTTGGACATATTCTAATTATTTCAGCTACTTGGCTTATGTTGCCGCTTGCTTCTTTTATTCCTACTATATTTTCTATTTTAGAAAGTTCTAAAACAGTCTTTGGCTCTATGTTCATTCCAGTTCTTCCTTGTACGCTGTACACGATTATAGGAAGAGATGTTTGTTCAGCTATTAATCTATAGTGATTAATAAGTCCTCTTTGTGTTGTTTTGTTGTAATAAGGGGTTACAATTAATAGACCGTCTGCTCCTGCCTCTTCACAAAACTGTGCTTTTTTTATTGCCGCTGCAGTGGAATTGCTTCCTGCTCCTGCAATAACAGGTATTCTTTTATCTACCTTGTCAATTACGAATTTTACTATTGTTTGATATTCATCTTCTGTTAATGTTGGTGTTTCAGCCGTTGTCCCTGCCACAATTATTGAACCTGACGCTTCAACATGCATTTCCACCAATTTTTCTAATGCTTCATAATCAACCTCTCCATTTGTAAATGGCGTTACCAATGCTACTCCACAACCTCTTACTAAGTCTTCCATATCTTTTCTCCTTAAAATTATTTTTTTTATAAATAATTTCTATGACGCTTTTTTTGTATAATCGCAGTCTCATTCACCAATTTAAATATAAAAAAAACGTCATAAGAGCAAAAGGGCTCTCAGACGCTTACAAAAAACACCGAACCTTCTGCCCAGCATACTACAGCGCTTTTTTATAGAACTGGGAAAGCGTCCTATAAAAACAGTATTACATCTTTTAAATGTAAGCCCAGGGATAAATCCCTTCGGCGAATCACCCTTTCAAAGCAATGCTTTTACTCTTGATCATCGCAACCTCTAATAATATGCCCATGAAAATATTTAATTTCACTTAGTATAGGGCCTTAGATAAAATATGTCAACCATAAATTTTATTTTTTTATAGATTTATTTAATATTATGTATTATTATTTGAATTTATTATATATATTAAAAATTAAAGTTGTTAATTTTATGTAATATTATTTAAAAATATTGAAATCCTAGGAATATTGAACATGTAATTGGATACTTATACTAATATTCATTTTTATTTTACTAATGATAAATATTCACAACAAATTTTTAATGCTTTTTTAAGAAAAGTATATTATAATCAACTTTGTATAACTATTTTAATAAAAAAATTATAAATTAAAATATGTAAATAAATTATTGAAATAAAATTACTGTTTTTAATTATAGACTAGGTACTATATAGGAGATGAAAAAAATGTTATGTTCAGTTTGTAAAAAAAATGTAGCGGTTATATATGTTAATAAGCTAATTGAAGGAAAAATGCAAACCACTGGCTTGTGTATTCCATGTGCTAAAAAACAAGGCCTAACCCCTATGGACCACATTATGAAACAAGGAGGAATGAAGCCTGAGGACTTTGAAAATATTAACAGTCAACTAACAGAAATAATTGGGGACATGGATATTGATAAGAATGATGGTTCAGATAATGGTGGCATGAATTCACTAATGAACTTAATGAATTCTGCCTTTAGCGGACTTTCTAATACAAACAATAACTTCCAGCCTTCAGAAGACGGCGAAGAATTAAGTGGTGGCGGAGCAAAGGTTAAGCAAAATGTAAAACGCAAGAAGCTTAAATACCTTGATACCTATGGCACTAATTTAACAGAGCAAGCAAGATTTGGCGAGCTTGACAGAATTGTAGGAAGAGAAAGAGAAATAGACAGGGTAATACAAATTTTAAACAGACGTTCAAAAAATAACCCTGTTTTAATTGGTGAGCCAGGCGTTGGAAAAACTAAAATTGCCGAAGGTCTTGCTGTAAGAATTGCAGAACAAAATGTGCCTGTGAAGCTTTTCAACACCGAAATATACTTGTTAGACTTAACAGCTGTTGTAGCAGGAACCCAATTTAGAGGGCAATTTGAATCTCGTATGAAGGCAATAATTGACGAGGCTAAAAAAGCCGGAAATATAGTTATTGTAATAGATGAACTTCATAATATAGTTGGTGCAGGTGAAGCTGAAGGCGGAGCCATGAATGCAGCAAACATCCTTAAGCCTGCTTTAGCTAGAGGCGAGGTTCAAGTAATAGGTGCTACCACATTAGATGAATACAGAAAGCATATTGAAAAGGATTCAGCTTTAGAAAGAAGATTCCAGCCGGTTATTGTAGATGAGCCTTCTATTGAAGATTCCATAGAAATCCTAAAAGGAATAAAGGATTATTATGAAGCTTACCACAATGTAGGAATTTCAGATGAAGTTATAAAGCAAGCAGTCTTAATGTCTGAAAGATATATTACCGACAGATTCCTTCCTGACAAGGCAATTGATGTAATCGATGAAGCCGGTTCAAGAGCTAACCTTAAAAACAGCGGTTTAGTAGAACTTGAGGCATTAAAATCAGAGCTTCAATCCATTCGAGATGAGAAGGAAGAAGCTGCTGAAAATGATGATTATGAAAAAGCTGCAGAGCTTAAAGTTAAAGAATTAAGAGTTGAATCAAAAATAAAAGAATTATCCAATGAGTGCGAAAATGTACAGCTTACTACAGAAGATATTGCTTATGTTATAGAGGCATGGACTAAAATTCCTGTTCAAAGAATAAACGAAGCCGAAGCTGAAAAATTAATTCATTTAGAAGATAGGCTTCACAAAAGAGTTATTGGACAGCACCCTGCTGTAACGTCTCTTGCAAGAGCCATAAGAAGAAATCGTTCAGGCTTCAAGAAAAAGAAAAAACCATCATCCTTCATATTTGTTGGACCAACTGGTGTAGGAAAGACTGAGCTTGCAAGAACATTGGCTTATGAATTGTTTGAAAATGAAGATGCCATGATAAGACTTGATATGTCTGAATACATGGAAAAACATACAGTTTCAAAATTAATTGGAGCACCTCCCGGATATGTGGGATATGATCAAGCTGGCTTTTTAACTGAAAAAATAAGGAGAAAACCATACTCCGTTATATTGCTTGATGAAATAGAAAAAGCTCATGAGGATATATTTAATATTTTACTTCAAATATTGGAGGACGGAAGACTTACCGACAGCCAAGGAAGAACTGTCAACTTTGAAAACACTGTAGTGATTATGACCTCTAATGCAGGAACCTCTATTAAAGGTAACAGAATTGGCTTTGACAACAAGGAATATGAAGCAATGGAATCAAAGGTTAAGGATGCCTTAAAGCAAACCTTCAGACCGGAGTTTTTAAACCGTGTGGATGATATTGTTGTATTCAGCGAATTAAATAAAGAAGAGCTCGCTCAAATTGTTGAACTTATGTTAAAAGAGGTTATCCTAGAAGGAAAAGAAAAGAAAATATCCATTGAAGTAACCCAAGAATTGAAAAACTACATCTTAGAAAAGGGATATAACACTAAGTATGGAGCAAGACCATTAAGACGTGCTATTCAAAAATATGTGGAAGACGAAATATCAGAAGCATACTTGAGAGGAATCTTAAAGGAAAATACTAAGGTTATTGTAACAGTAAATGATGAAGAAAAAACAGAGTTACAGATTTTTAATAATTAGGAGATTCATCGGGCTTTGCCTATAGATGAATGCTGAATGACAAATGGTAGAATTCAAATGAATTCTACCATTTTAAATGATTACTGAATTACTTATTTAAAAAACTTAATCCAAGAACTCCAGGACCTGCATGGGTTCCTACTACTGCTCCTATTTCTTGCTCAATAATATTTTTTATTTTGTACTTAGTCTCTAATGTTTTTCTTAATTCCTGAAGTTGTTCATAGTTTCTAGCATAAAACAACAACACTGTTTTGTCAGATAAATCGTAGTTATTTTTGTGAACAAATTCATCAAACCACTTAATTGTCTTGTTTTTGCCTCTTACCTTATCTATTGTATTAAGCTTTCCCTCTTTAATTTCTAAAACAGGCTTAATATTTAAAAGCGAGCCCACAACAGCCTGACCTTTTGAAAGTCTTCCGCCCTTTTCAAGATATTTCAATGTATCAAATACAGCTACTGCTATAATTTTTTCTTTTGATGCTTCTAATTCTTCAACTATTTCATCTATAGTTTTCTTTTGTTCAACTAATTTTATAGCTTCTAATATTAATGTGAAAGTTCCTAGACACACACTTTTAGAATCAATTATTCTTATGTTGTCACTGCCTATCATATCCTTTGCAATTCTTGCAGAATCATATGTGCCACTAAATTCAGATGCAAGGAATATTCCAAGAACCTGATCCCCGTCTAACAGTATTTCACTAAATGCTTCACGAAATGTTCCTGGACTTACTTGGGATGTTGTAGGAAGATTTTCTGACTTCACAAGCTTGTCAAAAAAATCAGCTGTACTTAATTCCACCTTATCCAAATATGATTCGTTTTCAAAATTCACTGTTAAAGGAACCATCTTTAAATTATACTTTTCAATAATTTCATTTGTAACGTCTGAAGTGCTGTCAATAACTATTCTTATACCCATAATATCCTCACATTATAACCAATTTTTATGATAAACCATATTGCTGATCCCTAAATATCTAACTAAAATGATATTTGTGATTAAAAAACACATCAATATTAGATAATACCTTAATTAATAGTTCTTCCTCATTTGTATCTAACTGTTGAAGAGCACTAATAACTAAATCCTTATGAAAATCTTCATGAGAATAGTACGCTTCAACGCCTTTTTCTGTAAGCTTTATTTTTACCACCCTTCTGTCATCCAAAGAGCGCTCCCTTACTACGTAACCTTTTTTAATAAGATTGTCAATAGCAGTTGTAAGTGTACCTGATGTCACTCTTAAATCCTTAGCAGTATCAGACATAGTTCTTTCTCTGTTAACACCAATATTGTCTATTACATGCATTTCCGAAATTGACAAATCAGAAAACTCACCAATCTTCAAGCATTTTTCTTCAATATCAAGTATGAAAGCGAACAGCCTAACAAGTATTTCATTTAACGTCTCATGATTGCTCATTAAACCACCTCAATTTATTTTGATAATCAAATTATATTTATTTTTTACAATTTTGTCAATAACTTTTTACAGAATTGCATATTATTATTTAATATTTTATAGTTGTAAGCTTAGGAGATTCCTCACTTAGTTCGGAATGACATAAGGACTTGTTTGGAATAAGCATAAAAAGGCTTTTTAACTTTTAATCATAATATTTCGCCATAAAAAATCTTTTGCTTCTTCCGCGTAATCTATATTGATTCTTTTGGTTTTTTCTATGGTAAAATCAGTAAAATTATCCCTTTCAACATATATTTCATCTGAAAGCAAGTCTGCTCCATTGTGTTCTTTAGTAATTTTTAAAGCATTGCAAAGCTTTCCTGGACCGTTGGATATATTTTTAATCTGGTATTTTGCTAATTCTTTGAATTCCTTGTTATATCTGTTCCTGCACATTTCTTCAATATTTTCTACCGGCTCAGCCCCTCTAATAAGTACTGCACTGCAGGTACCTTCTTCTTCTGTTACAAAATTCATGCAATAATACATACCGTAAATAAAATATACATAAATATGTCCCGGAGGCCCAAACATTACCTTTGTGCGTTGTGTTATTTTTCCTCCATAGGCATGACTGGCCTTATCAATTGCTGCGATATATGCTTCAGTTTCGTTTATTCTCGCTCGAATTATTACATCATCATATTTTCTTACTATTATCTTGCCTATTAAATCCTCCGCCACAACACGGGCATCTCTATTGAAAAAGTTTCTGTCTAATTTTTGCATATTTCTCCTTATATAAAAGGAATGACAAATTGTCATTCCCGCCTTTTATTATAATGTTATTCATTCCATTGCCTAATCGGGCTACGCCCCCTTAATGATACATTAAATATTAAACAATTTATAAAAATTTTCCTTTGTGCTTCTTGCTACAATACTTACATCTACTTCTTTAATTCTTGCAATTTCCTCCGCCACAAGCTTAACATATTTAGGCTCGTTTCTTTTACCTCTAAATGGCTCAGGCGTTAAGTAAGGGCAATCTGTTTCAATTAAAAGTTTATCTAAAGGCACCTCTCTTGCAACTTGTCTTGGTGTCTTTGCCTTTTTAAATGTAACAGGTCCACCCAGAGAAATGTAAAAGCCAAGCTTTACAAATTCTCTTGCCATTTCAACGCTGCTTGAATAGCAGTGAAGAACTCCCCTTGTGCCTGAGTAGCCCTCTTCCTTCATTATGTTAAACACATCCTCATGTGCATCTCTGTCATGCACTATGTAAGGAAGATCTAATTCCTTTGCAAGTCTTATTTGTTCTCTAAACCATTTTCTTTGTGTTTCTCTGTCAGAATTATCGTAGTAGTAATCGAGACCTATTTCTCCAATCCCAACAACCTTATTACTTTTTGCTAAACTCTTAAATATATCCATTGTTTCGTCATTCATGAATCTTGAATCATGAGGATGGCATCCAACAGCTGCATATATGAAGGGATACTTTTCTGCAATGAGTACTGCCTTTTTAGATGTTTCCAAATCTGCTCCCGGATTTAAAACTGCTTCAATATCATTTTCAATTAATTCATTAATGAGCTGTTCTCTATCCTCATTAAATCTTTCGTCATCTAAGTGAGCATGACTGTCTATAAATTTATTTATCACTTTTCTTATCCTTCTTTTTAGTGTTTCTGTATTCTCTAACTGTTTCCTTAAATACTTCATACTGCGAATCATTTTTTGCAAATATTAGGTCAGTTGAAACTTCTCTCCCTGCTATTTTGTATAATATTTTAACCTTCTGTTTTTTATCATCAGGCTTGTAATAATTAACTCCTTTTATATCCTCCCAACGGATTAATGCGCCTCTTTTTAAAACTCCTAAACTTGTAACATCCGTTTTCTTTATTAAAGGTATATATAATACTATCATTAAGATAGGCAATAAAACCATTGATAAGAACACTTCCAGATTAAATGTTCCCGTAGTGATTGATCCAATAAGCAAAATTGCTGTAAATAATATTACAAAAAGAACTACAACTAAGCTTATTGTGTGCCTTACTTTATCATCCTCGTTTAAAGAATATAATTTCTGAATATTTTCTTTTTTATAGGATAAACTTTTTTTCAAATTTGAATAAATAAAGAAAATTGCCAAAATAGTGATAATTGGATAAAGTATTTTTGATGAGTCCATTATATTATTCCTTTCTCTTGCGTAATTATTTTCAGTTTACCATATATTTTATTCTATTTCAATTATTTTAAATTTCAGATGCTTTTACCTATTATCCCATTTACCCTTGATACATATTCCGCCCATTCCTTTTTTTTATCATACAAATAAGCTTTTCCTTTCTTAGTTATTTTGTAATATATTCTTATTCTGTTATTTTCCATCTTGTATGTGGAAGATGCAATAAGCTCCTCCCTTTCAAGATCATGCAATATAGGATACAATGTGCCTTCCTTCAAAACAAATGCTCCATAGGACCTTGATTCCATGTCCTTAATAATTTCATAACCATATTTATTTCCTGAATCAATTATTGATAAAACAAGCATTTTCGTATTACCCTTCAATAAGTTTTTATCAATCATTTGCCTAATTCCTCCTATACATAGATTATATATGTATTATTAGTACATAGATTACATATTCCTATGATTAAAGTAGATTTACCTTAATCGAAAGTCAAACGTATTCATCATTATTTAATATTGTAAACTAACTTTTTTGTTTTGTAAAATAGAATTTTTTGAGCTTATTGTCTTTCACATGAAGATTTTGATATATTATTATCAGGGCAAACAATTTACGAGGAAAGGATTGAGAAATATGACTTTAGAAATCAAGGAAAAGATTGACGAAATTTTAACCAGGCATAAATGTGATAAGAAGGAACTTATAAACATTATTCAAGAAATTCAAAAAGAATACAGATATCTACCTGAAGAAGCGCTAATTTACACAGCTGAAAAATTGGACATAACTCAGTCAAAAATTTATGGAGTAGCGACATTTTATGAAAATTTCTCTCTTGATGCAAAGGGAAAAAACATCATAAAAATATGTGATGGAACTGCATGTCATGTTAGAAAATCAATACCCATATTAAATGCATTAAATAAAGAACTTGGATTATCAGACAAGAAAAAAACAACTGATGACATGTTATTTACTTTAGAAACAGTATCCTGTCTTGGAGCCTGCGGATTAGCTCCCGTTATTACAATCAATGATCATGTGTATCCAAAAATGACACCTGAATCAGCAATTGAAATAATAAGAACTATTAAAAAGGAGGACCAAAATGTTCATTAAAACAAATAGCGAATTATTATCATATACTAAAACCTTCAAAAGTTCTTTGGAAAAACAAAAGATAAAAGTTCTTGTATGCGGTGGTACAGGCTGTATAGCTGGAGGGTCACTTGTTATTTATGACGAGCTTGTTAGGCTGGTTAAAGAAAATAGTGTCTTGGCTGATGTGGATTTATTAAAGGAAGAAGAAGGAATAGGTGTTAAGAAAAGCGGTTGTCACGGGTATTGCGAGGTAGGACCTTTAGTAAGAATTGAACCCTTTAACTATTTATATTTAAAAGTTAAGCCAGAGGATTGTGATGAGATATTCAACAAAACCATATTAAATGGCGAACCCGTTGAAAGACTTATGCACCATGAAAATGGAGTGTTATATAAAACACAGGAAGAAATTCCTTTTTATCAAAAACAAACTAGATTAGTTTTGGGAAATTGCGGTCATATAGATGCAGAAAACATTCAGGAATATATAGGCAAAGATGGTTACAAGGCACTATCTAAGGTTCTTAACTCAATTGAACCTAAAGATGTATGCAAACTGATTTCAGATTCAGGTCTGAGAGGACGTGGTGGCGGTGGTTACCCAGCAGGGAAAAAGTGGTCACAAGTTTTATCACAGCACAATCCTGTTAAATACGTGGTTTGTAACGGTGATGAAGGAGACCCAGGTGCTTTTATGGACAGAAGCATAATGGAAGGTGACCCACACAAGGTTATAGAAGGTATGGCAATTGCAGGCTATGCAACAGGTGCACACACAGGATATATTTATGTAAGAGCAGAATATCCAATGGCAGTTGAACGTTTAAGAATAGCCATTCAACAAGCTGAAGAAGCAGGATTGTTAGGCACTAACATTTTAAATTCAGGCTTTGACTTTAAGCTTCATATAAATAAGGGAGCTGGTGCCTTTGTATGCGGCGAAGGAAGTGCCCTTACTGCATCCATAGAGGGTGAACGCGGCATGCCTCGTGTAAAACCTCCAAGAACTGTTGAACAGGGACTGTTTGGTTGCCCAACTGTATTAAACAACGTTGAAACATTTGCTAACGTACCTTTTATTATTAATAATGGAATAAATGAATACAAAAAATACGGTACTAAGGACAGCCCAGGGACAAAAGCATTTGCCCTAACCGGAAATGTTGTTAATACCGGTCTAATAGAAGTTCCCATGGGAACCACCATTAGAGAAGTTATATTTGGTATTGGCGGTGGAATTCCCGATGGTAAAAAATTTAAAGCTGTACAAATTGGCGGTCCATCTGGTGGTTGCTTAACATTTGATGAAAGACATTTAGATTTGCCTTTAAGCTTTGATTCTCTTAAAAAGGTTGGAGCTATGATTGGCTCAGGCGGCATGGTTGTAATGAATGAAGATACATGCATGGTGGAGGTTGCAAGATTTTTCATGAACTTCACCCAAAGAGAATCCTGCGGCAAATGCATACCTTGCAGAGAAGGCACAAAAAGAATGTTGGAGCTATTAGAAAAAATAGTTGCAGGCAATGGAACAATTGAGGATTTACATTTACTTGAAGAAATTGCAGACACAGTTAAAAACACTGCTCTTTGCGGATTAGGAAAAACAGCTGCAAATCCTGTATTAAGCACTCTAGAATATTTCCATGATGAATATTTAGCTCACGTTGTAGATAAAGTTTGTCCTGCAAAGCAGTGCAAAGGCTTAATGCAACTTGAAATTGAAGCAGAATTATGCAAAGGCTGCTCAAAATGCTCAAGAAGTTGTCCTGTTAATGCTATTAGCGGTAAAATCAAGGAACCTTTTGTAATAGATAAAACAAAGTGTATAAAATGTGGTGCATGCATAGAATCTTGTGCATTCCATGCAATCAAGGAGGTATAATATGAGCGGAACTATGATAATAGATGGTAAAAGAGTACCATTTGGCCTTCAAAAGAATATATTAAGCGTTATAAGAGATTTTGGCATTGACTTGCCTACATTCTGCTACCATTCTGAATTAAGTATTTATGGAGCTTGCAGAATGTGCTCTGTTGAAACAAGCAAGGGCGAAATAATAGCAACCTGTTCAGAAAAGCCTAGAGATGGCATGGAAATTTACACAAATTCACCAAGAATAAGAAAATACAGAAAAATGATTCTTGAGCTTCTTCTTGCAAACCACGACAAGGACTGCACCTCCTGTGAAAGAACAGGAAGATGTCAGCTGCAAAAGCTTGCTAAAAGATATGGTCTTTCAAGAAATAGATTTACTCAGCTTTCTCAAAATTATGAAATTGACACTTCGAGCCCAAGCCTCATTAGAAACCCAAACAAATGCATCAAATGTGGTGATTGTGTCATGGTATGTGAGGAAATTCAAGGAATTGGTGCTTTAGGCTTCGTTGACAGAGGCTCAGATGTAGTTATAAAGCCTGCCTTTGATAAAAAGTTGGCTGAAACTAATTGCGTAAACTGCGGTCAATGTAGAATGGTGTGCCCGACTTCTGGTATAATCATTAATAACGAAACCGAAAAAGCATGGAATGCATTGTATGATAGGAGCAAAAGAGTTATCGTTCAAATAGCTCCTGCAGTTAGAGTAGCACTCGGAGAAGAATTTGGCAAAAAACCAGGAGATATTTCCACCGGTAAAATTGTATCCATATTAAAAAAACTTGGAGCTGAGGAAGTTTTCGATACGACATTGTCTGCAGACTTAACTGTAATTGAGGAAAGCAAGGAATTTTTAGAAAGATATTCTAAGGGTGAAAATTTACCTTTATTTACTTCTTGCTGCCCAGGTTGGGTAAAGTTTGCTGAAAACAGATATCCTGAGCTGTTAAAAAATGTTTCATCATGTAAATCACCTCAGCAAATGTTTGGTACGGTTCTAAGAGAAGTGTATAAGGAAAAAGATTTAGAAGACGGCAGAGATACCTATATTATTTCTATAATGCCATGCACTGCTAAAAAAGCTGAAGCTGCAAGACCTGAATTTTCCCATGACGGTGTTAAGGAAGTGGATTTGGTTCTGACTACCCAAGAACTTGCAATTATGATTAAAGAAATTGGTATTAAATTTGATGAAATTGATGAGGAAGCCATGGATATGCCTTTTGGTATAGGCTCAGGAGCAGGAATAATTTTTGGTACAACAGGCGGAGTAACTGAGGCTGTATTAAGAAAAGTATTAAAGAATAATTATGGAAAAGAAGACTGTGAAATTATCTTTAACTCAGTTCGTGGTATGGATTCAGTAAAAGAAGCCGTAGTAAATGTAGATGGCAACAACATTAGAATAGCTGTGGTTCATGGTTTAAAAAACACAGATAATTTAATTAAGCAAATCAAAAGCGGTGAAAAGCAGTATGACTTGGTAGAAGTTATGGCATGTACAGGAGGCTGTATTTCAGGAGGCGGACAACCGGAGCCAAGAATAATAACCAGAGAAGCCCGTATTTTAAGAGCTAAGGGTTTATATAATATTGATAAAACAAATCAAATAAAGAATTCTGAAGAAAACTATATTGCTAAAAATGTCTTTG
>CAZJKK010000059.1:0-11780 GCA_964546605.1 uncultured Clostridia bacterium
AATTATATGATAAAATAAAAATTTGTATTAAAAAGCTGCAAGCTAATTCATACTTGCAGCTCTATTTAATTAATAATACTAACTATATAAAGGAATGTAATGCTTTATATATTTTTTCACTGTCACTATCATAATCTACTGTTAATGATAAATATGGAATATGTTTATTATGTTTAGGTAATACATCGCATCCTGACAAATTTACATCTATAATAGCATCAACCCCATCATAATTTTCTTTCATAAAACTATTATCGTTTATATATTTTTCTGCCAAATCCCGGTATGGATTTTCCCCATACATAATAAGCTCGTAATTTTCTCCTTCACAAATTGATGCAGGAAGAACGACAAATATATCCTTCATTAAAGACAATGGTTTTAGTATTTCCTCCATTAAACCTGCCAATGGTGCACCGGTTATAAGAATGATTTTGGTTTTATTATTTTCATCAGATATATTTTCAAGGTTTAAACTTTTTAATAGATTATATATTTGAGACAGTTTATTGTATCTGTCATTTAAATCTAATATAAATTGACTGCCATAGATTATGCAGAATAAATCATATGCAGTTAGTGGATATTTTCTTGACATATATAAATCATTAATTTTTTTTGTAACTTCATTAATATTATTAATTTTATCCATAACTTCATAAAGCTTTTGGTTATTTAATTTCTTATTAAATTTTTTTTCCAAGTATTCAACAAGTTTTTCATACTCTAACACCTGATCTTCTATACTTTTATGCTCTTTAATTATGAAGCTGTCTTTAATTCCATTAAGCTTAGAAATCATGGATGACTTATGAGGACACATATCATTGATGATTATAATATGTGATGAATATATGAGTGGACATCTTTCTGTTACAGTATAGCCATAGCTTGCCTTAACAAGTGAGCATTTTTCAGCTTCAATATTTTCTTTTGACGCAGCAATATTAGATCCATCAATGCTATAAACATTAATAGGTGTTATATCTAATGCCCAAAGAATTTCTCTTGGAATATTTTTGCCGAATACACCTGCAACGTGTCTGCCTCCATAGTTTAAAGTTATGGCATCAACATATGCATTTCTTCTCGCTTCTTGAAATTCTTCTAATAAATCACTAAAACTTGTCATATTATTCCTTTCTGTTTTTTAATATTAAAAATCATATAACATTACAAATTTTGAAACAAATAGAAATTTTTTATTGAATTTTTATATATCATGAATTTTTCTAATACTTACTGCAAGATATTTAGAATATTATAATACTAAATCTACGAAGTTGCAAAAAAATAATTGAGGAGTTTATACCTCAATTATTTTTATAGTAACTCTTAGAAAACCTAGCTACCAGTTGGACAATATCGTCCAATGTGTCCATTAAACTAGTTGTGGTGAGTCGTTTTCTCTTGTTTTAATTTTGTTTAAAACAACATTAGCTATTTCATCAATGCTCATGCTTCCTATATCGCCTTTTTGTCTTTCTCTAACTGATACAGTACCGCTTTCAGCTTCTTTTTCACCTACTACCAGCATGAAAGGAATTTTCTCCATTTGTGCTTCTCTTATTTTAAATCCGATTTTTTCAGCTCTTTCATCCAGTTCGACCTTGATGTTTAAAGCATTAAGTTGTTCTTTTACCTTTAGCGCATAATCATTGAATTTTTCAGAAATTGGAAGCACCTTAACCTGGACTGGAGCCAGCCATGTTGGGAATGCACCTGCATATTGTTCTATTAGAATACCAAAGAATCTTTCTATACTTCCAAACGCCACGCGGTGAATCATTACTGGTCTGTGCTTTTGTCCGTCTGCTCCCACATATTCTAATTCAAAACGCTGAGGCAATTGATAATCAAGTTGTATTGTTCCGCATTGCCATGTTCTTCCTATGCAGTCTGTCAAATGAAAGTCTATTTTAGGTCCGTAGAATGCGCCATCACCTTCGTTAATAACGAAATTGAGTCCTAATTCTTCTAATGCAGCTTTTAAAGCCGCTTCCGCTAAATCCCAATCTTTTATTTCTCCCAGGAATTTTTCCGGTCTTGTTGAAAGCTCCACATGGTATGAGAAACCGAAAGTTTTGTACATTTCATCTATTAGGTTTGCAACTCCCTTTATTTCATCTTTAATTTGCTCTGGAAGCATAAATATGTGGGAATCATCCTGAGTAAATGCTCTGACACGCATTAATCCGTGCAATGCTCCAGATAATTCATGTCTGTGAACTCTTCCAACCTCTGCCATTCTTAGCGGGAAGTCCTTGTATGAATGCATGCTGTTTTTATATGCTAAAATACCGCCCGGGCAGTTCATTGGCTTTATAGCAAAATCTTGTTCGTCAATTACAGTTGTGTACATATTTTCCTTGTAAGTGAACCAGTGACCTGAAGTTTCCCATAGATGTCTGTTTAACATTATAGGAGATTCTATTTCAACATAACCTGCCTTTCTATGAACCTCTCTCCAATATTTCATAAGTTCATTTTTAATTTCAACACCTTTTGGCAAGAAGAATGGAAATCCTGGGCCTTCTTCTGACATAAAGAACAACTCTAATTCTTTTCCTAACTTTCTATGGTCACGCTTTTTAGCTTCTTCCATCATTTTGATGTAATCTTCAAGCTCTTTAGCTTTTTCAAATGTAATACCGTATATTCTTTGAAGCATCTTGTTGTTTTCATTTCCTCTCCAATATGCTCCTGCTATACTTAACAATTTAACAGCTTTTGGTTTTTTAGTTGATTCAAGGTGTGGTCCTGCACATAAATCAACAAAGTCACCTTGCTTGTAAAATGAAATTATTGCATCTTCAGGTAGGTCATTAATTAATTCAACCTTGTATGGCTCTTTTTGTTCTTCAGCAAGCTTTAATGCTTCATTTCTAGGAAGCTCAAATCTTTCTAATTCAAGACCTTCCTTAACAATTTTTTTCATTTCCTCTTCAATTTTTGGTAAATCTTCTTGAACAATTTTGTAGTCTAAGTCTATGTCATAGTAAAATCCATTGTCTATCGCAGGTCCAATGGCTAACTTTGCATCTGGCCACAATCTTTTTATAGCATGAGCCAATATATGTGATGAAGTGTGCCAAAATACATGTTTTCCTTCTTTGTCTTCAAACTTTAAAAATTTAATATTTCCGTCATCCTTTAATTCTTCCTTTAATCCAATTGTTTTGTCGTTAAATTCTGCTCCAACAACACTTCTTGCAAGTCCTTCGCTAATGCTTTTAGCCACATCTAAAGCAAGCACTCCATCTTCATATTCTCTTATAGAGTTATCAGGTAAAGTAATTTTTATCATAGTATCCTCCATTTTAAATTTATAATTTTGTTATCTTTAGAATAAAAAAATCTCGTCATTAAACAATATGTTTAAGGACGAGATAGTCGTGGTTCCACCTTAGTTGCTTCTCAAAGGATTTAAGGCATCCATACCAAATCATTATACTTTCGCTTTCTGATTTAACTCCGGATTAGTTTTCAAACAGTCATACAAAGGAAGCTTTCACCTTATCTTCCCTCTCTAAATTGCTGTATCTGTCTTACTCGATCCATCACAGTTTTATTTTACCTATTATATTACTAGTCAACAATTTTTGTCAACATATTTTTGATTTTTATTAATATTTCCTGCCTTTATTTCTTCCCCAGTTGTCGCCACCAGATTTCTTATCTCTTGTATCTCTTGAATTTCTTGATTTCTTTTCTTTAGATAATTCTATTACAACATCCTTGCCCTTTATTTGAGAGCCATCCATCTTTTTAAGGATTTTGTTTTTATGCTCAGAAGCTGCTGTAAAGAATGAGAAGTTTTCAAGTATCTCTATTTCACCTATGTCAGAACCAGGTATATCACATTCACCTGCAACTGCACCAAGTATGTCACCAGGTCTAACTCCTTGTTTCTTTCCAAGGTTTACATGGAATCTAACAGCATCTTTGTCATCTAATCTTTTAGAGGGACTTCTTGTAGATTTTTTTCTTTCAGGAATTATATCATTTAAATCTCTTTCTTCTGAGTAATCAAACTTAACAAGCTTCTTAATCATAGCAGCAATTAATGTTTCTGCATCAAAGCCCTGAGACATAAGTCTTTCTGCTAACTCTTTATTGTTTTCACCTATATCTTCTTTTTCAATTACTTCTACAATGTTTCTGATAAATTTATCTTGTTTTACTTCATTAACTCTGTCAACAGTAGGTATTGTTCTTTTGCGAATATCTTTTTTAGTGTATCTTTCGATATCTTCGATTTTTCTCATTTCTTTTGCAGAAACAAGAGTAAAGGATGCACCTTCCTTGCCGGCTCTTCCTGTTCTACCTATTCTGTGAACATAATAATCTTCCTTTGAAGGAACATCATAGTTTATAACTAACTCAACTTCTTTAATGTCAAGACCTCTTGCAGCAACGTCAGTTGCAATCAATATGTCTATTAAGCCATTATTAAACTTATTTAATGTGTCAATTCTTTGGGATTGTTTAATATCACCATGAATTTTATCGCAATTATAGCCTTTTTCAATAAGTTGGTCATAAAGATCATCTACAGATTTCTTAGTATTGCAAAACACAAGTGTAAGTTTAGGTGTGTATGCATCTATTAATCTTGAAAGTGCTTCTAATTTATCAGAATGCTTTACAAGAAAATAGCTTTGCTTTACTTCTTTTGCAGTGATACCTTCTCTTAAAACCTTAACCGGTACAGGATTTTTAAGAAACTTTTTAATGATGTTTTTCATTGCGTCTGGAATAGTTGCTGAAAACAACAATGTCTGAACTTCATGATCTATTTTATCGAGTATAAGTTCAATATCTTCTCTAAAGCCCATTTTAAGCATTTCATCGGCTTCATCTAGCACTGCCATGTTTATATTGTCTAGCTTTATAACACGTCTTTCTATTAAATCAATAACTCTTCCGGGAGTACCAACTATAATTTGTGCTCCTCCTTTTAACTTATTGATTTGGTCACGAATATCCGCTCCACCGTAAACTGTTACAGTCTTAATGCCGTCCATGTACTTTCCGTACTTTCTGAATTCATTTGCTACTTGTACAGCCAGCTCTCTAGTTGGTAATAATACAATAGCCTGGGGCGTTCTTAAATCCTTATCTATTTTTTCAAGTATTGGTATACCAAATGCTGCCGTTTTTCCCGTTCCTGTATTTGACTGAGCTATTATATCATGTCCCTCAAGTACTACAGGAATTGCCTCTTGTTGAATTTGGGTTAGTTCTTCAAAGCCCATTTCCTCTAAGGCTGTTTGAATGTTAACATTCAAATTAATATTTTCTATTTTCATTAATCTTTTTTACCTCGTTCTATTTTTATTAACTTCTCATTATACATTACATTAACAATAATTACAAACAATATTTTTAAATAAATGTAAAAAATATAATACTTTAATTTAATTTTTCCCTTTTTTTACTTACTTATTCTTTCTAAAATTCATTTTAAAAATTCTTTATTTATGATACTATATTTATACTAAAATAAACAGGAGTTGCATATGAAAATATATTATGTATATCACAGCTGTTTCATTATAGAAACAGACAGTTCATTTTTAATATTTGATTATTTTAAAAAAAAGCAAGATAAAAATCAGGACTTTGTCTTTAATGATTTTCTTAAAAACATATTTAAAAGCTCCAAAAGCTTGTATGTATTTTCTTCACACAGCCACCAAGATCATTTTAACCGTGAAGTATTGTCATGGGTAAATGAAAAACCTAACACCTATTATATATTGTCAAGTGACATAAAACTGTATTCAGCGACAAGCAATGCATATATGGCAAATCAAAATGAAGAATTTACAATTAATGATTTAATAATAAGCACATTTGGCTCAACTGATCAAGGAATTAGCTTTTTAGTCAATACAGACAATTTAAATATATTCCATGCAGGAGATTTAAATTGGTGGAAGTGGATGGATGATACCCCGGAAGAAGAAAAAGAAATGGAAACTGCATTTAAGAATGTTATTAAGGATATTATAATTAAGAATGTTTCTATTGATATTGCGTTTTTCCCTGTAGATGGAAGACTAGAACAAAATTATTCATGTGGTGGTCAATATTTCATAGAACAATTAAGTCCAAAAGTATTTGTGCCAATGCATTTTTGGGAAGATTTCAGCATTCCAACAAAATTTAAAAACTCCCTGGATGCATCAACAAAAATAATTGAGATCCAACACAATAATGAAATAGTAATGTAAGGGAACACACCTTCTATTTAGGGATAGTATCGGGGTATAAGGAATGTCCCCAATTTTACAGGCATATGCCTGTTTTTTTTACGACAAATTTTTCGAAAAAAATTATAGGACATGCTATAAAATAAATAATTATACGAATTTTAAAAAAATATATTATATATTTTAAAAACCTTAATATATTTTACAAATAGAAGATTCAAGGAGGATGGACATGAAAATAATCATAACTAATGAAAGCGGTGATTTTAAAGAAATGCTTTACACCAAAGATAAGGTTACTTATGATGTGAAAAGTCAGGAAATAATGGATTTTTTTGCCCAATTGGCAGAGGCATATACTAATGGCGACAACATGGATGAAATGTACGAATGTCTTTATAATCTCATAAATTACGGCTATCTGTTTACTGATACAGACCTAGAAATTGAATACGATAATTATGATGATTACGACGATTATAATGATGATTACGATGATTATGACGAATATGATGATGACTACGATGATGAACTGGAATATGCTTCTCAGGATTCATTCAAATTACTGGAATCAGAAGTGGAATACTATGTTGATGGGGAAAAGGTTTCTAAAGATGCATATGACGACGCATGGGATGACAGAATAGGATACCTTGGTTCATCTAACTGGGAGGAATTAGGACTTTCTATAGTAAACGCCGATACTGATGAAATTATATTTTCGGGAAAAATATCTTAAAATAAATAAAATCAGGCTTTGAGTCATAGACTCAAAGCCCTCTTTCACTGTTCAATGTTCATTTTTCATTGTTCACTGCTAAAATCCTCTTCCGGCTCCTCCGCCGCCTGATCTGCCGCCGCCCCCGAAGCTTCCTCCGCCTCCAAAGCCACCGCCGCCAAAGCCTCCGCCTCTTCCCGGTCCATAGATTATAGGTGGAAAAAATAAATTTCTGCGGCGTCTTCCTCGACCTCCACCACCAAAATTAATTATTAAAATCAATATTATAACCAATATTAACTTAATAAGTTCTCCTGTCATTGAGCTTTGTTCAGACTTGGGAGCTTCCATGTTGCCGAAAATTTCATCATTGCTATAGCCATACTCTTCATTAACTTTCTCTGCTAACTGATAAAAAATATTTTCTAATCCTGTTGAATAATCGCCCCTAGACAAATAATCAATTGAATTATCAAGTATTCTTCCTGATTCTGAATCTGTTATGGCTCCTTCAAGCCCATAGCCTACTTCTATTTTAATCCTTCTTTCCTCTAAAGAAAGAAGCACTAACACACCATTATTATACTCATTGTTTCCGATTTTCCATTTTTCAAAGAGCTCTACAGCGTATTTATTTTCATCTAAGCCCTGTAGATTTTTAACTGTTGCCACAACAATTTGAGGTCTTTCCTTTGTTTTTTCATAATTAAGGTTGACTTTTAAAATGTTTTGTTCTGCATCATCATTTATTAACTCTGCAAAATCATTTACATAAAATTTTGTTGTGGACTCAGGCAGCTTTAAATCCTGCCCATAGATTACTGTTCCTGTCATTAATATTAGAACTGCCATTAACAGGGGCAAGAGATTTCTTTTCACCTAATCACTCCTAAAACTTTACTTCCGGAGCAGTTTCTGCTCCAGGTGTTGCTTCAAAGTATGGTCTTTCATCGAATCCAAACATTCCTGCCATTATATTTGTAGGGAATGATCTTCTTGCTTTATTGTATTTTCCAGCAACCTCATTGTATCTGTCTCTTTCAGTAGAAATCCTGTTTTCAGTTCCTGCCAGCTCATCCATTAATGCTGTTACATTTTGATTGGATTTTAATTCAGGATAATTTTCTACGACCACTAATAATCTTGACAATGCACCTTCCAATTCATTGGATGCTTCAACTTTATCAGAAACACTGCCTGCACCTGCCAGTTTTGCTCTAGCATCGGCTATGGCTGTAAATACTTCTTTTTCCTGAGCCATTGCTCCCTTAACTGATTCGACCAGGTTAGGAATCAAATCATATCTTCTTTGAAGCTTACTTTCTACATTTGCCCATTGAGTATTAACACTTTCATCTAATGCTACCAATGAATTGTAGCTTCCAAATATACTAAATATAAACACAGCTATTAAAGCCAATACAACCAATAATACAATTGTACCTTTTCTCATTTACTTTACACCTCTTAATCTTCGTCAAATTTTAAAACTGCCAAGAATGCTTCCTGAGGAACTTCAACATTTCCTATTTGTCTCATACGCTTCTTGCCTTCTTTTTGTTTTTCAAGAAGCTTTTTCTTTCTTGTTATGTCACCGCCGTAGCACTTAGCAAGTACGTCTTTTCTAAGAGCTTTAACAGTTTCCCTTGCAATTATTTTGCCGCCTATGGCTGCTTGAAGAGGAACAGCAAACATGTGTCTTGGAATAACATCCTTTAATCTTTCAACAATATTTCTTCCTCTTTCATATGCTTTTTCCTCATGAACAATAATAGAAAAGGCATCCACCAATTCTGCATTAATAAGTATATCCATTTTTACAAGCTCAGATCGTTCATAACCATGAAGTTCGTAATCTAAGGATGCATATCCTCTTGTTTTAGACTTTAATGCATCAAAAAAATCATATATAACCTCATTTAAAGGAAGCTTATAATGCATTATAACCCTTGTTGCTTCCATATATTCCATGTTTTCAAAAATTCCTCTTCTGTTTTGACAAAGATCCATTATAGGTCCCACATATTCTGTAGGAGTCATTATGGATGCATTTACAATTGGTTCTTCCATATATTCAATTTCTTGAACCGGAGGCATGTTTGTAGGATTTTGAAGTATAATCATCTCTCCGCTTGTTTTATATACCTTGTAAATAACACTTGGAGTAGTTGCAATAATATTTAAATTAAATTCTCTTTCTAGTCTTTCTTGAATTATTTCCATGTGAAGAAGACCTAAAAATCCGCATCTAAAACCAAAGCCTAAAGCTATGGATGTTTCGGGCTCAAATGTAAGAGCTGCATCATTAACTTGAAGCTTTTCAAGTGCATCTCTTACTGAATTATAATCTTCTCCTTCTGCAGGATATACACCGCAATAAACCATAGATGTAACCTTTTTATATCCAGGCAATGGCTCCTTAGCAGGATTATCATCGCTTGTTATTGTATCACCAACTCTACAGCTTCTAACTTCCTTCATACTTGCACACAAATAACCTACATCGCCTGAATACAATGCAGCTACCGGCTTTTGTGTAGGTGAAACAACTCCCACCTCTGTTACGTCAAATGTCCTTCCTGTTGACATCATTCTTATTTTATCGCCCTTTTTAACCTGGCCTTCTTTAATTCTTATGAATGCCACAACTCCGCGGTAAGAATCATAATACGAATCAAATACTAACGCTTTTAAAGGAGCATTCTCTTCTCCTGTAGGAGGAGGAACCTGTTTTACTATTGCTTCAAGCACCTGATCAATATTTATATTGTTCTTTGCTGAAATAAGAGGTGCATTTTCACAATCAAGTCCTATTACATCTTCTATTTCTTGTTTAATTTCTTCAGGTCTTGCGCTTGGCAGGTCTATTTTATTAATAACAGGCACAATTTCCAAGTTCTGATCAAGAGCAAGATATACATTTGCCAAAGTTTGAGCCTCAATACCCTGAGACGCATCAACTACAAGAACTGCTCCTTCACATGCTGCCAAACTTCTTGAAACCTCATAATTAAAGTCCACATGACCTGGAGTGTCTATTAAATTCAATATATAATCGTGTCCATCCTGCGCCTTGTACAAAAGACTCATGGTTTGAAGCTTGATTGTTATGCCTCTTTCTCTTTCTAAGTCCATGTTGTCAAGAACTTGCTCCTGCATTTCACGATGAGAAAGAAGTCCTGTGTTTTCAATCAATCTGTCTGCTAATGTTGATTTGCCATGATCTATATGAGCGATTATCGAAAAGTTTCTTATGTATTTTTTTCTGTCCAAAAATCTGTTACCTCCCTATTTATCTGGATATAGGGTATTATATCAAAATTTCAACGTTTATAAAAGTATTATTTACTAATTTCTTCAATATAATCAACTAAAACATCACTTAATAATTCAGCAGAATAATTCACCTCATCAATATGATTTAAGTTACTTCCTATTTCCAGCAACATTGCGTTATCAGAAAGATATTGATTAAAATATGCACCTGGTCTCACAATTACTCCTCTAAATAATCCGGGATATTTTTCATTTGCCATATCAAAAAACAATTGTGCATTTTCCTTTAACGCTTCCGTGTTATCATTTTTATCACCAATAACCAGTGTGCATGTGGCTGCTGTTTTGTCGTTTATAGTAACGGTTTTTTCTCTAGCAAGTATCTGCTCATAATTAGAGTTTTCTTCCGCTCCATCTCTATGTAAATCTATGATTAAATTTTTCTTTGAGCTTGATAACACCTCTGTAACTGCTTCTCTGGATTTAAAGTAGGATTTATTGTAATCAGGATAGTCATTGTAATTTTTCAAGTGTATTACATTTATACCGTAACCCTGCAAATTGGCCGCTATTTTTGTTCCAACACCCATAACATTGTATCTTTCGTCCTGTGTTCTGTAATTTCCTTCCTCGTGAGGCAAAAAAGCCTCCGTGCCGTGAGTGTGGAAAAGAACTATATTAAACTTATCATTAATAGAAGCAGCGTCAATGAATATATCACGAGGAGCGCTGCTTCTGTTGTATGTTGGTGATTCTATTACTCTGAAAAAGTCCTCTTGACTAATGGTAGCTAAGTATACTTTGTTTTCTTTAGTGTTTAAAGTGCTTTCTCCTTTAAAAGCTTCCACGTCCCCCATTTCTTCTTCTACTTCAAATACTTCTTCTGCATCAACCTTAGACGTTATAACTGGTTGGTCTTTGCTCCTGTCACCAGTATTAATTGTTTTAAAAACATCCTTTGCTGTTTGTTTTTCACCGCTTTCTATGAGACTGCTTGAGTCTTCACTTTCCTTAAATGTTTTCTCCAGAAAAATATTAAAGTAGGACATTATTTTGTCTATTGGATTTAGTTTATCATCCTCTTTTTCTCCATCATAATTAATAGAGATTGTAGTAACATCCTGCCCTGCCTTTCTTTTTTCAGACAGCTCATTTACAAAGCTGAAGCCTACAAAGAGTACAATCAAGCAAAACATTGACATTCCCATGTAAAAATTTTTTTGATTCTTATTTCTTCTTCGTCTTTTCATGATCCAACTCCACATATTTTCTCAAATGTAATATATTTTAAAAATTTCTAATATATTAATGTATATGTGTATTGTTTCCTGAATAACACTGTTATTTTTTACAATTGTGTTACGAAATTAGTTCATAACCCGGATGTACTGCAAAGTTAACAGATTCTGCCAGAATATCAGAAAGATCTTCTATAAGCTCATCTACGCCGCTTGGTGTTACAATAGATTCGCCATACATAGGACTTAATATTTCCTTTATGAATGCATGCTTTTCATTATATTCCAAATCACTTAATATACCCATTATGGCGCCCACATCATCTGTTT
>CAZJKK010000060.1:0-11742 GCA_964546605.1 uncultured Clostridia bacterium
ATGAAGTAGGCAACAACAGAACAGACTGGTACCATTCATAAAAGTCTAAGGGACGGTTCGAGACTTATAGTGATTTTCTTATTTGAATAGTTGCAGGTGACAATCCATAACGACAAAAAAATTTTTTGAAAGTAAGGTTAGTCATCTTTTTTTTTACAATAAAATATGATAGAATAATGAGGTGGAGTTAACCTTTACTTTTTAGTTAGGGGATTCCTTTAAAAACGAATATTAGAAATTATCATAACAAAAGAATATGGTTATAAAGTAGTATAGCTTAATTTATATTATTTGGAGGAATTATGGGTAAATTATTTGGAACAGATGGCGTGAGAGGTATTGCAAACAAGGACTTGTCACCTGAATTAGCACACAAGCTTGGACGTATTGGGGGACATTTTTTAACAAAGGGCAAAAAAAGACCTAAAATGGTTGTTGGAATGGATACAAGAATTTCAGGAGACATGCTTGAAGGGGCTTTATCAGCAGGCTTGAATTCAGCAGGTGTTGATGTTTTATATCTTGGAGTATTGCCAACTCCAGCAGTTGCACGAATGATAAAGACATTGGAGGCAGATGGTGGCGTTATGATTACTGCTTCTCATAATCCTGTTGAATATAACGGAATAAAGTTTTTTAATGAACATGGTTTAAAATTAACAGATGAAATGGAAGATTCAATTGAAGAGTACATACTCAATAATATTGATATAGATGTCTTGCCGGTTTCAGGAGACATTGGCAGAAAAATAAGAATTGAAAATCCTGTTAGAAAGTATATGGATTTTTTAAAGGACACTATAAATGTGGATTTAAATGGGTTGAAAATCGCTGTGGACTGCGGTAATGGGGCTGTATACAAGGCGGCACCGGAGCTTTTGAAGGAGCTTGGTGCTTTAGTGTATGTAATCCACAACGACCCTAATGGAATAAACATAAACGTAAATTGCGGTTCTACAAGACCTGAAGAAATTCAAAAGTTAGTCCTTGAAACAGGAGCAGATGTGGGGCTTTCTTTTGATGGTGATGCGGACAGACTAATTGCTTGTGATGAAAATGGAAATATTGTAGATGGAGATCATGTGCTTGCAATTTGCGGCTCTCATATGAAGGAAAAAGGACAATTGAAAAGTAATACCATAGTTGGGACTGTAATGACAAACATGGGTCTTGACATGTGTTTGAAGGAAAAAAACATTAATATAGTTAAGACTAAGGTTGGAGACCGATATGTCCTTGAGGAAATGCTTAAGAATCATCATGCCATAGGTGGAGAGCAATCCGGACATATAATTTTTCTTGATTACAATACTACCGGTGATGGACTTCTAACTGCTATTCAGCTTATAAGTGTAATGAAGGAAAAAAATACAAAGCTTTCAAAGCTTGCAGAAATGATGACGGTAATGCCTCAAGTTTTAGTAAATGCACACGTATCAGCAGAGAAAAAGAATAGCTATATGGAAGATGAAGTTATAAAAAATAAAATTGATGAAATAGAAGCATATTTTCATGGAAATGGTAGAGTATTAATAAGACCGTCAGGAACCGAGCCAATGGTAAGAGTTATGATTGAGGGACAAAACCAAGAAGAATTAGACAAATATGCTCATGATTTAGCTCAATTAATAGAAGAAAGATTAAATTGATAAAATAAATTATAAAAGGATTTGTGCACTGCACAAATCCTTTCATTAACTGTTCAATGTTCATTGTTATTGTTTAAGGGTATCTCCATATAAGGAACATAAATAAAGCGCTCTTTTGGTTGATGAAAAACAGTAATAGAATTTAGCAAATAAGTTGGGGGATTAATTAAATTAATTTCTGCAATGCTTTTAATCTTTTCTATATCAATTGGCCTTTTCGGTCTTTGTTTTACAATAGTCAAATGAGGGGTATATCCTCTTTCTTCTTTTTCTAAATTTAGTTTCCTGTATATATTGTTATACAAATCTATTAAACCTTGCGATTCAACTCCCACATATAAAACTCTGTTGCCAAATTGGCCCAAGCCATTGAGGTTTACATTAAATGATTTTGTTTTTTTACATATTTCAATTACATCCTTAATAAAACTGTCTTCATCAGGTAAAGCCGGAGGAGGAACTATTGTAATATGGGGTTCAGTAGTGAGAAATCTAAACCTAGCACGAAGCATTTCTATATTATTTTTATAATTTTCAGGTATTGAGGCACCTATGAAATATTTCATAATTTTATCCTTTCATTATTTTTAGATTGATACTATGTATTTGTTTCATTATATTTTATATTTTAAAATATTCAAGACCTTATATTGTAAAAATAATAGATATATATCATATAAGTTGCTTAAGTATGGTCAGTAACTGCGTAGCATTAAGACGACAACCTGTTTATTTAAAAAGTACCCACTACTTAAGAAGTTGGGGATATCTTCACCTCGTTATAATATGGATAATAATTTTTAAAGGTACTACATAGTAGTAAAGCTAATTTGGGTATATTAAACATGTATACTGCGTAAGATATTT
Source organism: uncultured Clostridia bacterium (assembly GCA_964546605.1). GTDB lineage: Bacteria > Bacillota > Clostridia > Tissierellales > Sedimentibacteraceae > Sedimentibacter. The sequence goes on from CAZJKK010000060.1 coordinate 2,517, forward strand.
TGGGATACTTAAGGATAAAATTATGGAATATGAAAACTTATCATCTTTTTTAAAATACGTTGAAATGGGAGGACCGTTGGTAGGAATAATGCTACCTGTAATTGAAGCGTTTGTGCCAATACTGCCTCTAGTTGGATTTGTAATTATTAACGTTACAACCTTTGGTTTTTTCTTTGGATACTTGTATTCTTGGATTGGAAACTGTCTGGGTTCATTTTTATTGTTTTTATTTATTCGTAAGGTTGGAGCTAATAGATTAGAGGCAAAAATTCAAAAAAGCAAGTACAAAGGTACCTTGGAAAAAATAAAAAATAAAAATTTAACGGTTTTGTTTTACTTGTATTGTTTTCCTTTTACACCCTCATTTTTAATAAGCGGTACGGCTGCACTTGCAAATATGAATACTCAGTTGTTTCTATTAACAATGCTGCCATCAAAATTTGTCATGATACTATCCTTAGCATTCATAGGACAAAATGTAAGCTCATTTTTAATAAACCCCATAAAGTCAATACTATATATTTTATTCATTTTACTGATAAATTTCATCAGCAAAAAACTATTCCAAAAATATGAAGAGCACCATAGAAAGTGACAATAGATGACGGTCTTTTTGTCACTTTCTATACACTCTTAGTGCTTTAAATTAATTTGCTTTTCAACTTTTTAAAAATAAATAGACATAGGTTGTAAATATTTTTTATGATTGCAATACGCATAAATTTCTTTTAAATCACCCTCGAAAATAATTTTTCCATTTAGATTTTTGAAATCCTCAGGTTTTACAAGGTTTCTAGGTATATTAAAATTGATAATATCATTTGAATATAAAATATAATATACAAATTCAGAGCATAAGAAACTTTTTTCAGAATAAGATTCTCTTTCTATTAAGCTGTCAATAAGCCCCAAATAGTTATACTTATAATAATTTTTATTAATTATGAAATTATTAATTAATTTCTTTATTGAATCATATTGTTTATTTGTAATTTCAAGCTCTATGATCTTTCCATGCAAGCATTCGTGAATCCCAAAAACACCTTCATTGAAGTTTTCTATAACAAATGTTCCTATAAATGGATTATATACATTTTTTCTCCCAAAGCTATACATTTTATCAAAGTTATTATCTAATGAAATTGAAGCATGGGTATATTCACTATTTGTTATCGTGCCAATAATTTTTGATAATACGGTATTCGTTCTTGTAAGAACCACGTATATGTTTTTCATAATTCCTCCTTTTAACTTGTGATATTTAAATTATGTAGCATGTTATTTAACAGATAATAAAAGGAGTATTAATAATTAATTAAAAGCATATATTATTTGTCTTAATATTTTAATTATTATAGGTGTCCTGTCCCAACTGTCACATTTTGTTTTCGGCTAATATGTTTTCTGCTAAAAGGAGTGATTTAGGATTGTTTAGTTTTTTTGCAAGCTCATATGCCTTTTGGGCATGCAGTCTTACTTTGTGATAGTTTTCTTTTTTAGTTTCAATAAGTGCTGCATAGCATTCTGCAAAATCCCTTCCCCATATAACATTGAACTTTTCAAAAAGCTCCAAGGATTTATTTATGTATATTTCTGCTTCTTCAAATTTTTTTAAATAATAAAGTGCCTGTCCTGCATTAGAATAAAAAATTTCCAAGCCTTTTTCAATAGAATTCTCATTACAAATTTCTATTGCTTTAGTGAAGCAATTAAAAGCAGCATCGTTTTCGTTCATTTCCTTGTTCATTTGGCCTAAATAATTATAGCTTGCAGAAATATTGACTGCATATTTGTTGCTGAATTTATTTAGGCTGGAAAAAATGTTTATGGATTCGTTTAATACACATGAAGCTGCCTGATATTTCTTAATTTTTATTAGATATAAGCCCTTTAATCTTAAAATAATTCCTCTTTCTTCAATGATGTCTTTTTTTTCCAAAATACTGAGGCATTTCTCTATATATTCATACATTAAATCACTATTGTCAATTTGAATGGCATAGAATATCATTTGCTTATAGTTGTTAAGCAAATAAATTAAATTATCAAGCTTAGAGGATAGCTTGATGCTTATATTAATGTTGTTTACGCCTTTATTGTATTCTCCTACGGAAATATAATATCTTCCCGCAAGATATGTAGCTTCCATTTTTATTTTTAAATAATCAGTATCTAGGTTATCAATGTTAATTATGTCTTTTTCAATATTTTTCAGCTCAAATTCAATATCCCTAATGTTTGAAGCATTTGATTCTTCAATTGTTTCTGATGTTAAAACAGGATAAGTCTCATGGAACATAGAATAAATATTGGTCAAGTTTTCTACCTTGTTCTTCAAACTAATATATGAGTTGTTTTCATCAGAAGAGATGGTGTTTTTTAATTCCAAGATTTCTTTGTAAAGTTTTTTTGATTTTAGTTCAGGTTCGACGCTCAAATCATTTGATAATACAGTTGAAAGTTCTTGGTACAACTTAATTGCCTTGTTATAGTTTTCTGATAAGGCATATATTTTCATTAAATACCTAAATGTTTTTTCATTGTAGGGATCGTTTTTTATTAAGATATTGCCAAATTTCTCAATACTTGAATAATCGCTTATGCTTATAAGCTCATCTATTTTTGTTTGTATGGATTTTATGTAAATATTCTTGTAGTAATGTCTTTTTTCTTCCATCCAATTTTCAAAATCATAACAGTTTTTAATGGAAAAATTTAAAAGAAATTCTTCACTGTATAAATTAATTGCATTTGCTTCATTAATAATGTCTGTATCTACGTCAATTATAAATTCATTAGAAAATTCTATTGTGGATTTAGATGGAGAAAATATATTTTCATTTATACATGTCTTTATTTTATATAGTGCATCTCTTAAGTTTTTTCTTCCTACTTCTTCGCTGGAATCACTCCAAAAAAGATTTATTGCTTGTTCTCTGGTTATTCTTTTATGAATGCAAACATAATAAAACAAAGCCTCAGCTTTTTTATAAGGAAAGGTGATTTCTTTATTATTAAGTTTTACCGAAGGATTGCCAAGCAATTTTACTGATATAATCATGTTCATTCCTCAACTTTTAATAACTTAATAATATATGATTTTAAATAAATTATCAATCGGAAAAATAAAATTAAGCCCTACAACGAGTGTAGGGCTTAATGTATTTATAAAAAAACAAGGGGGAGAGGGTAAGTAATAAGTCTTGCTTATTAGCTTGGTTTTATTATAATTAAAAAAGCTTTAAGAAATCTTAAGATTAGACGATTTATCGACGGTAATAATATATAATAGATTTAGAAAAAGCTGGAGGTGTTGTAATGGTTGATAATTCAAACATTTTAAGTGCAATGAGCATTAAGCTGGATGAAACATTGCCTGATTATCCAAAATTTAAAGAAGGTGTAAGAAGGGCTCCTAAAAGAGAGCTTACATTAAATGAAAGAGAAATTAAACTTGCATTAAAAAATGCCTTAAGGTATGTGCCCGAAAGTCTCCATGAAGAGTTGGCACCTGAATTTTTGGATGAATTAATGACAAGAGGCAGAATTTATGGCTATAGATTTATGCCAAAGGAAAGAATTTATGGAAAGCCAATTAATGAATATAAGGGAAACTGCATTGAAGGCAAAGCTTTTCAGGTCATGATTGACAATAACTTGGATCATGATGTTGCCCTGTACCCCTACGAGCTTGTAACTTACGGAGAAACCGGTCAGGTTTGTCAAAATTGGATGCAGTATCAGCTTATAAAGAAATATTTAGAACAACTGACAGATGAACAAACCTTAGCTATATTGTCAGGGCACCCATTAGGACTTTTCAAATCACATAAAACAAGTCCAAGAGTTATTTTGTCAAATGGACTTATGATAGGCATGTTTGATAATCCTCACGACTGGGCTAAGGCTACTGCCATGGGATGTTCAAGCTATGGTCAAATGACGGCTGGAGGCTGGATGTACATAGGTCCTCAAGGTATTGTTCATGGTACATTTAATACACTAATAAATGCAGGGAGAAAAGAGTTGAGTATACCTGGCGACAAAGACTTGGCAGGGCATTTGTTTATTACATCAGGCCTTGGTGGCATGAGCGGTGCACAGGGGAAGGCAGTGGAAATTGCCAACGGTGTGGGAATAATTGCAGAGGTTGATTATTCCAGAATAGAAACGAGATTAAATCAGGGCTGGATTTCTATGGTTACGGATGATCTTAAGAAAGCTTTTGAAACAGCGAAAGATTACATGGAAAGAAAAGAAACCATATCCATTGCTTATTATGGAAATATAGTTGATTTATTGGAATATGCAGTTAACAACAACATACATGTGGATTTGTTGAGTGATCAAACATCATGCCATGTGCCTTATGACGGTGGCTATTGTCCTAAAGGATTGACCTTTGAACAAAGAACGGAACTTTTAAACACAGACAGAGAAGAGTTTGCTAATAAGGTAAACAAAACATTAGCTGAGCACTTTAATGCTGTTAAGACATTGGTTGAAAGAGGAACATATTTCTTTGATTATGGAAATGCATTTATGAAAGCGGTGTTTGACTCAGGAGTTAAGGAAATTTCAAAAAATGGAACAGATACCTCTGAAGGCTTCATATTCCCATCTTATGTGGAGGATATTATGGGACCAATGCTCTTTGATTACGGCTATGGGCCATTTAGGTGGGTATGCTTGAGCGGTGACCCTGAGGATTTAAGAAAGACCGACCATGCTGCTATGTCCTGCATAGACCCTAACAGAAGAGGACAGGACAGAGACAATTACATTTGGATAAGAGATGCTGAAAAAAATAAGCTGGTTGTTGGAACTCAGGCAAGAATTCTTTACCAAGACGCCTTAGGAAGACGTGATATTGCCCTTAAGTTTAATGAAATGGTTAGAAATGGGGAAATAGGTCCTGTGATGCTTGGAAGAGACCATCACGATACAGGGGGAACGGATTCACCATTCAGAGAAACCTCAAATATTTATGATGGAAGCAACGTAACAGCAGATATGGCGGTACACTGCTTTGCAGGAAATGCTGCAAGGGGGATGAGTTTGGTTGCTCTTCACAACGGAGGAGGAGTGGGCATAAGCAAGTCCATAAATGGAGGCTTTGGAATGGTACTTGACGGAAGTAAAAGAGTTGATGATATATTGTATAAATCCATACCATGGGATACCATGGTTGGAGTGGCTAGAAGGAATTGGGCTAGAAATGAGCATTCCATTGAAACCACCATTGAATATAACAAATTAAATGAAGGAAAGGACCACATAACAATTCCTTACCTTGCTAATGAAGAGCTAATTGAAAATACTATAAAAAATTATAAATAGGGGAAATTATAAATATGGATAGAATAATAGAATGCGTGCCTAATTTTAGTGAAGGCAGAGATTTGTTAAAGGTTGAAAAAATACTTGATTGTTTTAGAGCTAAGAAAAATGTTAAACTTTTAGATTATTCCAGTGATGAAGACCACAACAGAAGCGTAGTAACTGTAGTGGGAGAACCGGAAGCATTAAAGGAAGCCATAATTGAAGCTATTGGAAAAGCAGTGGAGCTTATTGATTTAACAAAGCATGAAGGTCAGCATCCTCGCATGGGAGCAGTTGATGTAGTTCCCTTTATACCAATAAAAAATATAACTATAGAACAAGCAGATGCATTGGCAAAAGAGGTTGCAGAGGAAGCTTCTAAATTATACAATTTACCATTTTTCCTTTATGAAAAATCCGCAGTTTCACCACACAAGGAAAATTTAGCAGATATCAGAAAGGGTCAATTTGAAGGAATGGCTGAAAAAATGAAGGATTCTAAGTGGAAGCCTGATTTTGGACCATCTACTATTCATCCAACTGCCGGTGTAACTGCAATCGGCGCAAGAATGCCATTAGTAGCATACAATGTTAACTTATCCACCAATAATTTACAAATTGCTACGGACATAGCTAAAAAGGTAAGATATATTAGCGGAGGCTTTAGATTTGTAAAAGCTTTGGGCATTGAGCTGGAAGATAGAGGTATTGTTCAGGTTTCCATGAATTTAACTGACTATTCTAAGACATCTATTTACCGCGTATTTGAAACTATAAAAATGGAAGCTGAAAGATATGGAGTTCAGGTAGTTGGAAGCGAAATAGTTGGTTTGGTTCCACTTAAAGCTATTGTAGATACAGCTGATTATTATTTGCGATTAGAGAACTTTAGCATAGATCAGGTTCTAGAAACACGAATATAAAGGAAAGGGGACACACCTCTTGTGTTAAAGCAAGTCTATGAGGGAAGAGGAATGTCCCCAATTGAAAGGGGATATAATGAATAAATTAATTATAAAGAATGCTAATGAGCTTGTTACTTGCAAAGGACGCGTACGCGGGCCGAAGCATGGTAAGGATATGTCTAGTATAGGAATCATCCAAAATGGCGCAATAGTAATTGAAAATGATATTATAACTGATGTGGGCACAACAGAAGAAATATTAAAAAAATATAATGAAAATGAATACAAAATTATAGATGCCACTGATAAAGCTGTACTCCCGGGATTTGTGGATTCACACACTCATTTAATATTTGGTGGATACAGAGCAGATGAATTTTCATGGAGATTAAGAGGGGATACTTATATGTCCATTATGGAGCGTGGGGGTGGAATTACAAGCTCTGTGCGTGCCACAAGAAATACATCTCTTGAGAAGCTTGTGGAAGAAGGTAAAAAAAGACTGGATAAGTTTACAGCTATGGGCGTAACAACAGTGGAAGGCAAAAGCGGATATGGTCTTGATTTTGATGCTGAAATCAGGCAGCTAGAAGCTATGAAATTACTTAATGAAACACATAAAATAGATGTTGTTTCAACATTTTTAGGTCCTCACAGCGTCCTTCCCGAGTATAAGGGAAAAGAAGATGATTTTATTGATTTTATGATTGAAACCATGGAATATGCTGCTAAAAATCAAATAGCTGAATTTGCTGATATTTTTTGCGAAAAAAATGTTTTTAACATAGAACAATCAAGACGCTTTTTATCTAAAGCGAAAGAATTAGGCTTAAAATTAAAAATACATGCAGATGAAATGGTTCAGTTAGGTGGAACAGAGCTGGCTGTTGAGCTTGCATGCACATCCGCAGATCATTTGCTTAAAGCATCAGATGAGGCTGTTAAAATGCTTTCTAGTTCAAACACTGTTGCAACACTTCTTCCTGCTACGGCATTTTGCTTGAAGGAAGAATATGCAAGGGGTAGATATATGATAGATTCTGGCTGTGCTGTTGCATTGGCTACGGATTTTAATCCGGGAAGCTGTTTTACAAATTCAATTCCTTTGATTATAGCCCTTGCTGCTTTATATATGAACATGAGCGTAGAGGAAATTATAACTGCTTTAACAATTAATGGAGCGGCAGCGGTGGGAAGAAGTGAAACCATAGGAAGCATTGAAAAAGGTAAAAAGGCTGATATTATTATTCTTGAATATCCTTCTATTCAATTTTTACCGTACCATGCAGGTGTTAATATAGTAAAAACGGTTATAAAAAACGGAGAAATTATTAAGGAGAATCAATAGATATGAAGAACTTAACATTATTGGAATTTGCTGATTTAGTTGCATCAAATGAGCCTGTGCCCGGAGGTGGCAGCGTGGCTGCTGTTTGTGGCACATTAGCAGCTGCTTTATCTCAAATGGTTGCTAATTTAACCATTGGCAAGAAAAAATATACTGAGCATGAACAAGAAATGAATGAAATAAAAGAAAAAGCCATGGCATTAAAAGATAAGTTAATTGATTATATAGAAAAAGACAGCCTTGCCTACAACAAGGTTATGGATGCTTATAAACTGTCAAAGGATACGGAGGAGGAAAAAGAAGTAAGAAAGCTTGCAATTGAAGAAGGCTCAAAGCTTGCAGCTCAAATTCCTTTAGAGGTTGCAAAAGTTTCCTATGAAATATTTCCTCTTGCTGAAGCAATTGTATTAAGAGGCAATCAAAGTGCAATAACAGATGCCCTGGTGGCCTGCATGTTAACCCGTACAGCAGTGCTTTCTGCCATACTTAATGTAAGAATTAATTTAGGCTCCATAAATGATGAAAAGTTTACAAAAGAGTATAAAGAGAAATCGGACAAAATAGAGCAAGATACCTATAGCTATGAAAAAAAGATATTGGATTATTCTCCATTTTAATGTATAATGAAGGCAGCTTGACAGCTGCCTTTATTGTGTCTTCATAATCAGGCAGGCTTTAATATTATTAAGGATGGATAAAATGGAGAAAAGAGGAATTGGAAAAATAGCATTATTGATTGCTATAGGTGACGATTCAGAAAAGCTCAAGGAATTTTACCAGAATAAAAACTATGTAATTTTTAAGGGACAGGCAGGCAGCATGGATGCTAAGAAAATTGTAGCTGCAATTGAAACTGCTGCATCTCGAGAGGACATAGTAAGAGAAAACTATCATGAAGAGCATGCTTTGTATCACGCCATAATTGAGGCCTTAAGCGGATATTGCAGGGGGCAGGTAATGCTTGGAGATGTTTTAAGAAGTGCAGGTCTTAGCTTTACCATAGTAAGGGGTTTATTGGTTGAGGATGACCCGGCAAGCGGCAATTGGTTAGCAGTTGTGCTTTACGGACAGATAGGCTCACCAAGAAAAGGATTTGAACATGAAGCGATAGGAATGGGCATTCAGCCAATATAGAGAGGTAGAAATGAATACATCATACTTAAGAACTTTTATAGAAGTAATTAATTTAAAAAACATAACCAAAGCAGCAGAAAAGTTGTTCATTACTCAGCCTGCAGTTTCTAAGCAGCTTCAGCTTTTGGAAAAGGAATTTGGAGCAGAGCTATTTAAAAAGAGCGGAAGAGAAATAATTCCCACAGATGAAGGGATTACATTGTACAATTATGCCATAAGGACACTAAATGAAGAAAATAAAATTTATTCATTATTAAGAAGGGATGACGATGATTTAAGGGGTACTCTTGATATTTACACTAGCTCTTTACCTGCTGATTATTATATACATGATTTAATTATTGAGTTTGCAAATATGTATCCTGATGTTTCATACATAATTAATAAAATAGATTCAGATATGGTATTCAAAAATATTGAGGAAGGCTTTACATCATTTGGTTTTACAGGAACTCCTGCTAACAATAAAAAAATTACAAACATATGCATTGGTGAGGATGAGGTTGAGTTGGTTGTT
>CAZJKK010000061.1:0-11520 GCA_964546605.1 uncultured Clostridia bacterium
AAAAAAGCATAAGAGAGTTAAAAGGCTCCAATGATGAAAAGTCTCAGAAGATATTCAATATTAATGATGAACATCAAAAATTAAATTTGACTATAGAATCTAAACAAAAGGAAATTGATTCCTTAATGAGCAAAATATCATCACTGCAAAATAAAATTTCAGAAAAAGAAGATATTATAGCTAACAAAGATAAAACAATAGCAGATTATAAAAATAGCGCAGACTTATTAAAGAAAAAATATGACAGTATAAATGATGAAAAGGAAAAATATTTAGAAGAGCTGTTAATGATTAATAACGATAAGGAAAATTTATTTAATACTGTTAACGAACTTCAGGAAAAGTTAAATCGCAAGGAAACAGAGAATTTCCAAAATAAATTAGAAATTGAAAAGTTAAAAAGCGATTACAAGGAACTGTTAGAACTTTTAGACGATGAAACAACAGTAGATGTATAAGTATTTGTCATTTCATTGTTCGGAATGACATGAAAATTTGATATTAAACTATTCGAACGCTATGCGTTCTTTTTTAAAACAGGAGAAAAGATGAAACAAAAACAAAAGATAGAATTACTGGCACCGGCAGGAAGCATTGAATCCTTTTATGCTGCAGTAAATAGTGGTGCAGATTCCGTTTACTTAGGCGGTAAATTATTTAATGCAAGATATAACTCACAAAATTTTGACGATGAGCAAATGAAGCACGTAATAAACTATGCACATAACAAAAATGTAAAGGTATATGTTACTTTAAATATTGTATTAAAGGATCCAGAAATAATTGATGCATTAAATTATGCTTCATTTTTATATGAAAATGATGTGGATGCAGTAATTGTGCAGGATATAGGATTACTATATTTAATTCGAAAATATATTCCTGATTTGCCTGTTAATATAAGCACTCAAGCAGTTGTTTATGATGAACTTGGAGTTAAATTTTTTGAAGATTATAATGTAAGCAAGGTTATAATGGCAAGAGAAATGTCCATTGAACAGCTAAGGGAAGCTGTTAAAAATACTAACACTGATTTAGAAATATTTATTCATGGAGCACTTTGTACCTGTTATTCTGGTCAATGCTATATGTCAAGCTTTTTAGGGGGTAGGAGCGGAAATAGAGGAAAGTGCGCTCAACCATGCAGATTAAGCTATACATTCCACGATAAAGACAACAACGAGCTTAATGAGGAGTTTGGAACCATACCTGTTTTAAGCCTAAAGGATTTCATAGCAGGAGAATCAATTAAGGAAGTTATAGATGCAGGGATTCAAACCTTTAAAATAGAAGGAAGAATGAAGGGTCCTGAATATACTTCAGCAGTTGTAGAATACTACAGACAAATAATAGATGACTATTATGCGGAAAAAACAACTGATATAAAGGAGTTAGAAAATAAAGCAATCTCTACATTTAGTAGGGGCTATACTAATGGATATCTTAAACCATCCAAGGATGATGAAATGTTTGCTCGAACCAGCTCTGGGGTTAAAGGCGAAGACATAGAAGAAATCCGTGAAGATGTAAAGGATAAGGCAGAAGAATTTTCAAATTTCAGAAGAAATACAGTAAACTTCAGCTTAAAGCTTCATGTAGGTGAAAAGGCTGTATTAACTGCCTGGGATGAGAAAAACAAGGTGGAGATTACAAGCGAGGAAGCATGTGAAACGAGTTTAAAAAACCCTGCTAGGTCGGAAATTATTCATGAACAGCTAGGAAAATTAGGAAACTCAGTTTATGAATTAGGAAGTTTAAAATTAGATATACAGGAAAATGTGTTTGTTCGTAAAAGCACATTAAATCAATTAAGAAGAGATGCAGTTGAATTGTTGTATCAAAAACGCAGCATTTTTTATAATAGAACACCAATCGACAAAATTACAGTAGCTAAGGCATTTTCTTTTAGAGAAGCAAATGGTGAAGTTAATCCGAAGGTTAGTTTGAAAATAAACTCCAATGATGAAATGCAGCTTGCTGATAAAAATAAGGTTGCAAGAATTTATATTCCTTATGATTTAAATTTAGATTTAGTTAAAAATATAAGTGTTAAGGAAAAATATTTATATTTACCTAATGTAATATCTAAGGCTCAATACAATTTGTTCAAAGAAAATATGAAGCGTTATGAAGAATTATTTGATGGCGTATGTGTAAATAATGTGGGAAGTTATTACTTTTTTAAAGAGAATAGTAGCTTAAATCTTCACTGCGGTCCGTTTTTTAATATTATAAATACATTTTCCGTAAAGCTTCTAGAAGAAAAAGGAGCTAATGGATTTACATTTTCATATGAAGCGAACATTAAGGATATGGAAAGCATAACAAACCATATTTCAATTAAATCTGAAATAGTAGCTCATGCCTATGCAAAGCTTATGACAATGAAAAACTGCCCAATGTCTTTGATGAAAAACTGCAAAAATCTTCAGGATTGTAATGTTTGCACTTATAGAAACAAATATGCCTTAAAGGATAGAAAAGGCGTTTATTTCAACGTAGAAAGAGTAAATAGATTAACTGAAATTTATAATTCAGTTCCTTTAACTCTTATAGGCAAAATGAATGATTTCATTGATGCAAACATTGAGTATTTCTTTGTTGATACAAAATGGTTGGATAATCCGGAGGAAATTATAGATGCTGTTTATTGTGAAATAAACGGTATACAAACTGAAAATGTGTTGAAGGAAAACAACTTTACCAGAGGACATTATTTGAAAAATATATTGTAACCATGTCATTCCACTAATTTATTTCTCAATTAAAAAATGAGGTTAATAAAATATGAAAAATAAATCGAAACATGTTTTAGAATTTGATAAAATTATTGAAAGAATTTCAGAATTTGCTGAAACACAAAACGGAAAAAAAGAAGTGCAAAATCTTGATGTAGCATCAGATTTAGAAGGTGTTCGTTTCAAGCAAAATCAAACAGCAGAAGCTCTTTCCATAATTATTGAAAAAGGAGCACCTCCATTAGGAGGTGCAACGGATATAAAGGAATATGTTAAAAGAGGGTCTGTTGGAGGAATAATTTCTCTTAGAGGCTTATTAAACTGTGCTGATACTCTAAGAGCAGCAAGATTAGTAAAAAATTATGTTCTGTTAAACAACAGAGAAGAAAACCACTATGAAATATTAGAATCCATTTGCCAAAATATTTATGCAAACAAGGATATAGAAGACAAGGTATATGACATTATAATTTCTGAGGAAGAAATTGCAGATGACGCCAGTCCTGAATTAAAGCGCATAAGAAGAGAAATTCAAATAAAACAAAACTCCATTAAAAACAAAATAAATCAATTAGTAGGCTCTTCCACCATTCAAAAATATCTCCAAGAAAACATAGTTACTATGCGTAATGACAGATATGTTATTCCTGTCAGAAAGGAATATAGAAGCATGGTTAAGGGAATCATTCACGACCAAAGCTCAACAGGCTCCACATTGTTTATAGAACCCATAGCCATTGTGGAAATGACCAATGAGGTTTCTGATTTAAGAGTATCAGAAAAAAAGGAAATTGAAAGAATACTCCTTGAATTAAGCATAATGTTTGGTGACATTTCTGAAGAAATGATTCAAAACCAAGAAATATTAACAGAGCTTGATTTTATATTTGCTAAAGGAAAATATGCAAGAAGCATTAATGGTGTTGAACCAAAGATTAATGACCGGGGATATATTCGAATTAAGAAAGGAAGACATCCTTTAATAGACCCAAGTGTTGTAGTACCCATAGATATTTATTTGGGAGATGATTTTACAACTCTTATAATAACAGGACCTAATACGGGAGGAAAGACAGTTTCCCTAAAAACCCTGGGGCTTTTTACATTAATGGGAATGGCTGGACTTCACTTGCCTGCTGATTATGGTACTGAAATTTCAGTTTTTAGTGCAGTATATGCAGACATTGGAGATGAGCAAAGCATAGAACAAAGTCTTAGCACATTTTCATCTCACATGACCAACATAGTAAAAATCATGAAAGAAGTTGATGAAAGATCGCTTGTTTTATTTGATGAATTAGGTGCGGGCACAGACCCTACAGAAGGAGCAGCTCTTGCCATAGCCATACTTGACACTCTTCATGATAAAAAGATAGTAACTGCTGCCACCACACACTACAGCGAGCTAAAGCTTTATGCATTGACAACTGAAGGAATTATAAACGGAAGTGTTGAATTTAATGTGGAAACATTAAGTCCTACCTACAAGTTGTTAATAGGAGTGCCGGGAAAATCCAATGCATTTGAAATATCAAAAAAGTTAGGTCTCAAGGAAGAAATAATAAATAAGGCAAAGAAAAACATAGAAACAGATAAAATAGAATTTGAAGATGCTTTAAGACAAATTGAGGAAAACCGACTTCATATAGAAGAAAAAAGAATGGAAATAGACAGGTTAAACCAAGAAAGCCAGAAAAAGCATTCAAGCTTTTTGGCAAAGGAAAGAAAATCCCTTGAAAAAAGCGAAAAAATGGTTAATGAAGCAAACTATGAGGCAAGAAGAATAGTTGAAAATGCCAAAAAGGAAGCAGCAGAAATCATTAAAGAGCTTAGAAAATTAAATGCAGAAATGGATAAGGATAAAGTCCGTCGAATAAATGATTTAAGACAGCAGTTAAATGATAAAACAAAAGAATTTGAGGATAATAAATATTCTGAAGAAATTTACGAACAAGACACCTATGACGAGGAAACGCCTCTTCAAAACGGTGATGCCGTAATGGTAAGAAGCTTAAATCAAAAAGGCCACATAATTTCTGAACCAGACAATTCACAAAATGTTATGGTGCAAATCGGTCTTATAAAAATGAAGGTTAAAAAATCCGATTTAGTCAAAATAAAATCAGATGAAGAGAAGGCTCAAAAAACAAACACATCTCGCATGATTAAATTAAAAACCTCCGGTATTAATCCTGTTATAGATTTAAGAGGATTAAACCTAGATGAAGCATTGCTGGAGCTGGATAAATATTTAGACGATGCCTTCATGTCAAATTTAAACGAGGTTCAAGTAATACACGGAAAGGGAACCGGTGTATTAAGAGAAGGCGTAACACAATTTTTAAGAAAGCATAAGCACGTAAAAGAATCAAGACTAGGCACCTTCAATGAAGGTGGCGACGGTGTAACCATAGTAACATTCAAATAAAACTTTCAGACTTTCAGGGACGGACCTTTTGGAGACTTTTTTCTCAAAAGGTCCTTGTCAATAGTTTGAGTAGTATCAGAAAAAAATGGAGGTATACATGAATCAAAAAATATATGAATTTGACGCAATTGTTAAAAAGGTTCCTGACCTTGATGGAGCATATGTGGAAATTCCGTTTGATGTAAAAGAAGAGTTTGGCAAGGGACGTGTTTTAGTACATGCTACCTTTGATGGTGTACCATATGATGGACAGGTTGTAAGAATGGGTACTCCATGTCATATTATTGGCCTTCGTAAAGACATTCGTTCGAAAATAAAAAGACAGTCAGGAGATATGGTACATGTTACTTTGCAGGAGAGAGAAAAAGCAAGATGATGCTTATACTTATTTTCTTAATATGGAAAATGGAAAAAATTTTTATGATTTGGTGTATTCGGCTACAGCTTTTCATTGGATACCAAAGGAGTTGGGCAGAACAATATAATCTAATCTAATATAATAATTAAGAAATTCACTTAAATAAAAGGGAGAAAAATGACAAAGCAACAATTTATTGAAATTAAAAATAGATTAAAACAATTTAGGTTCACTTCATTGGAATATACTGATTATGAGGAAATAGCAGAATATAAAATATTAACAAATGATTATAGAGCAATTATTATTTATGGCTTTGATTCTGAGATTAACAGATATGAATATCATTGGGCGTGTAATCACAAAGAAGATTTATTGAAATTGTTAGAAAAAAGAAATGATAATGAAAAGATAACTTTTGTACCAAATAGCTGGATAGAATCCATGAAAAATATCGAATTTAATATTTATGCAATATGGAATGTTTATATAGCCAATGATTTGGAGAGATATGCTAATTTTAAAGATGCAAATTATGTTAGCAGCAAAAATGCTAATGAAGCATCTAAAGTTACATTATCTTGCAAGGGACAAAGCAGGGGATTTACTGGGCAAAGTGAAGTGTGGATGAAGCAGTGGATTGACAATATGGAACCTGCCTCACCAGATTATACATATAATTGTGCCGTTATTGCCGAAATTAATCAAGAGATGGTAGGTTTGGTTTGTGTTGGCATATATGGAAGTGGGGACAAAACTACACTTTGGATTAGAGAAATTGCTGTTAAACCAATGTTTCAGGGACAGGGCATTGCAAGAAAATTGATGGGGCAGGCTTTTACCTATGGTTTAAAGTACGGTGCAAAAAAATCATTTTTAATGGCTGATGAGTGTAACGATAAAGCATTATATTTGTACAAAAGCATGGGATTTAAAGCAATCACCGGTGAAGAGCAAATAGATATGATAAGATAATAATTATAAATAAATTGATATTAATATAGGGGTATAATGGAAAGAATGGAAAAGAAAATTATTTAAAATGAGTATATATTATAATTACCACGTGGAAATAAAGAAGGTGAATAATTGAACTCTGATCTCTCTAGAATCATTGGAGGACTTTTATGAAATAGTTTCTAAAGATAAAAGGTCAAAATCATCAAAGGAACTGAACGATTTAATGACATTATTAAGAAGAGCCATATCGGAAAATAAATATGTTATTCATTATGGCGTATAAAACTGATACGGAATTTTTAAAAATTACGAACTAACAATTGTTTGTATAATTATACCGACAAATAGGAATTTATAGAATTCTAGGGAGATTTTTAATATGATAAATGGAATAATTATTATGGGGCTGAACGGGAGCGGTAAATCAACTATTTGTCACGAACTTGCAGACTTATTGAACTATAGACATATGGATGTAGAAGACTATTATTTTCTTGATTCTGACATACCTTATGACAAAAGCCGTACTCACGAAGAGGTTAAGCAGTTAATGCTTGATGATATAAAAATCTATCACAACTATGTTCTCTCATCTGTTGGGTGTAATTGGGGTTTCGATATTGTTTCTACGTATAAGCTAGCGATCCTTCTTTATGCTCCACTTGAAGTGAGATTAGAACGAATAAAACAACGTGAAATAACTCGTTTTGGGAATAGGGTTTTAGAGGGGGGAGATATGTATGAATCTCAAAAACGATTCCATGATATGGTTGCATTACGTTCTGCAGAGGATATAAAACAGCAGGCATGTTCGCTCACTTGCCCAGTATTGGAGATAAATGCGACACTACCTGTGAAAGAGATTCTTGGTTTGATATACAGCTACTATTTGAATATGCTTGAGGAATAACTCACCGACAAATTTCAATTTATAGTTGAGAAATAGTTTTCAATCCATATTTATCAAATTCTAAGAAAAGCAATTCTATGAAAAATCTGTTGTTTTGAGGTGTAGAAAATGGAAGTTATTGAATACTTTTCGAACGAGAATAAAGAACATTGGAAAGACCAAATTGAATTATCGGATTGGAAAGCAGCAAAATTCCTGCTAAAATTATTAAAGGATACGCAAAAATTTGATGAGCTTTTGGGAAGTGGCGGAAAGCTGTTTTTGTTAGTTGATGGAGAAAAGATAGTGTCATTTGTAACGCTTACTCGTCAGGATTGCATACGAGATATGAGTATGTTTCCTTGGCTGGGATTTTTATACACCTATCCTGAATATAGAGGTAACCGATATAGTGAAAAGCTTATAAATTTTGTTGAGGAAGAAGCAAAATCAGAGAATCATTCAATCGTATATCTTGCAACAGACCATTTAGGTTTATATGAGAAATATGGTTATATATATTTGGAGACACGTAAAGATTATTGGGATGAAGAGACAAGAATATACTACAAGAATCTTTAGAAATAACAATGAGATATGAATATTGTAAAAAGCTAAAAAATAGGATACAAGGAGATGACTAATGTTAATATTCAATTTTATATCGATGACACCTATTGCCAAAGGTTGGTCAGATGATAAGAAGTATTTTGTTACAGCAGCAGATGGTAATAAGTATCTTTTGCGTATATCTCCAATAGAGAAACACGACCGCAAAAAGGTTGAATTTGAAATGATGCAGCGACTGGCAGCTCTTGGTGTACCAATGTGTCAGCCTATTGAATTCGGAATTTGTAACGAGGGGGTGTATTCTCTGCAAAGCTGGATTGACGGAAAAGATGCTGAGGAAATTCTTCCTCATTTGTCTCATAAGGAGCAGTATGATTATGGTCTTGAAGCAGGTAGGGTTTTAAAGCAAATTCATTCATTGCCCATTTCATCAATGCCTGAGGATTGGGAAAGTCGCTTTAATCGTAAAATTGACAGAAATATTAAAATGTACAATGACTGCCCGATAAAATATGAAAGTGGACAATTATTAATCGATTATATTAATTCAAATCGTCATTTACTGAAAAATCGTCCCCAATGTTATCAACATGGAGATTATCATATTGGAAATATGATGATTGATAACGATGGCAAGTTACAAATTATCGACTTTGACCGTGATGATTTCGGCGACCCGTGGGAGGAATTTAATCGCATAGTATGGAGTGTTCAAAAATCATCAACCTTTGCTTCGGGTATGGTAAATGGTTATTTTGATAATACTGTGCTGTTGGGCTTTTGGCAATTATTGGCTCTTTATATTTCAAGCAACACCCTTTCATCTATTCCATGGGCGATTTCCTTCGGACAAAATGAAATAGAAACGATGAAAAGTCTTGCAGTGGATGTGCTTGATTGGTACGATAATATGAAGAATCCAGTACCTACATGGTATAAGAATGGTATAATAAATAACCAAGGAGTAGTTATTTAAAATTGATAATAAAAATTTGTAAGGGGGTAAGTAGATTATGATAGATATAAAAGATATGGATTACGAACCAAGTATAAATGAAATAAGTAATTATATTGTAAATCCATTGTTTGATGAATTTTATAATTATATAAATGATGAGTATAAAGCAAATTGTAAAATTGAATATAGCAAAGACGTTTGGGCCCGTGGATGGAATATTAAGTTTAAAAAATCCGGAAAATCGTTGTGCGTTATTTATCCAAAAGAACAATATTTTACTGTTTTAGTTGTCATTAGTAATAAAGAGAAAGAAAAAGTTGAAAATATATTACTACAACTTTCTAAAGAGATGCAAGATATATATCACAAAACTAAAGAAGGCAATGGACAAAGGTGGCTCATGATAGATTTGAAAGCAAATGATCATTTATATCAGGATATATTAAAGCTTATTCGTATTCGTAGGGAAACTAAATGAAATGAGAGCCGCCGAGGCTCTCACTTTACAATTTAACAACCTTAGTAGCAATATTCTCATTAAACATTAGGTCGTGTTCAACAAAAATCATGGTTGGCTCAAAGGTTTTTATAAGCTCTTCAATTTGAATTCTTGAATAAACATCAATAAAGTTCAATGGCTCATCCCATACATAAATATGGGCACTTTGAGAAAGACTTTTAGCTAAAAGCACCTTCTTTTTTTGACCTTCACTTAGTTCTTCTAAATTTCTTGAAAAATCATTGCTGTCCATATCAAGCTTGGAAAGCAGTGTTCTAAATATACTTTCATCGATATTTTCTTTATTTATGAATTCTTGAAAGCCACCTATTAAAAATGATGTATCTTGAGGTACATATGAAATATTTAAGTTGCTGCCAATATTAACATTGCCCTCATAATTACAGCTTTCTGATGTTAGAATTTTTAAAATTGTTGATTTTCCGGAACCATTTTTTCCTCTTATAGCAATTCTGTCACCTTGATTAACAGTAAAGCTTACATTATTGATAACACTTCTATTACCAAAGCTTACAGATAAACCATCAATATTTATTAGCGTACTTTTGTTATATAACATAGGAATAATTTTTAATGAATCAAATTTTTCTATATTTTTAAGAAGCATTTTCTTTTCTTTAATAGAATTTTCCTTGCGTCGTTCAATGGATTTTGCACGCTTCATCATTTTAGCAGCTTTATGCCCAATAGCTCCTCTGTCAAATGAGTGTTCACCAATTTTGGATTTTTCTACCTTGTCACTCCAGCCTGCAGATCGTCTGAAAGCTATTTCCAGTTGACTAATTTCTTTTTTAAGCTTTTCATTCTGATTTATCTCAAAATTGTCCTGTCTGCTTTTATTTTCCTGCCAGCTCGAAAAATTACCCTTTTGCACCTCAATGTTGTTTTTATTGATTGAAAGTATATGGTCCACAGTTGAGTCTAAAAAATGCCTGTCATGAGACACTAATATAAATCCTTTTTTTGAATTCAAGTATTCTGCTACACATTTTCTTCCATCTAAATCTAAATGATTAGTAGGCTCATCTATCAATAAAAAGTTATTCTTTTTAAGAAATAATGCAGCAAGCATTACCTTGGTTTTTTCACCGTTACTTAAAGTATTGAAAGGGCGAGTTAGAACATCAACATTCACATCAAGTTTGCGTATTTCTTTTTCAATAAGCTCGTTGATAATGAAACCGTCGTTTAATACATATAAATCTAAAATTTCTCCGTACCTAAGCATGGCAGCTTCAGATTTTTCCTTAATACACGAATTCATTTCATCTTCCCATTCACTAAAGGGCGCTATGGCATTTCGAGCTGATACAAGGGTAGTTAAACTGCTATCAGCTTCAAAAGGAAAATAATCAAATTTAGTTGATGCTGTTATGGAGCCTGAATATTTAAATTTTCCAAGTAATAGTTTTAAAAATGTTGTTTTCCCTCTACCGTTTCTTCCTATAAAGCCCAGCTTCCAATCTGTGTCTATTTCAAAGGATGTGTTTTCAAAAATATTTTCATAACCTCCTTCGTATCCAAAGGTTAAATTGTTTACACTTAATAAAGACATAAAAAAATCCCTCCTTAAGAGAGAAAATTAACACCAAAAATAATAACAATAATAAAATATAAATTATTATATTAAATAAAGGTATGATTGGAAATTAATTTACTCTCATTACAAAATGCGTACAAAATAAACCCTTAAGGGTATTTTGTTTTATTCATTTACATAATTAAAAGCAAATTATATAATCATTCCACCGTTACCTTTCTTTTTTATTTATAATTATTATATTATTTAAAATAGTATATGTCAAATATAAAAAATCATGAAAATTGGTGTAAAATTCAAATTACTTTTGCATTTTCATACTATAAATATTATAATAAAAAATACATAAAATAGAAATACCAATTGTTGAATTTCGGAGGTAATATGGAAAGAACAATAGTCAGATTAGATATGGAAAAAGATTTTGATGCATTTGAAGAATTATCGGTAATATCCTTCGGTGAAAATACAAACAGCAAAAAAGAAATGTATGAATGGCTTTTTGACAGAAACCCATATAATAAATCAGGAAACATGATGTACTTATTAAAGGAAGGTG
>CAZJKK010000062.1:0-11477 GCA_964546605.1 uncultured Clostridia bacterium
ATAAATCATGGAAAGAAGAAGAAGATTCAATTCCTGAAGAAAAAGCTGCAATGCGCCTTGATATGCCTGGAACAGGAGTATTTCGACTATGCGATGAGGGTAAAATTAATCCTGATAGTTTGCTGAGTTTAAGCAAAATAGCCTATGGGTCAGAACAAGGCAGAACAAAGGAAGATGAAAGATTCATATGTATAATAGGTGGAATGCCTGTGGAAGACGTTGCATGGGGTAAAACTCTTCTTGATAATGCTTTTAAAATGGGCATTGGTCAAGAACTTGTACTGTGGGATGAGGCTTACTGGAGGTAAGAAAATTGTATTTTTATGCCTGCATATGAAGGAAAAATAATTATTATTGCAAATGGTATCGTTTTGTGATATTATTATAGCATGTGTAAACGGTTGCTTTGCAAGCGTGTATGCCATAAGTTTTAATAAAATAATCAGAAAGGAAATTAAATCATGAAAAAACTTTTCAAACCGATTTTTATTGTTTTAGTCCTAATGATGCTTTTGGCCTTGTTAGGGGGATGTGCTTCACCGAGCAACGAACCTGCGCCTAGTACTCCAGCTCCAAGCACGCCAGGTGAGCCAAGCACACCAAGCACACCGAGCGGGCCAAATGCACCAAAGCTTGCTGTTCCAACTGGTAAGCCTGAAGCGGGCGCAAAACTGGATGAGGATATAGTAATTGTACAGGCACTGGATATGGTATCCTTTGACCCTACCAATACATCCGACCTTTCCAATGGTTACGTAATTAATAACATTTACAGCAAGTTGTTTGACTTCAATGAAGATTTAAACGCAACACCTGAAATGGTTGAAAGCTATGAAATGATTAATGAAACTGAATGGCACTTTAAAATTTATGAAGGTATAAAAACTCATGACGGCAAAGACTTGACTGCTGAAGATGTGGTTTATTCTCTACAAAGAACACAGAAAGGTACTGCTATAGGAGCCTTGTTCAAACCTGTAAAGGAAATTTCCAAGGTTGATGAATACACTATAAGCATAACTACTGACGGACCTTATCCTGCTCTACCTACAGCACTGACACACCAAGCTTGCTGTATAGTTCCAAAACATTATGCAGAACAGACAGCTTCTGCTGATAATTGGACAAAACCAATAGGTGCCGGAAGATATACCTTTAAAGACCGTGTAATCGGCGATAGCATTAAAATGGAGCGTTTTGATGGCTACTTTAATCAAGATGACAAAGCATTAAATAAATCTTTGACATATAAAATTATTCCTGAAGGAAGCGGAAGAACAATTGCTGTTGAAACAGGAGAAGCAGATATTAATATAGTATTTAACACAGTTGATTATGACCGTGTACTAGAAAATCCTGATGTACAGTTGTGGGAACATTATTCACAAACTGTTTGGCATTTAGGTTATGACAACACAAATGAATATTTCAGCAACAAATTGGTTCGTCAAGC
Source organism: uncultured Clostridia bacterium (assembly GCA_964546605.1). Classification (GTDB taxonomy): domain Bacteria; phylum Bacillota; class Clostridia; order Tissierellales; family Sedimentibacteraceae; genus Sedimentibacter. The sequence continues at coordinate 1,454 of CAZJKK010000062.1, forward strand.
AATTAACTATGCTATAGACCGTGAAGCATGTCTTGAAGTAGGACATAATGGTCATGGTACAGTTGTATATAACAATGCAACATTTGCTCCTACATGTTTAGGCGCAATTGAAAATCCTCTTAACAAGTACAGCTATGATCCTGAAAAAGCAAAGGCATTAATGGCTGAAGCTGGAGTTACTGGATTTGACACAGAAATCATAGTATTCCGTGATGAGGCTGAGCGTATAGCGGTTGTTGTGCAGGCGTATTTAAAAGAAATCGGAATAAACGCAGCAGTTACAAGAATTGAAAATGCGGTGTTTGCTTCTTACATTGCAGATCATAAAGCACCTATGTTTATAACAAGCTGGGGTTCATATTGGGATCCTGACTTATTCCTAGCAAGACGTTTCAGTCAAGCAGGTATTGGCGGGGTTAACAGAGTTTGGTACTTAAATCCTGAGTTAGACAAAATGATTCTGGAAGGACGTTCTTCATTTGACAATGATGTTCGTGCAAAAGTATATGGAAGAATTCAGGAATTTATGGCAGAAGAAGCTCCAGAAGCTGACCTATACGTTAACACCATGTATGCTCTTGCCAACAAGGATTTGAAGGGTGTAGAAATTAACGTAGAAATGCCTTATCACTTCTATAAACTTCATTATTAACAGTATTCTATCGGTTAGACAATAAAATTACGACATGTTCTTCAGAAATGAAGAACATGTCGGTTGTTAGGAGTGAGATAAATGATAAAATATGTTTTTAAACGTTTATTAGATATGATTCCGGTAATCCTGGCTTTAACATTCGTGGTTTTTACCATAATGTACTTTACTCCCGGTGACCCTACTGCCGTAATATTAGGCAACGAGTATAGTGAGGAAGCAAGCAATCAGTTAAAAGCGGAATTAGGTCTTGATAAACCTTTTTTTATTCAATTTATTAATTATGTAGCTAATCTTGTACAAGGTGATTTCGGTATGTCCTACATTACAAGGGCTCCTGTTTCAGAACAGCTTTTTGGACGTTTTCCTAACACATTTAAGGTTGTAGCAGGGGCTATGATTTTCTGTGTTGCTGTTGGCGTACCTATAGGTGTTTTTTCAGGTACAAGACCTTATTCTTTCCTTTCAAACATTACAATGGTTTTAGGACTTCTTGGAGTATCCTTGCCAATATTCTGGCTTGGACTTCTATTAATTTTATTATTTTCAGTTAACTTAGGCTGGCTTCCATCCAGCGGTTTAGACAGCTGGAAAAGCCTTATATTACCTTGCCTAGCCCTTGGTGCAAATTACATGGCCAATATTATGAGAACTACACGTTCTTCTATGCTGGAAGTAATTCGTCAGGATTATATTCGTACTGCTAAGGCAAAAGGAGTTAGCAGAAAAAATGTTGTACGAAAACATGCTCTTCAAAATGCAATGATGCCTACTATTACAGTAATAGGTATGAACATAGGAGCTTTGCTTGGAGGAGTTGTGCTTACTGAAACAGTATTTTCAATTCCAGGAACAGGCAGGCTGTTAGTTGAATCCATTAATAAAAGAGATACACCTTCTGTTCTGGGCTGTTTGGTAATAATGGCCATTACTGTTGCAATATCAAACTTAATTGTTGACTTAATATATGCGTATATTGATCCTCGAATCAAGGCGCAGTACAGTGGGGGGCGAAGCTAATGTCAGAATCTACAAAGACAACACACAACTATACTACGAAAAAAGAATTTTTTAAGCAGTACAGGAAGAAAAGCCGCCTTCAAGAAATTTGGCGCATGTTTTATAAAAATAAGCTGGCTGTTTTAGGTTTAATAATGTTTATATGCATAGTGACTGTTGCATTTGCAGCACCTTTGATTGCTGATTATGAAAGTGAAGCAATTAAAATAAACATACCCAAACGTTTGAGTCCCCCAAATTCTGAGCATATATTTGGAACTGATGAAATGGGCCGGGATATTTTTGCAAGAATAGTGCATGGTGCTCGTATTTCTTTAGCCGTGGGCTTGTCGTCAGTTACAATTGCACTATTAGTGGGAGGCGCATTTGGAGCCATTGCTGGATATTTCGGAGGTAGGATTGATAATTTTATTATGCGCTGTATGGATGTATTCTTATGTTTGCCGGATGTATTGCTGGCATTAGCCATAGTGGCTGCATTTGGTACAAGTATTGTTAATATGACCATTGCCATTGGATTATCCTTTACACCAAAATTTTCACGTGTAGTACGTTCGGCTGTTATGACCGTTAGCGGAATTGAGTATGTGGAGGCAGCAAGGGCTATAGGAGCAACTAACAAAAGAATTATTACTAATCACGTTTTAATTAATTGTATTGGTCCTATTATTGTACAAGTAACTTTGTATGTAGCAAATGCAATTTTGACCATATCAGCATTAAGCTTTATTGGATTAGGTATTCAGGCTCCTACGCCAGAATGGGGAAATATGCTTGCTTCAGGACGTGCCTATATGCGTGATAGCGCTTATATTGTTATGGCACCCGGTCTTGCTATTTTCGTCACAATCCTTTCTCTTAACTTGTTGGGTGATGGACTTCGTGATGCGTTAGACCCAAGGCTGAAGCAGTAGGAGGTAGAATATGAGTGAAAAAAAGATTATAGAGGGAAATACATTAGAGATTAAAAATCTTGTGATTGAATATATAAGTGATGATGAAGTAGTAAAGGCTGTTAATGGAGTGGATATTATTATTGGCTCTGGTAAGACGCTTGGTCTGGTTGGAGAAACTGGAGCAGGCAAGACTACCACTGCATTGTCTATTTTAAATTTAGTTCCTGAACCCCAGGGTCGCGTTGTTCAAGGTGAAGTATTGCTTGAAGGCAAGAATGTTTTTAATATGAACGAAGATGAATTAGAAAATCTTCGTGGAGATAAGGTTGCTATGATTTTTCAGGATCCCATGACATCTCTTAATCCTGTTCTGACAGTGGGTGAGCAAATTGCAGAAGGCCTTGAAATTCATAGAAAGATAAGCAAGAAAGAAGCTATGAAGCAAGCTAAGGAAATGTTGGAGCTTGTTGGTATACCGGGAGAACGTTCAGGAGAGTATCCTTATCAGTTTTCAGGAGGAATGAAGCAAAGGGTTGTAATTGCCATAGCATTAGCCTGCAGTCCGGACCTTCTTATTGCCGATGAACCTACCACTGCACTTGATGTTACAATTCAAGCTCAAGTGCTAAAATTAATTAATGAATTGAAAGTAAAATATCAAATGTCTATGCTTATGATCACACACGACCTTGGTATAGTTGCTGAAGTGTGCGATGAGGTTTCTGTTATTTATGCCGGTTATATTGTAGAACATGGTACTTTGGAGGATATATTTGATAATATGTTGCATCCATATACTAAAGGTTTGTTTGATGCTTTGCCTGATATTGAAGCAAGACGCAGTGAGCTTAAACCTATAAAGGGATTGACACCTGACCCAACTAATTTGCCAACAGGATGTCCTTTCCATCCCCGTTGCGATTATGCAATGGATGTTTGTTCTGTAGATTTGCCGCATCTTAAATGGATAAGTCCTACTCATTGTGTGCAATGCCATCTTTACAAAGACACAGACAAGAGCATGCTATAAGGAGGGATTGTATGAGTAATGTATTGTTAGAGGTTAAAGACCTTAAAAAATATTATAAAGTGCCCAAGGGAATGCTTCATGCAGTAGATGGAGTAAGCTTTACCATAGATAAGGGAAAGACCTTAGGTATCGTTGGAGAATCAGGATGTGGCAAGACTACCATTGGTAGGGCAATATTACGACTTGTAGAGCCTACAGGGGGAAATGTAATATTTGATGGTGTGGATGTAATAAAACTAAACAAAAATGAAATGAGGGGCATGAGAAAAGATATGCAGCTGATTTTCCAGGACCCGTTTTCTTCATTGAATCCTCGTAAAACTATTGCACAAACAATAGAAGAACCAATAATATTGGCGAATTTAATACCTGATAAGGATAAAAGGTTTATGAGAGTTATTGAGCTTATGGAAACTGTTGGTTTAGCAGAGCGCATGATCAACACATATCCTCATGAGTTGGACGGTGGTCGTCGTCAACGTATTGGAATAGCTCGTGCATTAGCCATGAATCCAAAGTTTATAATTTGTGACGAGCCGGTTTCTGCGCTGGATGTTTCAATTCAAGCTCAAATTTTGAACCTTATGAAAAAAATTCAGAGAGAAATGGGTCTCACATATATTTTTATAACCCACGATCTTTCAGTTGTTAATCATTTTTCTGATGATATAGCTGTTATGTACTTGGGACGATTAATTGAAAAAGCACCTTCAGAGACCTTGTTTGCAAATCCTGTTCACCCTTACACTCAAGCGCTGTTGTCAGCAATTCCGGTACCGAGAATTCACAACCGCCCACAGAGGATATTGCTCCGCGGTGAAATTTCATCTCCAATTAATCCAGGTCCAGGCTGTCGTTTTGCCAACAGATGTAATTACTCAGAACCCAATTGTTCTCAGGAGGAACCGGATTTAGTTGAAATAGAACCAAGACACTTTGTTTCCTGCCACTTTTGGCAAAACTTTTAAAAGTAAGATAATTTTTATACTGTTTGCGAGCCCTCAATATTTCAAAAATTGGGGGCTTTTTACCTTTTACATTAATGAAATTTTATAAAGATTTTATAAATTGTGGATAAATAGAAATTAAAATGATATAATTGTGGAAGTTTTATTTAAGAAATAGTATTTTTTTAGTTTAGAATTACATGGGATGAGGAGAGATTATGGCACAGCTTTACTACAGATACAGCACTATGGGGGCTGGAAAAAGCATCGAAGTACAAAAAGTTGCATTTAACTATGAAGAAAGGGGACAAAACCCACTGATTTTTACTTCTAGTTTAGATAATAGGTTTGCAGAGGCAGGAATTGTTGCATCGCGTATTGGATTAAAGAGAAAAGCCATTTCAGTTAATGATGAAATGAACATATATGATTTGGTAAAGGAATATAATGATTTATTTAGGGTAGATGCGGTTATCATAGACGAATGTCAATTTTTGAAAAAACATCATATATTAGAGCTTACCGACGTTGTAGATGATTTAAATATACCGGTTATGTGCTATGGCTTAAAATCAGATTTTAGAAATGAATTGTTTGAAGGCTCTTATCACCTGTTGGCAATGGCTGATAAAATTGAGGAAATTAAGACCGTATGCTGGTGCGGCAAAAAAGCCATAACAAATGCAAGGTTATGTGATGGCAAGGTTATATATGAAGGTGAGCAAATTCAAGTGGGTGGTAATGAAAGTTACACAGCACTTTGCAGAAAGCATTATAAAAAAGGGTTAGTTATGCCATATCCAGCAAAAGCAGAAGACTTAATAACACAATACGAAAATTTAAAAGCAATGGAAGATAAAGAAAAATAAATGTCATTCAGAGCGCGAAGAGGATTCTTCACTAACATTCAGAATGACAAAATAAGATTTAACAGTAAAATAATTAATAATATTTATTGCTTGTAAATAGTATTACAAAAATCAAATAATATGGAATATTATGAATAAAAAGGAACCTCCTGTCTATAATATTAAAGATAGGAGGTTTTTTTATGAGCAATATATCAAGTAAAGATTTAAATTTTAAAAATTTTTTAAAAAGTTTTAAAATACAAAAACAACAAGTTAACAATGATTTATATGTAAACTTAGAAAAAGCAAAAAAAGAGTGGGATGAAGCTAAAAATATTTTTGAGAATGTGTCAGAGCCCGATTTGGTAGATTTTGCAATTTATAACATTGAAGCAGCAGAGCAAAAATATGTATACTTATTAAAACAAATAAAAACGGAAAATAGAATAGAAAAACAATCAGCAAAAGAATATGAAACAAAACAGGTAAATGTGAATGCAAATTAACTTTAAAGGGTGTAGGTTTTATGCACCCTTACTTTTATACAAGCTTATGAAATATTTCCAATTGAAATTGTTCCTATATCATGATAAACTTAATAAATATTTTATAAGGAAAGTGATATTATGAACATACAAAAACAAGACAAGCTTTATGAGCTTGATTATGTGAGATTTATTGCATGCTTGGCAGTTATTATTGTGCACATAACTGCAACAGGTGTGACAGATTATATACAAGGCAGTCTGCCGCATATTATATCTTTGATAATAAACAGAAGCTTTAAATTTACAACACCTATTTTTATTTTTTTAAGTGGCGTTACAAGCTTTTACAGCTATAGGAAAAAAGAATTTAAATATTTTTCCTTCATTAAAAGAAGGCTTGAAAAGGTGCTTATAGCTTATATAGTTTGGTGTGTTATTTATTATGTTGCTTATATTAAGTTGGGGATTTACGTTCATGACATTAATTTTTTTGTTGAGAATGTACTTTATGGCACAATGTCCTATCATCTTTATTTTGTAATAATAATTACTCAAATGTATATTGTAGGTCCTTTGTTTTATAAACTGCTAAATGACTCGAATAAAAAGGTATTAATATTAGCTGTTTCTGCAATACTGACTGCGCTTTTTGCCGAATATTTAAGGTTTGAATATGCAGACAGAGTATTTTTGAAATATGTTTTCTTTTATATGTTGGGGATTTATGTAACATTGGAATATGAGAACTTTTATAATTTTGTTATAAAATATAGAAGGATTATTGTTTTAGGTTATATATTAGCTTCAGCCGTGTATACAGCGGTATCATATTTTGATATGACCATTTATATATATGTTTGGTTTGTGTTTTCGTTGTTTTCAGTATTTTTCGTATATTATGTGGGTTTAAATTTGAAAAAAACCTTCGCCAATTTATATGGATTCGTGAAATTATTTAGTCAAAGTTCATATTATATTTATTTGATGCACCCTTTAGTGTTGACTTATGCAATACTATATACAACTAACCATGGTATATTATCAGTAACAAAAAGGTTAATAATTTATTCGGCTACAGTTATACCAATTACAGTTATTAGTTGCTTAGCTTTTACTTTTATAAAGAATAAGTTAAAGAAAAAGAAAAAAGCAGCATTAGCTGCTTAGTTTAATGTTGATGTTTTCTCATATTCTCTCATTGCAAGAATTGTTTGCTCAAATAAATAATCTAATTCCCAACCAAGCATATCTGCACCTTGTTGAATTGCTTCTCTTGAACAGCCTGCAGCAAAGCTTGGTGTTTTAAATTTTTTCTTTAACGATTTAACCTCAAGGTCACTTGTGCTTTTTGATGGTCTCATTAATGCTACTGCACCAATTAACCCAGTTAATTCATCTGTTGCAAACAAAACCTTCTCCATTTCATGCTCAGGCTTTGCATCTGCTCCTGTAAGGCCATACCCATGGCTTGCAATGGCGTGAATTATTTTTTCATCTATTTCTTTTTCTCTCAATATTTCTTGAACCTTTACACAATGTTCATCAGGATACATTTCAAAATCTAAATCATGCAACAAACCAACTATACCCCAAAATTCCTTTTCGCCTTCATAACCTAACTTCCCTGCAAAGTATTCCAATACAAAGCTTACAGTGTCAGCATGCTTTAAATGGAATTCTTCCTTGTTATATTCCTTTAAAAGTGTCCAAGCTTGATCTTTAGTTAATTTATTCAATTTATTCCCTTCCTTCTATAAATGTTTATACTATTTTAGCTTATTTGATAAATTATGTCTATAATAATTAACATTTTACAAGAAGATATATACAATTTTTGTAACAAATTACTGTAACATTGTTAAAAATTATGCTCAATCCGGTGTTCTTATAAGATAAAACATTTTGGAAAATTTGTTTTTTTAGACGCTGTGTTAAAATTTGCTTAAGTTACAGCGATTAATTAATATAAACTGTTCGCAATCTTTTAGTTTAAAAAATAACAATATATTTTCTTTTTGTAATATATATGCTAAAATTGGAAAAAAATATAAGTTGACTATATATGAGCAAATTGTTAAAATTGTATCCAGCTAGAAAACGATATATGCAGCATAGCTGTTTATATAAAAAAATATTTTATGTATTATATGGAGGAATATAATGAAAAAAGTATTAGCGTTATTGTTAATCTTAACAATGTCGTTATTTGCATTCGTTGGATGTGCAAAAGAACAACCTGCAGAACAACCAGTTGCAGAACAACCAAAGACAGAAGAACCAAAAACAGAAGAACCTGCAGAACAACCAGCTGAAGAGCCAGCTGAAGGAGCAGTAAAAACAGGACTTGCTGTAGTAACATCTGTTGCTAAATCAAAAGATGCAACTGCTGACGCTGAAGGATTAGGTCAATCAGATTCTGTAATAGTAGCTGTTACAGTTGACAAAGATGGCAAAATAGTAAAAGCTGTAATTGATACAGCACAAACTAAAATTAACTTCTCAACTGAAGGTAAAGTAACTTCAGATTTAACGGCTGTCTACAAAAGCAAACAAGAGTTAAAAGAAGAATATGGAATGAACAAAGCATCAAAATTAGGCAAAGAATGGTATGAACAAGCTAACGCTTTAGCTGATTATTTTGTAGGAAAAACTGTAGAAGAAATAAATGCTATACCAACTGACGATGCAGGTGTTACAACTGACGCTGACTTAGTTTCATCAGTTTCTATAAAAATCAATGGTTACAAAGAAGCAGTTGAATTAGCTGTTGCTAATGCTCAAGATTTAGGAGCTTCTGCTGAAGATACATTAGGATTAGGTGTTTTAACAACAATTGCTAAATCAAAAGATGCTACAGCTGATGCTGAAGGACAAACTCAAGCATATTCAACTTACGCTGTATCAACAATTGATGCTGATGGAAAAATCACAAGCACAATAATTGATGCTTCTCAAGCTACTATTAAGTTTGATGCAACAGGAAAAATCTCTACAGATTTAACAGCTGCTGTTAAAACTAAGAATGAATTAGGCGAAGAGTATGGAATGAAAAAAGCATCACAAATCGGTAAAGAATGGTATGAACAAGCTGCTGCATTTGCACAATATGTAGTTGGAAAAACTGCTGATGAAGTAGCTGCAATCGGAATGGATGCTGAAGGAAATGCGACAGATGCAGATTTAGTATCTTCTGTAACAGTAGGTATTGATGGTTTCTTAGATGTAGTTGCTAAAGCAGCAAAATAAGGAATGTTTCAAATATAAAGGCCTTGGTGAAAACCAGGGTCTTTTTGTATGCTTCGTTGCTTGACAGAGTACTTAAAATTATATAAAATGAATAAGCAATTATGAAATTTATGTTAAAAAGTTGGTATAGTATGAAAAAAAATGAAAATATTTTAAATTTAAAGTTATTCATTTCGTATTCAAAAAAATATTTATATTTATTGGTTATTTCTGCAGTCGCAACTATTATCAAGGTAGGTGCTAGCTTTACTACACCTCAAATTATTAGATTTACTGTGGATTCAATTATTGGTGATATTCCTTTTTCGTTTAATCAAAACATAATGAATTTTTTGGATTTATTAGGTGGTAGAGAAGGGATTAGACAAAATATATGGATTTGTGCTGCGTTAGTTCTGGTAATGGCTTTTATAACCTCTGTAAGCGATTTCATAGGCAGACTTACTATGGCAAAGGGAACAGAGGGAATAATAATGACAATTAGGAATAAATTATTTGATCATATTCAAAAGCTGCCATACAGCTGGCACATTAAAAATCAAACAGGAGATATTATACAAAGGTCAACATCAGACGTTGATGTGGTAAGAAATTTTGTAAGCACCCAGCTTAATGAAATGTTTAGAACGGTAATGCTGGTTGTTATTTCTTTAATTTTAATGTTTTCCATGAATGTTAAATTAACTTTAGTAGTTATGTCAATCATACCTGTGGTCGTTTTATACTCCGCAATTTTTTACGGAATATTATCAAAGAAATTTTTAGTGGCAGATGAAGCAGAAGGTGAGCTTTTTACAGTAATTCAGGAAAATTTAACAGGTGTGAGAGTAGTCCGTGCCTTTGGAAGAGAAAAGTTTGAGATAGAGAAGTTCACTGAAAAAAACAACAGGTATT
>CAZJKK010000063.1:0-11405 GCA_964546605.1 uncultured Clostridia bacterium
TTCTTCTGTCGCCAAAGCCAGGAGCTTTAACAGCAACACAGTTAAATGTTCCTCTTAATTTGTTAACAACTAATGTAGCTAATGCTTCGCCTTCTATGTCTTCTGCTATTATAACAAGAGATCTTCCTGTTTGAACTATTTGTTCTAATACTGGCAATATTTCTTGAATGTTAGAAATCTTCTTGTCAGTAATTAAAATATATGGATTTTCTAATACAGCTTCCATTTTTTCTGTGTTAGTAACCATATATGCTGATAAGTATCCTCTGTCAAACTGCATACCTTCAACTACAGATAACTCAGTTCCCATAGTCTTTGATTCTTCAACAGTTATAACGCCGTCCTTGCCCACCTTATCCATAGCATCAGCAATTAATCTTCCTATTTCTTCATCCCCTGCTGAAATAGAAGCTATTTGAGCAATTTCTTCTGAAGTTTCTACTGTCTTTGTTGCACTTTTAAGTTCATTAACTGAAGCTTCAACTGCTGCCTGAATTCCTTTTTTAAGGATTATTGGATTAGCACCTGCAGCAACGTTCTTTAATCCTTCTCTTATGATTGCTTGCGCTAATAATGTTGCTGTAGTAGTTCCGTCTCCTGCTACATCATTAGTCTTTGTAGCAACTTCTTTTACTAATTGAGCTCCCATGTTTTCATATGGGTCTGATAATTCTATTTCCCTTGCTATTGTAACTCCGTCATTAGTTATAACAGGTGAACCAAATGATTTTTGTAATACAACATTTCTTCCCTTAGGTCCTAAAGTTACTTTTACTGTATCCGCTAATGTATTAACGCCTCTTTCCATTGAACGGCGTGCATCTTCATCAAATTTAATCAATTTTGCCATTTTTTCTACCTCTCTTTATTTTTATTCTATAACTGCTAAAACATCAGATAATTTTATTATTATTAAATCTTCTCCGTCAACCTTAACTTCTGTTCCTGCAAATTTTGAGAAAATAACCTTGTCTCCAACCTTAACTTCATCTTTTTTCTTTTCATCAGAAGTAATGCCTGCACCAACTGCTACAACTTCTGCTACTTGTGGTTTTTCTTTGGCAGTTCCCGGTAATACTATACCACTTTTAGTTTTTTCTTCTGCCTCTACCATTTTAATAACAACTCTTTCGCCTAATGGTTTTACTGTCATCTTAATTCCTCCTATTATATTTATTAATTATTTATCCTATTCATTTGTTAGCACTCATCGACTTAGAGTGCTAACATCTACAATTTATATAATAACCATTACGAGAATTGTTTTCAAGTGCCATTTTTTTCAATTTTTACTTATTTTATCGATATATTGATATTTTTCTGAATAAATCTTTAATTTGCTTTTATTTCCTCGATATTTCCTTAAATTTAAAAAACCACTTAAAAAGCAATTAAATACTATATAAAGGAGTCCACTTCACAAAAAAGAGCTTAAAATTAGTGAGATAGAAAAATAAATTTTTTTATGATGTATTTTATTCGTTCATATAGTATAATTTATATATACAGTTACATATTTATTTAATTATAATGTGGAGGAAATATAAATGGCTCTTGTTACATCTAAAGAAATGTTTAAAAAGGCATATGAAGGACATTATGCTGTTGGTGCTTTCAATGTAAACAACATGGAAATAATCCAAGGAATTGTTGATGCTGCAAAGCAGGAAAATGCACCTTTAATACTCCAGGTTTCTGCTGGAGCAAGGAAATATGCTAATCCAATTTATTTAAGAAAGCTTGTGGAAGCAGCAATCGAGGATACAGGCTTAGATATATGCCTGCACTTAGACCACGGCGAGGATTTTGAAATCTGTAAACAGTGCGTTGATGATGGTTTTACATCAGTAATGATTGACGGTTCAAAATATTCTTTTGAAGAAAACATCGCTTTAACTAAACGTGTGGTTGAATATGCTCACAGCAAAGGTGTTGTTGTTGAAGCAGAGCTTGGAAAATTAGCCGGAATTGAGGATGCTGTAAATGTGAGTGCCAAGGATGCTACATACACAGACCCTGACCAAGCAGCTGAATTTGTTCATAGAACAGGAGTTGACTCCTTGGCTGTTGCTATAGGAACAAGTCATGGCGCATATAAATTTAAGGGTGACCCATCACTTGACTTTGAAAGACTGGAAAAAATTGAAAAACTATTGCCGGGATTTCCTATAGTACTTCATGGTTCATCATCAGTTCCAAGAGAATTTGTTGATTTGTGCAATAAATACGGCGGACAAATCCCCGGAGCAGCAGGAGTACCGGAAGAAATGTTAAGACGTGCTTCTCAAATGGGAGTTTGCAAAATCAACATAGATACTGACCTAAGACTTGCAATGACAGCATGCATAAGACAAATTTTTGTTGAAAACCCTTCAGAATTTGACCCAAGAAAATATTTAGGACCGGGAAGAACAGCCATAAAAGACATGGTAGCTCACAAAATGAGAGACGTGCTAGGCTGCAGCGGTAAAAGATAAAACAACTTAATGAGGACGGCCCTTTTAGAGATATATCTCCATAAAGGCCGTCCTTTATAATTAGTTGGGCTATGCGTCCATTTTTGCTGTTAACCAATTTCTATGCACATTTACTCTGCTGTATGCATCCTCTAGAAGCTTTTCATTTTTAACAACTGCTTTTTCAAGTATGCCGCTGCAAAACTCACCTTTACAGTCATATCCTGCAAATGACATTTTTACTTTATTGTTTGAAACTTCATTTACAGTCATTTTAAATATAACTCTTTCTCCAACCATTGAAGGGTGAAAATGATTTGATTGGAAATTTGTAACTACAGTTATATAGTCTGATGGAATATATTTATGAAGCATATTCCAAGATATTTCAACTACGGTTGCCAAAAGAGCCGGTGTTGACATAAGCTGATCTATTTGTACTGATTTTGTAATATACGAATCTCCGGGTGTAATAACCTTTTCATAAGTTGTAGATAATCCAACATGTATTTTATTTGTAATCATAATGCCTCCATATACAAATGACTTTAATTACTAAATAAAATTTTATCAGATTAATTATAAAAAATCAATAAAAATATTTTGATTTTCGAACTATTCGATATGTAAATAGTATTAAATTAAAAAGAATTCAACAATTCATATTGGGAGCAAAGGATATTCACCTGGTTATAGCATTTTTAAATCATTCATATATGTGGATACATAATTTTTATCTATGGTTACAACGGCAAAATACGTTTTATTTTCATTTTGCACTGCATCTTCTATCATTTTGGCCAAGTCACCTGATTTTATTTCAAAGCCAACCGGTACAAGCACATCAAAAATTAAATTTGTATGTGTATCTCCTTTAACCACTCTAAAATCATGCATAGACATTTTTTCATCAATAGATTTTATAATTTCTTCAGTCATTTGTCTGAGATGATTAGTTTCCTTGTCATCAGTTATAATAGGGTCTAAATGAATTACCAAATTAATTCCTAAATTTCTAGCAAAATCTCTTTCAATATTGTCAATCATATCATGAGACTTAAGTATGTCTTCTTTGGCATCAACTTCAGCATGTACTGTTGCGAAATATCTGTTAGGTCCGTAATTGTGAACTACAAGGTCATGTATGTTAATTATTCCTTCGTAGGCAAGAATTTTATTTTCAATGTTTTCTATAAAATCAGGATCCGGCATTTCCCCTAACAAAGGATTTAAAATATCCTTTAATATGGTGTATCCTGAATACAAAATAAACAAAGCAACCACTACACCCATGTATCCGTCTATTTCAAGTCCTGTGAATTTAAAAATAAAAACAGAAATCAATACTGCAGAAGTAGCTATAACATCATTTCTTGCATCCATAGCCGTTGCTTTCATAGTTGAAGATGATATTTTTTCTCCAAGCTTAAAATTAAAATAACTTAACCAAATTTTCATTGCAATAGAAAAAACCAAAACCAAAACCATAGCCCATGAAAACACTGTTGCTTCAGGATTTCTAATTTTATCAACCGAAGATTTAATAAGCTCTATTCCCAAAAGGAGTATGGCTGCACCTACTGCAAGACCAGTTAAGTACTCAATCCTTGCATGACCAAAAGGATGGTCTTTGTCTGCAGGTTTGCCAGACATTTTAAATCCTATAAATGTTACCACCGAGGAACCCGTATCAGATAAATTATTAACACCATCCGCTGTTATGGATATGCTGTTAAACAATGTTCCCACTAATATTTTACTGAAGCTTAATATAACATTGGCTATAATTCCAACTGCACTTCCAAGCTTTCCATACCCTTCCCTTACTTGTGAATCATTTACATTCTCGTAATCCTTTATAAACTTTTTTATTATGAAATTAATCATTAATATCACCTTCTGCAAATTTTCCCAAATCCAAATACATTTTCTCAATTTCCTCTTTTAATTGTATGTATTTGTTATATTTATTATTATATTCTGTTAAATCCAACTGAGTAGAATTAGTATTTAACATTTCTTCAATTTCTATTAATTTCTCCTCTGATGCTAAAATATTGCTTTCTAGCTTTGCTAAATCTCTTTTTGCTTTTTCCTTTGCTTTTCTTTCTTCTTTTTCCTTTATAAATGCTTCCTTAGATGAAGAGACTGATTTTTCTTTAATATCTTCAACAATTAATTTTGATTCTTCCATCCTCTGTTTTTCTTGTTTATATCCTTCATAATCAAAATCAAATTGCTTAAATTTTTGATTTTCCAACTCCCCTACACGTGTTGCAATTTTTTCTACAAAATACCTGTCATGAGACACAAACAGCAATGTGCCTTCATAATTAATGAGGCTTTCTTCTAATACTTCTCTTGATTCAATATCTAAATGGTTTGTTGGTTCATCAAGTATTAGTGTATTTACATTTTCATATATAAGCATGCCCAGCTTTAGCCTTGACTTTTCTCCCCCTGACAATGTGCTAATATGCTTATAAACATCTTCTCCGGTAAATAATATTTTTGCCAGCTCTTTTCTTGCTTCACTTAAAGATATTCCATAATTGTATGAAAAATAATCAACTATTGAAATATCTTCTTTTTCAAAGCTAATTTCTTGTGGCAAGTAACCGATTTTTACTTTTGAGCCTATTTTTATACTACCTTCATCAGGCTCCATTTCATTTAATATTATTTTTAAAATTGTTGACTTTCCTGTACCATTTTCACCTAAAATACAAAGGCTGTCATTATAGTACAAAGTAAAATCAACATCTTCAAACAGTTTTTTATTACCAAAGGACTTTTTAAGATTTGAAACACTTATTACCTCTTTTCCTGTTCTTTCAACAAAGCTCATTCTTAAATTAGCGGCCTTTTTATCCATGACAGGTTTATGTAATTCATCTATTTTTTCCAGCCTTTTTTCCAGCTCCTTAGCTCGTTTATACATTTTGTCACTATCTCGCATTTCGCCCCATATGCGATAGCGCTGGATTTGCTCTTCCATTTTTTTAATTTTTCTCTGCTGGCTTTCATATTCCTTCATAGCCTGTAAAAACCTTAGTTCTTTTTCGGCTGTATATTTTGAATAGTTGCCATGATAAATTTGTGCACAGTCAGGCTCTAATTCTATAATTTTATTCACAACCTTATCCAAAAAATATCTGTCGTGGGAGACAATAACTAGTGTACCGTTATAAAAACTCAAATATTCCTCCAGCCACTCTACAGATTTTATGTCTAAATGGTTTGAAGGCTCGTCAAGAAGCAGAAGTTCAGGTCCCTCTAATAAAATTTTACCTAAGATTACCCTTGTTTTTTCCCCTCCGCTAAGCAAGTTAAATTGTCTTTTTTGCATATCCTCTGAAATTTCAAGACCATATAATATTCTGTTAAGCTTCTCCCTTGTATTATATCCGCCTGCTATTTCGTATGCATCATGCAATAAACTGTATTTGTTTATTGCAGTTTTTAGTTCATCTCCTTTGAGGTTTTCAAAGGATTTTTCTATGTCTTCCATCTGATGTTTCATATCAATTAAATGCCTAAATGCTTCATTTAAAACATCTAAGACAGTATTGTTGTGGTCATAGGAGGGCACCTGCTCTAAATATCCTACAGAAAGCCCCTTTTTCTTATTGACCTGACCTGTCTGATAATCTTCATACCCTGCTAAAATTTTCATAAGAGTGGTTTTTCCTGTTCCGTTGCGCCCGATTAAACCTATCTTATCCCCTGTCTTAACATCAAATGTTACATTTTCAAATATTTTATCAACACCAAATGCTTTGGTTAAATTGCTCACACCTATTTCTATCATAATATCCTCTTTTTATACTGCACTGATACACAAAAAAACCTGCGGAACATACTACCGTCCCGCAGGTATTACCTGCTGCCTAATGGCCCAGCCCCATGAACATTAAGTTCATCGCCTGCTCAGTTGTACTGTAGAATTGCGTATAAATACGTTTTGCAGTGCAATTGATTATTTTATCCTATAATACTATAAATTCCAGCATTTGTCAACATTTAAGCAAAAAACCCCTAAAGGGGTTTTTAATTTTTAGAATTTTTTTTCGAATTATTGTTTTTGGATTCTTGATTTTCTGTTTCTCTTATTTCCTTTGTTTCATTTGTTTCATTTTTATTATTTAACTTTTTTTCTTCTGTCTTAAATTCCTGTTTTACTTCTTTAGAGTATTTCTTTATTTCTTTCATTATGTCCTGAACCGGTTCATCAAGCCACATTTTAAATTCTTCTTCTCCAAATGTTTCTTTAGCATTTAATGCAGCGTCTTGAAGTTTCGTAACTAAATTCCATTTGCCCGGTGTAACTCCATTGCTTTTTGCTATGTCAACTTCATCAGAACTTACTTCGATTATTTCAACTTCAAACTTTTTATCAGATTTTTTCTCTTCTTTTACTTCTTTTACTTCTTCCTTAGCTACTTGTTTTTCTTCCTTAGCTGTTTCTTTTGCTGCCTGTTTTTCTTGCTCTTTTTCTTCTTTTTCTTCTTTATTCTCTTCTGATTTTACAGATTCTTCTTTTATTTCTTTCTCTTCTGATTTTTCTGCTTCGGAGCCTTGTGCATTATCTGTTTCTTTTTCTTCAGTTTTTTCTTCTTTATTTGATTTAGCTGTATTTACTGTATCTTCTTTTGCTTCTTTTATTTCTTCCTCAATAGAAGCTCTTAAGGATGCTGCAAGCTCATCTGTTTTTTCCTGACTTTTGCTTGATGTAGCAACAACTACACCACCTTCTTTTCCTTCAATGATATAGCCCTTTTCCTTCAGTTCAACTAATACATTTTTTACAACTTGATTTATTTCTTTATTTTTAAGATTTGCAGAGCTTATTTCTTCCACAATATCTTTTCCCTCATCATTTACAGCCGTAACCTTTATAACCCGATCAAATCTGTTCACTGAAAATTCAAAGGAGGGGTTAATATCTAAGCTTACATAGGAATAAGGAGTGAGATATGCCCATGCAGGAGTGACAAACACCATTATAAGAGCAGCGGCTGAAGCTGCCAACCTAATAAATTTATTATTGTTTTTTAATACAATTTTTTGCCCAACGGCATAGTCTTTATTTCTTAATTTTATAACTGTGCCATCATCTGACAAGGCGGCTGCATAGCTATCTTTGATTTCTAATATTACAGCTTTCATTTCTTTAACTCCTCACGAATATATTCCATATAGCTTGAAAGATACGGATAATCACCTGACATTATTTCTACTGCTGCTACTATATATTTTCGATGGCGCTCCAATAATTTTCGGGGTACTTTTGTGCTCTTCTCAATTAAATTTAAGGGTAGCTGTCTCTTTATTTTCATTTCGCTTATTAAAATAGGATTCTTAATCATAAAGGCCACAACTACTGCACATGACCGTTTTGTTTTTGCCGCCTTAGGAGAGCTTTCAGTTAAATCCATAAAAGAAAAACCATATTCAGACAGTATTTCGCCTATAAGATGTATTTCCAATTTTAAAGAATTATCTTCCTCAGCTGAAACCTTCATGGCTATTTCAGACTGCAAAGCATAGTCTTCTTCTTCCTGAGCATCAGATTCAAATAATGAAGGCTTTACAAGTATTTCCGGTGCATATCTTGATTTGCTCCTTATGTAATCAATAATTCGCCTTCTTATAACCAGTTCAGAAAAATTCAAAAAGCTTCCTTTTTCAGATGAATAAGCCCTTACAGCTTCCGTAAAAGCAGCTAAGGCTATGGACCACTCATCATCGCTTTTGGAAATATATTTGCGAGCTGCCGCAGATGCACATTTCAATATGAAATTTTCGTATTGGGATATAAGCATGTTCATTAAATTTTCATCATTTTTAGCATTAACAGCCAATATATCTAATTCGCTCAACGGTTTCCACCTCTTAATACAATTACCCTTAATTATACCATCTTTGCACCCTTAACACAACGGTAATTTACACCTGCAGGCAGAAGAGTGCTACTTTTTAAATAAATACCATGTCTTGCTGCTAAGCTCATACTTTAACTCATATATATCCTTTCCGTTATGCAGGCACACAAACACAATCCTGGTGTTTCCCACTATGTTTTCTTCATATGTCTTCATTATTCTTTCAATTTTAACAACTGTATCTTCAAACCTGAACTTTACAGGCTCTATTTGTCCGTTAGTGTAAAAAACAGCCATAACCTTAATGGGTTCATTTAAAATTTTCATAATACACCTCTATAAAATACTGCCCATGCCTGGATATTCATCATCAGGATAACCTCCTAAAAGGGGATGCAAATCTGTGTTGGCAAAAACTCCTCTAATTATGGATTCATCACCAAATTTAGATCTTATTTTATCAACAGTCTTATCCAACAACTCATTTTTAATGCTTAATTTATCTTGAAAAAAGTTTATTTGCTTGATGTTTGAAAATTCCAAATCAGAAACATGGACTCCAATTGCTCTTATGGGAGTTCCTTTCCACAATTCATCAAACAAGCTGCAAATATTTAAATATATATCCCTTGTGCAATCTGTAAAATAATCAAGTTTTCTTTGCTTTGCAGCATAAGAGAAATCTGCATCTTTAATTCCCACGCTTACAACCCTGCAATGCATATTTGCTTCTCTTAGTCTCCATGCTGTCATTTCAGTCAAGCTTAAAATTATAACATGAGCAGTTTCACTATCCTTCACATCAAATTTTAATGTGCTTGAATTTCCAACACTTTTAATAGGGTCCTGCACTTTAAATACAGAACAGTCCCTTCCCCAGGCATAGTTATATATTAATCTGCCGTGAGATTTTAACTGAGTGGATATTAAATTATAATCAGCATTAGCCAAATCCCCTATTGTGTAAATCCCCCATCTGTTAAGCTTTGGTTTTGTTCTTCTTCCAACCATAAATAACTCTTCAACAGGTAAATTCCACAATTTTTCTTTTATTTCATCTGAAAAAAGAGTGTGACATTTATCTGGTTTTTCAAGGTCTCCTGCTTGCTTGGCAAGAAGCTTGTTTTCAGATATTCCCACATTTACCGTATAACCAAACTTTTCCTTTACACTGTCCTTAATTTTATAAGCAAGCTCTTTTGCTTCTTGTTTGTCTAAATCCATAAACCTTAAGAAGCACTCATCTATACTAAAAATCTGAATATCCGGAGTATATGTTAAGAGGTAATCCTTAAGAGCTTTGCTGGCTCTCACATATACCATGTAATTTGGAGGTACAACCAATAAATTAGGGCACATTTGCCTTGCTTCCATGAGAGACATCCCTGTCTGTATTTTAAACTTTTTGGCAGGAACTGACTTAGCAAGCACAATTCCATGCCTATTCTCCTCATTTCCTCCTATTACTGAAGGTACCGTTCTTATGTCTCTGTCTATCCCCATTTGTTGTTCATATGCAGCCGTCCAGCTTAAAAATGCCGAATTTACATCTATGTGCATAACTATTTGGTTCAAACAATTACCTCCCTTCCGAACATTTGTTCTATTATTATACCACGATTTTTTTAAATTAAAAGCAAAAAGATAGAACTTTTTATAAATTCTATCTTTTTGCTTTTATATTATTAATTTTTTTCTTTGTAATTTTTATCGTGAATTATTTTTAATCCTTTAAACAAAAGCTGCGGGTCATACACATCAATCATATCGGTTTCGTCATAAATTATTCTTCCCATACCTCCTGTTGCCACAACCTTCATATTATCTATTTTCATTTCTTCTTTGATTTTCTTAATGATGTATTCAACTTGACCTATATATCCGTAAACTAATCCTGCTTGAATACTTGTTACAGTATTTTTAGCAAGTATTGAGTCAGGTTTTTTTATTTCAACGCTTGGAAGCTGTGCAGTCCTTTGCCATAAAGCATCTGCCGTTATTTGGATTCCCGGTGAAGTTATGCCATACTTAAATTCTCCCTTTTCACTTACTACATCATATGTTGTAGCAGTTCCAAAATCAATTACTATTAAAGGTCCTCCAAACATGTCATAGGCAGCCACTAGACCGACAATTCTGTCAGCTCCAACCTCACGAGGGTTGTCTGTAACTATGGTTATTCCTGTTTTAATACCAGGTCCTACAATTATTGGTTCTATATTAAAATACTTTCTTAATGCGTTTTCAAATGAATGCATTACATTCGGTACAACTGATGATACTATTGCACTTCGTATATCTTTTTGCTCAATATTGTTATATTTCAATAAATTTGAAATAAAAACTCCGTATTCATCAGAAGTTTTTTCACTTCTTGTTACCATTCTCCAGCTTCCTACAATGTCATCACCTTTATAAACTCCAATAACAATATTTGTATTGCCGATATCAACTACTAATACCATTTTTTCTTCCTACCTTTTAATTTTATCATATACATTAACAACTGCAGCTGTACCAATACCTGCTACAGAGCTTTCAATTAATGCGCTTGTTGAAACTAAAAATATGGCAAATGCTGCAAATGTAGTCCCTATTCCAAATTCTGTGCTCATTTTTACAATTTCATCATTATAAATTAAATAAAGGGACAAAATAACAAGTGCTGTGTTTGTAATTGCTCCAGATGCACCGGCAATTAGCAATGATACAGACTTTGATTTAATAAGCTTCATAAATAACTTATATACAAAATATGGTACTACCCCTACAAAAATTCTAGGTAATATTGCAACTAAAGGATTTAAGAAAAGATAGTCCAGAGGTGATGCCGGAGCCAAAACTGCTCTTAGCAATGTTACGAAGCCTGCTAAAAATCCCATTGCAGCTCCTGATTTTGGTCCATGAATAATAGAAGTTATTATTGTGGGCAAAAAAATCAAAAGTGCCATGGAAGCAGATGTTGTGGGAATTGCTGTCAAGGCAACAAATACAATAGTTAATGCCAGCATAACTCCCATAAAGGTGAGTTTGCTTGTGTTAATTTTTTTATTCATTTATCCTC
>CAZJKK010000064.1:0-11200 GCA_964546605.1 uncultured Clostridia bacterium
TCAGTGTCTCTCCATGCTTTTTTTCTTTCATCAGGAGTCATGTTAGGATTTGAATAAATTATATGTTGGAATTCATCTACTGTCACTCCGTAAGGTATAAACATTAGTGAATCAGCTAGGTGGAAAAACTTAAATTTATTAATATCTCCTTCGAAAAATGATTCCATCCAAGGCCAAGTTATAAATTCCATGCTCATGGAGTGAATTTCACATGCTTCAGATGTAGGGAAGCTGAATTCAGGTGATTCTAAATATCTGCTTTCATATGTTTGGAATGCGTGACCTGCTTCATGAGTTACAACTGTTACATCATCTTGAGTTCCATTAAAGTTTGCAAATATAAATGGAACTTTAAAGCTGTGTAGAAATGTACAGTAACCGCCGGCTTGCTTGTTTGGCTTTGTGTCCAGGTCAAACAAATCCTTATCAATCATCATGTTTATGAATTCACCGGTTTCTGGAGAAAGCTCTTCATACATTTTTTTTGTTCTTTCCAGTATCCATTCTTTATCACCCTTAGGAGTAGGGTTGCCGGACATAAAGTTTAATGGCAAATCATAATATTTTAATTCTTCAACTCCAATGCGTTTTCTTTGCTTTTCTCTTAAATCATTGGAAAGAGGAACTATGTATTTTAAAACGTGTTCTCTGAATTTTTCAACATCCTTTGCGTTGTAATCAGATCTGCCCATTCTTAAATATCCAAGCTCGACAAAATTTTTAAAACCAAGCTTTATAGCTATTTCATTTCTAACCTTCACCATTTTGTCATATATAAGATCAAATTTAGCTTCATTATCAATAAAAAAGCTGCTCCATTTTTCATAAGCTTCTTTTCTTACATTTCTATCTAGTGATTCCATGTAAGGTTGCAATTGAGAAAGGTTTAATATTTTTCCGTCATAACTTATTTGAGCTGAAGATATTAATTTTGAATATTCGCTTACCAACTTGTTTTCCTCCTGCATGAGAGGAACAACTTCATCTGAAAATGTCTTAATTTCAATTTCCGCAAGGGTATAAAGCTGAGGTTTTACCTTAGTTTTTAATTCTTCCTTAAATGGGGAGTTTAACAAAGCCTTGTAAAATTCCACTCTTAAGCCGTGAAGCTTTGGGGAAATCATGTCTATGTATTCGTTTTCCTTGTCGTAGAATTCATCTGCAGTATTGATTGAATTTCTAATAGATACCAGTTGAGCCATTGTTTCAGTTTCTTTTTGAAGTTCATTGATTTTTTGGACATACGAGTATTGCTCTTCTGCACTCTTTGAGTTATTAAATAAATTAATTAATTCAGTATAACTTTCTTTAATGCTTTCATAATCCGGTCTTTTGTATTCGTATTCGTTAAATTTCATATTTCACCTCTTTGTTATAATAAATTGCTACAATAATATTATACCAAAAAATGATAAAAATACAAATTATTATTTAGTTCAAAATAGATTTAATTTTAAGCAGTTTTAGCAATTTCGTCAAAAATAAATTGCAGTAGGTTTTGCTTGATGATATAATAAATACATAAATGAAAAAAAGACTAACGTCTTTTTCTGATATGTATTTATTGAATCGGCGTGAAGCAAGCCGCATTAACGGCTTGCATTTATGATATAATAAATAAGATAATTGATGCAAAGGAAAAATATATGGAAAATGTAATAGTTAAGGTATTAAAAAACTCAATAGCAGAAGAAATGGAGTTAGTGCCCGGAGATGTGCTAATATCGGTAAATAACTGCGAAATACTGGATTATATAGATTATAAATATCAAATATCTGATGAAAATGTTCTTTTCGAGGTACGCAAAAAAGACGGAGAAATATGGGAATTAGAAATTGAAAAGGATTATGATGAAGACATTGGAATTGTCTTTGAAAATCCATTAATGGACAATATAAAGGTATGCTCTAATAAATGTATTTTTTGTTTTATAGACCAAATGCCAAGGGGCATGAGAAAAACCCTTTATGTTAAGGATGATGACACGAGGCTTTCATTCTTATATGGTAATTTTATAACCTTAACTAATTTAAAGGATGAGGAAATAGAAAGAATAATCAAATATAAAATAAGTCCTATAAAGGTTTCTGTTCATACAACAGACAATGAGCTTCGAAAATATATGATGGGTAATGACAAGGACATTGATATATTAGAGTATCTTAAAAAGCTTATAGATGCAGGCATAACTGTGGATTGCCAAATAGTTCTTGTTAGAGATGTTAATGATGGGGAAAAGTTGGAACAAACTATAAATGATTTATCAAATCTCTATCCCGGTCTTAGAAGCGTTGCTGTTGTTCCTGTGGGAATAACTAAATTCAGGGATAAATTGACTGATATTAATCCATTTGATAAGAAAAGTGCAACAGACCTTGTTAATCAGGTTACTAAAATTCAAAATAACTTATATGCGAAAATTAAAACCAGATTTATTTTTATAGCTGATGAATTTTATATAACCAGTGGTGTGGATTTTCCTGATTATGAAAACTATGAGGATTTTGACCAATTAGAAAACGGTATAGGCATGTGCAGGTTGTTTAAACAGCAAATTGAGGATTTATTACCTGAATATGAAGGCAGTAAACCAACTGCTGATGAACTCACATTTGTTACGGGAGTTGCCGCATATGAATTAATGGTTGAGTTGTCACAAAGAATAATGGATAAAATACCTGTTAAAATTAATGTAGTAAAAATAATCAATAACTTTTTTGGCGAAAGAATAACTGTATCGGGACTAACAACCGGAAAGGATATAATTGAGCAGTTAAAGAATACTAATTACAAGAATATTATATTGCCTAGAAACATGATTAATGACAACAATGTAATGCTTGATGATTTAACAACTGAAGATATAGAAAGGGAACTTAAAACAGAAGTAGCAGTTTGCGATGTAGATGGTGAAGCATTGCTTAATCTGATTACACTGTAACAGAGTAAGGTTTAGAAAAATGGCAAGACCAGTAGTAACAATTGTGGGAAGACCAAATGTGGGCAAGTCCACATTATTTAACAGAATAGCAGGAAAGAGAATATCTATTACAGAAGATACACCAGGTGTAACAAGGGACAGGATATATGCAGAGTGTGAATGGCTGGATAAGTATTTTACTTTAATAGATACAGGTGGTATTGAGCCTAATACAACAGATACTATATTTGAACAAATGCGTGTTCAAGCAGAAATAGCCATAGACATGGCTGATGTGGTACTGTTTATGGTTGATGGCAAGGAAGGCGTTACGGCAGCAGACAATGAAGTTGCTCAAATGCTTAGAAAGGCTAAAAAGGAAATTATATTGGTTGTTAATAAGATGGATAAATATGTTAATGACAACAATATATATGAATTTTACAATTTAGGAATAGGGGAACCTATTGCAATTTCTTCAACTGAAGCTTTAAATTTGGGGGATTTATTGGATGAGGTTATTTCAAAATTTGATGATTCCATGGATACAGCGGATGAAGATGATTCTATAAAGATTGCTGTAATTGGAAAACCTAACGCAGGAAAATCATCTATTATAAATAAAATAATAGGTGAAAATAGAGTCATAGTTTCTGACATACCAGGAACTACAAGAGATGCAATAGATACGAAGTTTGAAAGAAACGGCCAAAAATATACTTTAATTGATACTGCAGGCATAAGAAGGAAGAGCAAAATCAGCGAAACGGTGGAAAAATACAGCGTACTTAGAGCATTTACTGCTGTTGAAAGAGCAGATATATGTATATTGGTTATTGATGCAGACAAAGGTGTCACTGACCAGGATATACGTATAGCTGGTTATTCTCATGACAACAATAAAGGTATGCTCATTCTTATAAATAAATGGGATTTAGTTGAAAAGGACAATAATACATTTAAAGAGTTTACTGAGGATATTAGAAAGGCTATTGCTTATGTAGAATATGCGCCCATACTCATGGTATCAGCTTTAACAGGACAGAGAGTTAATAAAATATTGGAAGAAGTTGATGAAATTTACAGCAATAGAAACTTAAGAGTATCCACAGGTGTTCTTAATGATATAATCACTGAAGCTGTTTTAATGAATCAGCCAAGAACAGTGAGGGGAAAAAGACTTAAAATATATTATGGAACACAAGTTGCTGTTAATCCACCTAAGTTTTTAATATTTGTTAATGACGGTGAAATAGTTCACTTTTCATATCAAAGGTATTTAGAAAATAAAATCCGTGAATCCTTTGAGTTCAAGGGTACACCAATTATAATAGAATTTAGAAGCAAGAGTGAAAAAAATTTATAATGAGGTGAAGATATCCCATACTTCTTAAGAAGCGGGTACCTTTTAATAAACAGGGGTGGTGTGTCTCAATCACCCACCTCGTTGAAGTGGTGTGAGGTAATTGCTACGCAATTACTGACCATACTTAAATATACTGGAGGAACAATGAAATACATTATTATAGCACTTATATCATATTTTTTAGGAAACATATCATTTGCTTACATTCTTGGCAAAATATTTGCCAAAAAAGATGTAAGGGAATATGGCAGCGGTAATGCGGGAACAACTAATGCCATCAGAGCATTTGGAAAGAAAATTGGTATTATGGTTTTTATTGGGGATGTATTAAAGGGAGTAGTTGCAGTATTAATAGGAAGAAGCTACGGAGGCCAGATAGGAGCATATGTGGCAGGAGCCTTTGCTATAATTGGACACAATTATCCGGTACTTCTTGGATTTAAAGGTGGCAAGGGAGTTGCAACAACAATAGGCATAATGTTTTTTGTCAATCCCTTTTTAACAGCTATATGTGTTGCTTTGGGAGTAGTAGTAATATTATTTACAAGGACTGTTTCTTTGGGGTCTATTTGTGGAATGGCATTGGCACCAATTGTGGCAATTATTTTTGTAAGACCTTTTGATTTAGGACTATTCATATTTTGCATGTTTATAGCAAGCATGTCTATATATAGACATAAATCAAATATAAAAAGACTTTTTGAAGGTAAAGAAAATAAATTTTAGGAGATGATGTGTTGAAAAGAAAAATAACATTGTTGGGCGGAGGCAGCTGGGGCACAGCACTTGCAAAGCTTTTATCAGAAAATGGTCATGATGTTACTGTTTGGCTTCGGGATGAAAATCAATGCAATTTGCTGAGCACTGAAAGAATCAATAAAAAATATCTGCCAAATGTTAAAATTCCAGAAAATATTGTATTTACTTCCAATATAAATAAAGCAGCAAAAGATTCGGAAATATTGCTCATAGTAACACCTACTCAAATGATTAGAGAAGTTTTAAGACAAATTGATGATGCTAACAAAACAGAAAAAATTATAATTAACGCTTCAAAGGGTATTGAGAGAGGAACTATGGATTTGGTTTCGGACATAGTGAAAGAAGAAACAACAAACTGTATTTTTGCAGTGCTTTCAGGACCTTCTCACGCTGAGGAGGTCGGATTAACACTTCCAACAGCTATAACTATTGCATGTGATGATAAACAGGTGGCAGAAGATATACAAGATGCATTTATGTCATCATATTTTAGAGTTTATACAAATGAAGATGTAATTGGAGCTGAATTAGGAGGAGCATTAAAAAATATTATAGCCCTTGGTGCAGGCATATCAGATGGAGTGGGCTATGGAGACAATGCAAAGGCTGCTCTTATGAACAGGGGAATTGTGGAAATAGCAAGGCTTGGTATTGCCATGGGTGCTGATGTACATACATTTTACGGTCTTTCAGGAATAGGAGATTTAATAGTTACCTGTACCAGTAAGCATTCGAGAAACTGGAACGCGGGCTATCTTATTGGTCAAGGAATGACAAAAGATGAGGCAATAAAAAAAATAGGAATGGTTGTTGAAGGTATTCCAACCACCTATGCAGCATATGAGCTTTCACGAAAATTAAATGTTGAAATGCCAATTGTTGATGCCATGTATGATGTTTTAGAAAATAACGCAGACGTTAAAGAAACAGTAAACAAATTAATGCTTCGAGACAAAAAAGAAGAAAAACTTTAATTATGTATCAATAAAAAATAGTTCTTTAGATTAGCATAAATCAAAAGAGCTGTTTTTATATACAAGTTGGTGTGTCCTAATTACCCATCTCGTTGAAGTGGTTGAGGTATTGCACGAAATTGCTTTCGATACAGAAATTTATTACAGAAAACACAGAGGTAAAGTTGGAATCAAATAAAAAAAAGTATAATAATATTGCAAAAACTATGTAGACTATAATGAACACAAAGTAATACATAAAGATTTAATTGCTCAAGCAAATGAACTTAAAGAAAAATTTTTAGGAGGAGATATAAATAAGACAGCATTTTTTTCCTTCATGGTTGATGATATAATTATTCAGCACATGGTTAAAGAGGATATGAAATTTTACGATTATTTAAAAAGTAATGACGTAGAAGTATAACAAGTTAGGAAATATTGCTTATTCTAAAATTTATTTTCACAAAAATATTATGAAACTAAATGTTTATTCTTGAATAAATGGTAAGTTTATGCAATAATAAATTATATTCGAAATAAGGAGGAATTTATGTTAATAAAGCCGCTTGTTTTACCAGTAAATAAACTTATGACCTTATCTCCAAAGGATACAGCTCAAAAGGCTATTCAGATAATTGAAGATAATGGCTTTTTATCTTTACCGGTGGTAGAGGAAAAGAAATTTTTAGGTTTTTTATCAAAACAATTTATTTATGATGAATTTTTTAAATCGGGCGAAACAGATTATAACAAGTTTTTTCAAAAGACAGTAGCAGAATTTATAACAACGCCTCTTGAAGCAGTAAAAGAAAGTACTCCTGTAGAAATAGCTGCAGAAATATTTTTTAATTCAAAAATAAGATTTTTACCGGTAGTTGATAGCAATGATCATTTCATAGGAATTTTAACTCAAAAAGCAATCTTTGATATTGTTGTTAAAGTATTTGGTCTTAATGATGCTAAACTTGTAATATTGTCCAATGATTTTGCAGGAGTTATAGCTAAAATTTCTGAAATAATATTTAAACATGGAGCAAATATTACTAATATTGTTCAGATGGATACAGGATTAGCTGAATTTAAGGAAATTACCATAAGAGTTGAATGCAGTAACCTTAATAACCTTGTAGAAAAGCTTAAAAATAACGGAATTAAAGTTAGAGAAGTTATACCGGCAAAAAAATAAATAAAAATAGGGTACATGCTTAATAGTATGTACCCTAAATTGTTATTCATGTAAGCTTATTTTTCATTTCATATTATTCTTAAAATTATTTTCCTTATCAAATTCATTTTCAATATTTTGCTTCATATTTTTAATTGAGTGTTCTCTTCTGAAATTTCTAAGCTCCAAGTCTTGTTTTAAAATATCATCATCAACAGTATTAATCATTTTTTCTGTTTGTCGCATATTAAATTCTGCATTTTCAATGTCATTTTTCATTTTATTGATTGTATCTCTTTTATTTTCTGAATTATGCTTTGCCATAAAAATCTCCTTTTTTATTTATGATTATTATTTATTATGTCAAAATATATTTTTAACATTCACGTATGATTTATATCAAATATTATTATATAAATGTATAAAAATGCTATGAAAGATTTAACAAAATCAATGACCTGGGAATTAGGACCAGAAATTAAAATTTTTATTTGTTACACAGGAAATCGTTTAAAGACAAATTTTATAAACTATGTTAAAATAATTATATAAATATTTCCACAGTAATTAATAACGCTTACAAGCATAATGACAAGGAGAAAATAATGATTACATTCGACGAATTTGCAAAAATAGATATTAGAGTAGGAGAAATTATAAAGGCAGAGACTTTTGAAAGAGCAAGACGACCAGCCTATAAGCTTCATGTTGATTTTGGTACTGAAATCGGAATAAAAAAATCTAGCGCTCAAATCACTGATTTATATGAAATTGAAGATTTGGTTGGAAAACAGGTTCTTGCAGTTGTAAACTTTCCGCCAAGACAAATAGCTGATTTTATGTCAGAGGTTCTTGTTTTAGGAACATATTCCAAAGATGGAGTTGTTCTTATTCAACCTGAAAGAACTGTTGAAAATGGCGATAAATTAGGTTAAAATTTAAAAAATGGAACTTATTTACTTTTATTACGTCAATATATTAAAGCAGTATTAATAAAGCAATGACAAACTAGACTATAATTTAGCAATATATAAGGCTGAGCGTATATTAGCATTTACAATTTGAACATCGTTGAATTTTTCATTTAATTCATGTTTTATTGTTTTAATGAAATTAAAATAATCACCGCCTTCCAGCCATTCTGCTATATCTGTAATTATGCCGCGGTGTTCATTATAATCATAAATTATTACAAGGTGCTTTGTAATTCTTATCATTTCATCATACATGATTTGTCGTTCATTTTTATCTAGACCATGAGCAACAAATGATGATATGGAAACATCAAAGCTTTTATTTTCAAATGGAAGACCGGTTAACACATTTGCTTCTATAAACTTAATGTCTTTATTATAAGATTTTTTATTTGCTGTTTCAATCATTCCTTTTGCAGGATCAATTCCTGTTACAGATAGACCTTGCTCATAAAGTACATTGCACAATGCCCCTGTTCCGCAGCCTATGTCAACTATGTTTTTATAGACTGAGATATCAAATTCGCTTTTTATATTATTAAAAATAGTTTTAAAATTTTCAACCTGAATATTAAAGAACATTCCATATATTGATGAAATATTATGAAATAGAGAATCTTTTGTTTTCATGACAAACTCCTATAATTTTAAATGTAATGCTATTATACCCCATTATCAATCATTGCTATCATTATTATTAAGATTATCAGAGATTTTAATCTAGAATTACTTCTTATAAATAAGCTTAAAAATATTTATGGAGGAGATAGAATGTTAAAAGAATGCAGTAATTGTAAAGCAAAAATACCATTTTTAGACTTTTATAAAAATTATCTTATTGGCAATAGATATAAATATACTTGTACTAAATGTGGAGCAGTTCATAAGGCTAAAATTTCTTCAATACTTATTTTTTCGGCAATATTTTTTGTGATTAATATGTATTTGATTTTAACTGATACATTTTCATTTTCAACAAATGTCATTTTGGTGATATTATATATTGTAGTGGTTGAGCCGTTATTATTGAAATATGAATTAAAAATTAAATGAAATAAAAATGTTAGAAAGAACTGATAGAATTAAGGATAGAATATGATATATTTAAGAGAGTTTGTATTCCCAAGTGATGGTATGGAATTTGATTTTTTTATGAGCATAAAACGAACCTGTTATGATTCCTTTTATCCGTTTAAGGTGTTATCAAGGCATGGATTTGAAAGAATTGATTTTGAGCCGATCACAATACTTTATGGTGGAAATGGCTCAGGAAAATCAACAGCATTAAATATAATAGCTGAAAAAACAGGAATCCATCGAGATGCTATATATAATAAATCTAATTTTTTTGTTGATTACATAAATATGTGTGAATTGAATGTTGAGAACGCCATATCTGAAAACAGCAGCATAATTACCAGTGACGATGTTTTTGATTATTTATTAAATATTAGAAATCTTAATGAAGGAATTGATCAAAAAAGAGAAAAGCTGTTTGATGAGTTTTTAGATTTAAAGTATTCAGATTATCAAATAAAATCAATAAATGATTATGAGCATTTAAAAAGGGTTAATAATTCAAGAAGAAAGACACAGTCGCGTTTTGTCAGAAGTGAACTCATGAATAATGTTCGGGAATATTCTAATGGAGAAAGTGCCTTTAAGTATTTTACTGAAAAAATAGGCGAAAACGGACTATATTTATTAGATGAACCTGAAAATAGTCTGTCTCCAAGGCGACAGATGGAATTGATGAAATTTATTGAAGATTCAGCACGATTGCTGGGATGCCAGTTTATAATATCAACACATTCTCCGTTTCTTCTTTCGATGAAAGGCGCTAAAATATATGATTTAGATGAAAATCCTGTAGATGTGAAGCGTTTTACGGAATTAGAAAATGTACGGTTGTTATTTGAATTTTTAAAAGGGTTTGAGAATGAGTTTTATAAAATATGAGGTGTATAGATGAGAACAAAAAATGTATTTGTTGTTCCTTATGATTATAGTTGGAAGGAAGAGTTCATAAAAATTAAATTATATTTAAAAGAAAATCTTGAAAACAGTATTGTTGCAGTTGAACATGTGGGAAGCACTTCAGTGAAAGGGCTATTTGCTAAACCAATTATAGATATTGATGTGGTTATTAGAAACTATGATGATTTTCAAGAAGTTAAATCTAAATTGGAGATCATAGGGTACCACCATGAAGGGGACTTAGGTATTAAAGATAGGGAAGCTTTTGCATATAATGAAAATGAAAAGACTGAATTTATGACGCATCACTTATATGTATGTCCTCAAAGTTCTCAAGAGTTAAAAAGGCATATTGCTTTTCGAGATTATTTAAGAGTGCATAAGGAAGATAGAGACAAATACAGTGAAATAAAATTACAAGCAGCAAGAAATAATCCAACAGATATTGACAGTTATATAGAAGCTAAAAGCCCTTTAATTGATGAAATATATGGAAGAATAGGATTGTAAAAAAATAAAAATAGTATTGACACATTTGGTTTATTGCGATAAACTAGCATTAAGATTTATCACACCTATAGGAGATAGATATAATGGAAGAGTATAAATTATATGATGCGGAAAGCAAATTTTTAGATATTATATGGGAACTAGAGCCAATTAACTCAACTGAATTGACTAAGGTATGCTTTGAAAAGCTTGGATGGAAAAAGTCAACTACATACACTATGATTAGAAAAATGGCAAGCAAGGGCGTTTTAAAAAATGAAAACGCCATTGTAACTTCACTTATAAACAAGGAACAGGTTCAAAAATATGAAAGTGAAGCTGTTTTAGAAAAAACGTTTGATAATTCATTGCCAACATTTATTGCTGCATTTTTACAGGATAAAAAGCTTTCAAAAAAGGAGGCTGAAGAAATCAAAAAAATGATAGAGGAGGCAACAAAATGAGCAGTATGTTTTTAGAGGTAGCGGATATGAACTTGACTGCAAGCTATGTTGCATTAGCTGTTATTATAGCAAGATTTTTTCTTAAGAAAGCACCGAAAATTTTTTCTTATGTACTTTGGGCGGTTG